>NZ_JBEPSD010000001.1:0-340523 GCF_040548735.1 Rhodanobacter soli | reverse complement strand
CTTGGCATGATCGCCCAGCCGGTGCTGAATATTTTCGCCGAGCAGGATCACCTGGTGCCGCCGGATGCCTCGCGTGCGCTGGGCAAGCATGTTGGCACCACCGACTACACCCAGCTTGCGTTCAAGGGCGGCCACATCGGCATCTACGTATCCGGCCGTGCCCAGCGCGAGGTGCCGCCGGCGATCCATCAGTGGTTGCGCCAGCGCGCATAACAGCGCACTGGCATGCGCTCGCCTGTTGTGTGAAATACATGCATGGCAGGCGATAATGAATAAATGAGCGCACCCATCGAAACCCACGATTCCATCCGCGCCGTGCAATGGCAGGGCGATCACCTGCGCCTGCTCGATCAGCGTCTCCTGCCGAATGCGGAACGCTGGATCGATTGCCGCGATGCGGCCCAGGTGACCCAGGCGATCCGCGACCTCGCCGTGCGCGGCGCACCGGCGATCGGCATTGCCGCGGCGTGGGGCGTGGCGATGGCCGCGCAGCAGGGCACACCGCTGGAGCCGGTGCTGACGACGTTGCGCGCGGCGCGGCCCACCGCAGTGAACCTGATGTGGGCGCTGGATCGGATGAAGAAGCGCATCGCGGCCGGCGCCGACGCCGACGCGCTGCTGCGTGAAGCGCAGGCGATCCAGGACGAAGACCTGGCCGCGAACCGCCGCATGGGCGAGCTGGGTGCCGCGTTGATCGCCCCCGGCTCGGGCGTGCTGACCCACTGCAACACCGGCTCGCTGGCTACCGCCGGCTACGGCACCGCGTTGGGCGTGATCCGTGCCGGCGTCGCGGCGGAGCGCATCGCGCGGGTCTACGCCGGCGAGACCCGGCCATGGCAGCAAGGTGCCCGGTTGACCATGTGGGAGCTGGTGCGCGACGGCATCCCGGCCCAGCTGATCGCCGACTCCGCCGCGGCGCACCTGATGAAATCCGGTGCCGTGCAATGGGTGATCGTGGGCGCCGACCGCATCGCCGCGAATGGCGATACCGCGAACAAGATCGGCACCTACCAGCTGGCGATCGCGGCGAAGTACCACGGCGTGAAGTTCATGGTGGTGGCGCCGTCCTCCACCGTCGACATGGCCACCGGCAGCGGCGAGGAAATCGAGATCGAGTTGCGCGATCCGGCCGAGTTGCTCAGCACCGCCGGCCACCGTACCGTGGTCGAGGGGGCGCAGGCGTGGAACCCCGTGTTCGACGTGGCGCCGGCGGAACTGATCGATGCGATCGTCACCGAGCGTGGCGTGATCGAGCGACCGAACAGCATCGCCATGCAGGCAATGTTTGGATGCTGAAACTGTCGCGTTTTTGCGGCCGGTGGCGCGCCTGGCCTGCTGGTCGACATGCAGATTCTGATGAGCTTTCCGGGGCTGCGCCGGTAGTCGGCGCTGGCCGTGGCGCCGGTTCGGCGACTGCAGCGCTGGTCAATTTTTCGACAGCCCGCGGAATGCTTTTCGAACGCTCCGGGACGGTTGCGTAAGTTATTGATTTTTAATAGTTAAATCCTGTCTTTTTGATGCCGTTCGTGATACACTCACGGGGTTGATTTCGGGTCGCTTGCGCACGCGCTTGAGGCGCGGTGCCAGCGTCCTTTTTTCGTTATCAGGGAAGCCGATTGATGGCAGAGCTCGCCAAAGAAGTGATTCGCGTCAACATCGAAGACGAGATGCGCCAGAGCTATCTCGATTACGCCATGAGCGTGATCGTGGGCCGCGCCCTCCCGGATGTCCGTGATGGCCTGAAACCCGTGCACCGCCGCGTATTGTTCGCGATGAACGAGTTGGGCAATGCATGGAACAAGCCGTACAAGAAGTCGGCCCGCGTGGTCGGTGACGTGATCGGTAAATACCATCCGCATGGCGACCAGTCGGTCTACGACGCGATCGTGCGCATGGCCCAGCCGTTCTCGCTGCGCTACATGCTGGTCGACGGCCAGGGCAACTTCGGTTCGGTCGATGGCGACAATGCTGCCGCGATGCGTTACACCGAGGTGCGCATGTCGCGCCTCACCCACGAGATGCTGGCCGACATCGACAAGGAAACCGTCGACTTCGGTTTCAACTACGACGAAAGCGAGCGCGAACCGCTGGTGCTTCCCGCCCGCGTACCCAGTCTGCTGATCAACGGCTCCGCCGGCATCGCAGTGGGCATGGCCACCAACATCCCACCGCACAATCTCAACGAGGTGATTGCGGCGACGATGGCATTGATCGACGAGCCGTCGTTGTCGATCGACGATCTGATGCACTACATCCCGGGGCCGGATTTTCCGACCTACGGCATCATCAACGGCTCGTCCGGCATCATCGAGGCGTATCGCACCGGCCGCGGCCGCATCCTGGTGCGCGCGAAGGCCGAGGTCGAGACCGAGAAGAACGGTCGCGAGACGATCATCGTCCACGAGTTGCCGTACCAGGTGAACAAGGCGCGGCTGATCGAGAAGATCGCCGAGCTGGTCAAGGAAAAGAAGCTCGAAGGCATCAGCGAACTGCGTGACGAGTCCGACAAGGACGGCATGCGCATCGTCATCGAGATCCGCAAGGATGCGATGGGCGACGTGGTGCTGAACAACCTGTTCCAGCAAACCCAGCTGCAGGTCACCTTCGGCATCAACATGGTGGCGCTGCTGGATGGCCAGCCGAAGCTGCTGAACCTCAAGGACATCCTCGAGGCATTCATCCGCCATCGTCGCGAAGTGGTCACCCGCCGCACGATCTTCGAACTGCGCAAAGCACGCGCCCGCGCGCATATCCTCGAGGGCCTGACGGTCGCGCTGGCCAACATCGACGAGATGATCGAGCTGATCAAGACCTCGTCGTCGCCGGCCGAGGCGCGCGAGCGCATGACGGCGCGGCGCTGGGAAGCGGGCCTGGTGCGTGCGCTGCTTTCGGCCACGGGTGCCGAGGCATCGCGACCGGAAGAGATGGATCCGCGCGATGGCCTGAAGGCCGACGGCTACCAGTTGTCCGAGGCGCAGGCACTGGAAATCCTGGCGATGCGGCTGCACCGCCTGACCGGGCTGGAGCAGGAGAAGCTTTCCGACGAATACCGGCAGATCCTGGAGACCATCCGCGGCCTGATCGAGATCCTGGAGAACCCCGACCGTTTGCTGGAAGTGATCCGCGAGGAACTGGAGGCGGTCAAGGCCGAGTTCGGCGATGCTCGCCGCACCGAGATCCAGCATTCGCAGGAAGACCTCAACGTACTCGACCTGATCGCGCCGGAAGACGTCGTGGTCACGCTGTCGCATACGGGCTACATCAAGCGCCAGCCGGCCAGCACGTACCGCGCGCAGAAGCGCGGCGGCAAGGGGCGTTCGGCCTCGGCGCTGAAGGACGAGGACGTTGTCGAGCAGTTGTGGGTGGTCAATACGCACGACACCCTGCTGACCTTCACCAGCACCGGCCGCGTCTACTGGCTCAAGGCCTACCAGATGCCGGAAGCGGGCCCCGGCGCGCGCGGCAAGCCGATCATCAACCTGCTGCCGCTGGGCGAGGGCGAGAAGGTGCAGGCGGTGCTGCCGGTGCGCGAATACACCGACGATCGCTTCGTGTTCTTCGCGACGAGGCACGGCACGGTCAAGAAGACCCCGCTGACCGAGTTCGCGTTCCAGCTGCAGAAGGGCAAGCTGGCGATCAAGCTGCATGACGGCGACGCGCTGGTCAACGTCGAAATGACCGACGGCAACAGCGATATCCTACTGTTCGCCTCCAACGGCAAGGTCAATCGTTTCGACGAGAACACCGTGCGCTCAATGGGCCGCACCGCCGCCGGCGTGCGCGGCATGAAGCTGGCCAAGGACGCCCATGTGGTATCGCTGATCGTGGCCGCCGAGGGTGACATCCTCACCGCGACCGAGCGTGGCTACGGCAAGCGTACCCAACTGGTCGAGTTCACCAAGAAGGGCCGCGGTACCCAAGGCGTGATCGGCATCCAGTGCTCCGAGCGCAATGGCGCGCTGGTCGGTGCCGTGCAGGTCACCGAGGCGCACGAGCTGATGCTGATCTCCGACCAGGGCACCCTGGTGCGCACGCGCGTGGCGGAAGTCTCGCAGCTCGGCCGCAACACCCAGGGCGTCACCCTGATCCGCTTGCCCGCCGACGAAACCCTGGTCAGCGTGATGCGGCTGGAGGCCGAAGAGGACAACGGCGAGGATGCCGGCGTCGTCGACGCCGATGCACCGGCCGGTGACGACGGTTCCAGTGAGGTCGAGCCGGCAGGCACCGACGAGTGAGCCTGATACACGTTTGAATCGAAAAACCCCGGCGATGCCGGGGTTTTTCGTTGCCGGACCCGGATCGCCTCAGTGGGCGATGGCCGCCAGCATCGCCTCGGCACTGGAAAGGCGCAGCTCGCCGGGTGCCTCGACCTGCAGCAGGCGCACCACGCCGTCTTCCGCGTACAGCGCAAAGCGGCGCGTGCGCAGGCCCATGCCGAAGGCGGTGCCGTCCAGCTCCAGTCCCAGCGCGCGGGTGAAGCTCGCGTTGCCGTCGGCCAGCATCAGCAGGCCTGCGGGGACCTTCTGCGAAGCAGCCCAGGCCTGCATCACGTAACCGTCGTTGACCGCCAGGCACATCACGCTGATGCCGCGTTGCTGGAACTCGGCGAAGTGCGCCGAATAGCCGGGCAGGTGCTTGTTCGAGCAGGTCGGGGTGAATGCGCCAGGTACGCCGAACAGCAGCGCTTTTCGTCCGGCGAACAAGGCGGCGGACTGGGCTGGGCGGATGTCGCCGTCGATGACCTGGATGGTGGTATCGGGAATCGTGTCGCCGGGCTGGATGCTCATGCGGGTCTCGGAATGGGGAGGGGCTCCGCCATGCTAATCGCGCGGCGCTGGGCTGTCGCCTTGAATCGTCCGCCGCAGCACCTATTTTCTCGGGCAGGCGGTGATTGACCGCAAGTCCAACCCGAGGAGGCATACGATGAATCTGGTTCGTCATGGTATCTGGAACACGGGCAACACCCTGCCCGAGGAAATCCGGCAGGCGTTCGACCGCTTCCTGCAGCCGGAGGATGGCGACGCGTCCAACGTCGTCACCAGTCAGTGGGCGCCGCGCGTGGACATCCGCGAGGACGAGCAGCGCTTCGTGATCCTGGCCGACATTCCCGGCGTGGATCCGGCGCAGATCGAGGTGAGCATGGACAAGGGCATCCTCACCATCAAGGGTGAGCGCGAGACAGGCAATGCCGAGCAGAACGGCAAGTTCACGCGGGTCGAGCGCGCCCGCGGCGCGTTCCATCGCCGCTTCGCACTGCCCGACAGTGCCGATGCCGAAGGCGTTACCGCGAACGGCAAGTTCGGCGTGCTGGAGATCGTGATACCGAAGAAGGCCCAGGCAACGCCGCGACGCATTACCATCAACGCGAGCCACTGAGGCAAGGCGGGCTGCGAGGTACCCCGCGGCGGAGTCGATCCGCCGCGGGTTTTTGCGTGAGTCGGGGAGTGGCAGGTGGAATTCAAAGACTATTACGAGATCCTGGGTGTGAAGCCCGATGCGAGCGAGGCCGAGATCAAGGCGGCGTATCGCAAGCTGGCGCGCAAATACCATCCGGACAAGAACAAGGAAGCCGGCGCCGAGGAGAGGTTCAAGGCGGTCAACGAGGCCAACGAAGTACTCAAGGACGCCGAGAAGCGGCGTTCGTATGACCAGTTGCGCGCCGGCGGCTATCGGCAGGGCGAGCAGTTCCGCCCGCCGCCGGGCTGGCAGGGACAGCAGGGCTTTGGCGGCGGCGACGATGGCGACTTCAGCGATTTCTTCGAGAGCCTGTTCGGCCGCGGTGCGGCCGGCGGCCCTCGGGGCCAGCCGCGGCCGCGTCGCGGTCGCGACGTGCAGGCCTCGGTGCAGATCGACCTGCAGACGGCGTTCGACGGCGGCCGCACGCGGCTGGCGATGCACGACCCGGCCGGCGGCGAGCGCGTGCTGGAAGTGAAGATCCCGGCCGGGATACAGCCGGGCCAGGTGATCCGCCTGTCCGGCCAGGGACAGGCCGGCATGGCCGGCGGACCGAACGGCGATCTGCTGCTGGAAGTGGGTATCCGCGAGGATGCGCGCTTCCGCCTGGACGGCCGCAACGTGGTGCATGTGTTGCCGATCACGCCGTGGGAGGCGGCACTGGGCGCCACCGTGCCGGTGCCGACGTTGGCCGGTACGGTCGACCTGCGCGTTCCGGCCGGCTCGCAGTCGGGGCGCAAGCTTCGGCTGAAGGGGCGTGGCATGCCAGGCGCAAATCCGGGCGACCAGCTGGTGGAGCTGTCGATCCGTGCGCCGGCGGCCGACAACGACAGTCAGCGGGCCGCCTACGAGGCATTGCACAAGGAGTTCGGGGACTTCGACCCGCGCCGCTGAGTCGCCGCGGCCGGTGCAAACGAAAACGGCGCCTGCGGGCGCCGTTTTTTGCGAAGCTGAGAACCTGGGTCGGCAACGATCAGCCCGGCAGGAATTCCTGCAGCGCCTTGACCAGTTCCTCTTCCTTGATCGGCTTCGTCACATAGGCCTTGGCGCCCTGGCGCATGCCCCAGACCTTGTCGGTTTCCTGATCCTTGGTGGTCACCAGGATGATCGGGATATGCGCCGTTTCGGCGTTCTTGCTGATCGTGCGGGTGGCCTGGAAGCCGTTGAGGTTGGGCATCACCACATCCATCAGGATCAGGTCGGGCATTTCCTGCTTGGCCACTTCCACGCCGGCGGCGCCGTCTTCGGCCGAGAGGGTTTCATGCCCGAGTTTTTCGACGATCCGCTTGATACCCAGCAATTGCGACGGGGAGTCGTCGACGATCAGGATGCGTGCCATAAGGTGTTAGTCCCCTGCGAGTTTCGTTGATTCTAAGCCGTGGTGATGGTACTTCCAAGCGCGGTTTCGTCAAACCGTGCCTTCGATGCGCACCAGTGTGCGCCCGAACGAGTCGCCAGCGAGCATACGCGCAAACACGCCGGGCAGTTCGTCGAGGCCCGCTTCACGCGTGGCGATGCGATCCAGGTGCTTGGGTTTCCAGTCGTTGGCGAGGTGCCGCCAGATGCGGTCGCGGAGATCGCGCGCGGTGCCGGCCGAGGCGATCCCGAGCAGGCTGGCGCCGCGGATGATGAACGGCATCACCGTGCTGTCGAAGGCGATGCCGCCGGCGTTGCCGCAGATCGCCACGTTGCCGTACGGATGAATCAGCGGCAGCAGGCCGCTCAGCATGGCGCCGCCGACGTTGTCCAGCGCGCCGCCGAAGCGGGCCGAGTCCATCGGCTTGCCGCTGAAGGCGAGCTGGTGGCGGTCGATGCACTCGCTGGCGCCAAGGCTGCGCAGGACATCGAAGTGATCGGCCTTGCCGCTGATGGCGTGCACTTCGTAGCCGGCACGGCTGAAGATGTCGATCGCCAGCATGCCGACGCCACCGCTGGCGCCGGTCACCGCGATCGGCCCCAGTGCCGGCCTCTGCCGGTTGTCCTGCATGCGCAGCAGGGCCAGCGCGGCGGTGAATCCGGCGGTGCCGATGATCATGCTGTCGCGCAGGCTCAGGCCCGCCGGCAGCGGGATCGTCCAGCGCGCGTCGAGGCGCGCGTATTCACCGTAGCCGCCGTCGCGCGTTTCGGACAGGCCGCTGCCGGTGCACAGCACCGCGTCGCCTTCCCTGAATGCGGGATCGGTCGAGGCGACCACGTGACCGGCCACGTCGATGCCGCCATTGAGCGGGTAGGTGCGCAGGATGCGGCCCTTGCCGGTGCCGGCCAGCGCATCCTTATAGTTGACCGAGGAGTACGCAACCTTGATCAGCACTTCGCCGGGCGACAGTGCGCCGGTATGCATGGTCTCGATGCCGGCGCGGTAGCCGGCGTCGTCATTGTGGATGCGGAACGCGCGGAAGCTGGTCATCTCGATGTCCCTCGGCGGTCGTTCAGGCGCTGACGCTGCTGGTGTCGATCCACTTGGGAATGTAGCTGCCCTGGTAGGCCTGCATCCAGTCGAACAGGGTGGGCATGTCGTCGCCGAACCAGATGCTGTCGCGCTGCTCGGGACGCACGAAGTTCTCCTCGACCATGTGCTCCATCATCGTGCGCAGGTCGCGGTAGTAGCCGCGCACGTCGAGGAAGGCGCAGGGATAGCGGTGCAGGCCCAGTTGCGCCCAGGTCAGCATCTCGAACATCTCGTCCATCGTGCCGAAGCCGCCGGGCAGGGCCACGAAGGCGTCGGACAGTTCGTACATGCGCGTCTTGCGCTGGTGCATGGTCTCGACCACGACCAGCTCGCTCAGGCCAGGATGGGCCACCTCGAGTTCCACCAGTTGGCGCGGGATCACCCCGACCACCTTGCCGCCGCCGGCGAGCACCGCGTCGGCCACCACGCCCATCAGGCCGACCTTGCCGCCGCCGTAGACCAGCGCGATGCCGCGCCGGGCCATTTCCGTACCGAAGGCGCGTGCCTGCTCGGCGTACTCGGGATGCCTGCCGCTGCTGGAGCCGCAGTAGACGCAGATGGCGGTAGGTTGGGGCATGGGCTTACCTGAGTGGAGAGTGGAGAGGAGTGAGAAAAGAGTGTGCGCTTGCATGCTCTCTCTCGTTTCTCACTCCTCTCCATTCGTTTCTTTCAAAGAAAACGGCCCGCCTGTGTTGCCACGAGCGGGCCGTCGCCAACCGGCTTGCGCCGGTCAATTGCCCTTGTGGATGGCGCGCTTGTCGACCGACAACGCGGCCTCATGCACGGCTTCGGAGAGCGTCGGGTGAGCGTGGACGATGCGCGCCAGATCCTCGGACGAGCCCTTGAACTCCATCGCCACCACGCACTCTGCGATGAGCTCGGATACGCCCGGTCCGACCATGTGCACGCCGAGGATGCGGTCGGTTTCGGCGTGCGCGATCATCTTCACTTGGCCGACGGCCTCGTTCATCGCGACGGCGCGGCCGATCGCGGCGAACGGGAAGCTGCCGACCTTGTACGGCACGCCCTCGTCCTTCAGCTGCTTCTCGGTCTTGCCGGCCCAGGCGATTTCCGGCTCGGTGTAGATCACCCACGGCACGGTGTCGAGGTTGACGTGGCCGGCCTTGCCGGCGATCCACTCGGCCACCGCCACGCCTTCCTCGGAACCCTTGTGCGCCAGCATGGGGCCGCGCACGGCGTCGCCGATCGCCCACACACCGTCGACGCCGGTGTGGTTGTGCTCGTCGACCACGATGCGGCCACGCTCGTCCAGCTTCACGCCGGTGTCCTCGGCCAGCAGGCCGGTCGTATAGGCGCGGCGGCCCACGGCGACCAGCAGCTTATCGACGACGAGTTCATGCGCACCGTCCTTGTCCTCGTAGGTGAGGGCAACTTCCTTCTTCTTGATCTCGGCCTTGGTCAGCTTGGCACCGAGCTTGATGGTCAGGCCCTGCTTGGCGAACTCACGGGCGGCTACCTTGGCCACGTCGGCATCGGCGACGGAGAGGAAATCCGGCAGCGCTTCGAGGATGGTGACGTCGGCGCCGAGGCGTTTCCACACGCTGCCGAGCTCCAGGCCGATCACGCCGGCTCCGATCACGCCGAGGCGTTTGGGCACTTCGGCGAGGTCGAGCGCGCCGGCGTTGTCGAGGATCATCTTGTTGTCGAACTTCGCGAACGGCAGCTCGATCGGCACCGAGCCGGAGGCGAGGATCACGTTGGTCGCGCTGATCGTCTGCTTGGTGCCGTCGGGGCCGGTGATCTCGACGCTGTTGCCTTTCAGCAGCTTGCCGGTACCGAAGTACGGCGTGACCTTGTTCGCCTTGAACAGCTGGGCCACGCCGCCGGTGAACTGCTTGACGATCTTGTCCTTGCGGCCGATGAAGGTCGGCACGTCGATCTTCGCGTTGTCGGCCGTGATGCCGTGCACGCCGAAGTTGTGCGTGAGATTGTGGAACTGGCGCGAGGAATCCAGCAGCGCCTTGGACGGGATGCAGCCCACGTTGAGGCAGGTGCCGCCGAGCGCCTGCTTGCCGTCCTTGCCGGCGAACGCGTCGACGCAGGCGGTCTTCAGACCCAGCTGTGCGGCGCGGATCGCGGCCACATAGCCGGCCGGGCCGGCGCCGATGACGATGACATCGTATTTTTCGCTCATGGTTTTTCTCTTTGCTTTTTTTCTTCTCCCGTCGGGAGAAGGTGGCGCGAAGCGCCGGATGAGGGTTCGGGTGTGGTGTGAAGTGTTCGACGCAACCGAACCCTCACCCCAACCCCTCTCCCGGCGGGAGAGGGGCTCAAGCGTTTACAGGCCCAGCAACATCCGCTGCGGATTCTCCAGCTGGTTCTTGATGTCGACCAGGAACAGCACCGCGTCCTTGCCGTCGATGATGCGGTGGTCGTAGCTGAGCGCGATGTACATCATCGGCGCGGCGACGATCTGGCCGTTCTCGACGATGGGGCGTTCCTTGATCGTGTGCATGCCCAGGATCGCGCTCTGCGGCGGGTTCACGATCGGGGTGGAGAGCAACGATCCGAAAGTCCCACCATTCGTGATGGTGAACGTGCCGCCCTGCAGGTCGTCCAGCGACAGCTTGTTCGCGCGCGCCTTGACGGCGTAGTCGGCGATGCCCTTCTCGACATCGGCGAAGCTCATGTCCTGCACGTCGCGCAGCACCGGCGTGACCAGGCCCTTGTCGGTGGACACCGCGATCGAGATGTCCTGGTAGCCGTGGTAGATCACGTCGTTGCCGTCGACCGACGCGTTGACGAACGGATAGCGCTTCAGCGCCTCGGCGGCGGCCTTGACGAAGAAGCTCATGAAGCCGAGCTTGATGCCGTGCTCCTTCTGGAACGCTTCGCCCAGCGTCTTGCGCATCTTCGTGACTTCGCTCAGGTTCACTTCGTTGAACGAGGTGAGCATGGCGATCGAGTTCTTCGACTGCATCAGGCGCTCGGCGATGCGCGCACGCATGCGGGTCATCGGCACGCGCTCTTCCGGACGCGAACCCGGGGTCGGCTTCGCTGCCGGCGCTGCAGCGGCGGCTGGGGCGCTGCCGCCCTTGCCGTAGTTGACCAGGTCTTCCTTGGTCACGCGGCCGTCGCGGCCGGTGCCGGCGACCTTGGACGGGTCGATCTTCTCTTCGGTGGCGACGCGCAGGCCGGCCGGCGAGAGGTCCTCGGTGCCCTTGGCGGCGGCCTTCGGCGCGGCCGTCGCGGACGCGGCGGGGGCAGGTGCGGGCGCTGCAGCGGCCGGTGCCGGTGCCGCAGCTGCGGCGCCTTCCTCGATGATCGCGATGATCTGCTCGCTGTTCACCGTGTCGCCGACCTGGTGCTTGATCTCCTTCAGCACGCCGTCGACCGGCGAGGGCACTTCCAGCACCACCTTGTCGGTTTCGAGGTCGACCAGATTCTCGTCGCGCTTCACCGCGTCGCCGGCCTTCTTGTGCCAGCTGGCGATGGTGGCGTCGGAGACGGACTCGGGCAGGACGGGGACTTTGAGTTCGATGGACATGCTTGTCTTACTCCGCGGAGTGGTCGGTGCCGACCGGCGCGCTGAGCGCCTGTTCGACGAGTGCTGCCTGTTCGGCGACGTGGGTATTGTGGTGGCCGGCGGCCGGCGCCGGCGAGCGTGCGCGTCCCGCGTACGAGAGACTGTGCTTGCTGCCGATGCAGGCCTGCAGGTGGTGACGGATCTGGAACCAGGCACCCTGGTTCATCGGTTCTTCCTGGCACCAGATCACTTCCTTCGCGGAAGGATACTTGTCCAGTTCGGCGCTGACTTCGGCGCGCGGGAACGGGTACAGCTGCTCGACGCGCACGATCGCCACGTCGGCCAGCCCGCGCTTCTCGGCTTCCTCCAGCAGGTCGTAGTAGACCTTGCCGGAGCACAGCACGACGCGCTTGACCTTCTTCGCCGCCAGCTCGCGATGCTCGCCGATCACCAGCTGGAAGCTGCCGTTGGCCAGCTCGTCGAGCGTGGACACCGCCAGCTTGTGGCGCAGCAGCGATTTCGGCGTCATCACGATCAGCGGCTTGCGCGCGGCGCGCAGCATCTGCCGGCGGATCATGTGGAAATCCTGCGCCGGCGTGGTCGGCACGCAGACCTGCATGTTGTCCATCGCGCACAGCTGCAGGAAGCGTTCGAGGCGCGCGGAGGAGTGCTCCGGACCCTGGCCCTCGTAGCCGTGCGGCAACAGCAGCACCAGGCCGCACAGGCGGTTCCACTTCGCTTCGCCGGAACTGATGAACTGGTCGATCACCACCTGCGCGCCGTTTGCGAAGTCGCCGAACTGGGCCTCCCAGATGTTGAGCGTATCGGGGTCGGTGGTGGAGTGGCCGTACTCGAACGCCATCACCGCCTCTTCGCTGAGCAGCGAGTCGATCACCTCGACATCGGCGCCCGCGCGCACGGTGGCCAGCGGCATGTACGTGTGGCCGTCCTTCTGATCATGCAGTACCGCATGGCGGTGGAAGAACGTGCCGCGGCCGGAATCCTGCCCGACCAGGCGCATGTCGTAGCCGCCGTCGACGAGGGTGGCGTAGGCCAGGTTCTCGGCGAAGCCCCAGTCGGACGGCAGCTCGCCCGCGGCCATCTTGCGGCGATCGTCGTAGATCTTCGCCACGCGCGCCTGCAGGGTGAGGTCGGCCGGCAGGGTGAGGATCTGGCCGGAGAGTTCCTGCAGCTTCTGTTTCGGCACCGTGGTGTCGGTTGGCGCAGACAGCTTGCCGCCGAGGAAACGGGCCCAGTCGACGTGGCCGTCGCGGACCGGCGCGGTGTCCAGCTCGGTCATCGGCGCGCCGGCTTCCAGGCGATCGCGGTAGGCCTCGAACTGCTTCTGTGCGTCGCCATCGGCCAGCACGCCTTCCTTCACCAGCTGCTGCTGATACAGGTCGCGCGCGGTCGGGCGCTTGCGGATGATCTGGTACATCACCGGCTGCGTGGCGGCCGGCTCGTCGGCCTCGTTGTGGCCGTGGCGGCGGTAGCAGACCAGGTCGATCACCACGTCCTTGCGGAACGTCTTGCGGAATTCATACGCAAGCCGGGTCACCAGGATCACCGCCTCCGGATCGTCGCCGTTCACGTGCAGCACCGGCGCATTGACCATCTTGGCCAGGTCGGTGCAGTACATGGTGGAACGGGCGTCCTGCGGATTGGAGGTGGTGAAGCCGACCTGGTTGTTGATGACGATGTGCAGGCTGCCGCCGATCTTGAAGCCGCGCGCCTGCGACATGTTGAACAGTTCCATGTTCACGCCCTGGCCGGCCAGCGCGGCGTCGCCGTGGATCAGCACGGCCATCGACTGCGTGTGCATCGTGTCGCGGCGGCGGGTCTGGCGCGCGTGCACCGAGCCGGTGACCACCGGGTTGACGATCTCCAGGTGCGATGGGTTGAACGCCAGCGCCACGTGCACGCCGCCCTTGGGCGTCTTCACGTCGGCGGAAAAGCCCATGTGGTACTTCACGTCGCCGGAGTGCGCCGGGTCGTCGGGATGCTCGAACTTGCCCTCGAACTCGTCGAACAGGGTCTTCGGCGGCTTGCCCAGGATGTTGACCAGCACGTTAAGGCGGCCACGATGGGCCATGCCGATCACCAGCTCCTTGATGCCGTTGTCGCCGGCGGCGCGCACCACGTCGTCGATCATCGGGATCAGGCTGTCGCCGCCTTCCAGCGAGAAGCGCTTCTGGCCCACGTATTTCGTGTGGAGGTAGCGCTCCAGGCCCTCGGCGGCGGTGAGGCCGTCCAGCACGCGCTGCTTGCCGGCCTTGTCCAGGCCGCTCTGGCCGGCGGCCTGCTCGAGCCGGCTGTAGATCCAGTTGCGCTGCTCGTGGTTGCTGATGTGCATGAACTCGGCGCCGATCGTGCTGGCGTAGGTCTTCTGCAGGCGGCTCAGCAGCTCGCGCAGTTTCAGGCGCTGGCCGCCGCCGGCGTAGTTGCCGGTGTCGAATTCGGTGTCCAGGTCGGCGTCGGAGAGGCCGTGGAAGGCGAGGCCGAGATCCGGCGCCGGCATCTTCTCGGTCAGGCCGAGCGGGTCGAGCTCGGCGGCGAGGTGGCCGCGCGAACGGTAGGCGGTGAGCAGGCGCAGCACGCCGGCCTGCTTGCGCGCGTGCTCGTCGCTCATCGGCACGGTGGCGACGCCGTTGTGGCGCTGCTTCTGTGCGGCCTCGATACGCGCAATGGCCGCGGTGTGGGAGACGTCTCCCGACTCGCGGCCCTTGAAGGTTGCAAAGTAATTGGCCCATTCGGCAGGTACTGCCGAGGTATCGGCCAGCCAGGCGTCGTAGAGCGATTCGACGTAATCGGCGTTGCCGCCAGCGAGTTGGGAGGATTCGAAGAACTCGCGGATCAGGTTTGTAGTCACGTCACCACCGGCAGGGAAGGGATGCTTGCAGCGATCCGTGTGACCTTTGAAGTCGCGGTTTCCGGTCGGTTTTCAAGCCCGACAGGCCGTTTGTACGGATGGCTGGGGAGAATCCGGACAATTATAGCCTTTGCCTGCTGCGACGCGGCAACCCGCGACCCGGCTGGAATGCCCCTTTGGCCGGTCCATCCGACGATGGTCTAACGGGCATTTCGTCCCAGGCCGCGGGTTTCATGCGCTTTTGTCCTGACCGTGGGCAAATGGGTGGCGCGGATGCCGGGCCAGCCAGTGTTCAGCTGGTGTCGACTAAATGCCCAGCGCCTGCAGTTCGCTGGCCGGTTCGGCGCGCTCCCACACCTCGTCGAAGTGCTGCTGCAGCGGCGCCTGGCTGGCGCGGTCGTGGCGGGCGGCGCGGCCCTGGGCGCGATCCGCCTCGGGCAGGAACAGATAGCCGCCGGCGTCGTTGAGCAGGTAGGCCGAGATGTAGGCCAGGTCGGCCTCCTCCACCGGCGTGCGGATCTGGATCGCACTGGACAGGCGCTGCGCCAGCGCGACCAGCCGATGGTCGTTGCGCAGCGCGGCGGCCGGGTCGTGCAGCAGGACGCGGATCTGCGCGCCGCGGCCGGAGATCGCGATGCGCCGCAGTTCGGCCAGCTCTTCCGCGCTGGCGTAGTTGTCGTTGCCCAGCAGCGGCAGATAGATCGACAGCCGGTGCCGCGCGTCGCCCAGCAGTTGCCGGCGCGCTTCGGCCGTCTCGCCGCGCGTGCCGGCGGGCAGCACGCCGAGGTCGCGCAGCGGCTTCGTTTCGTCGGTATCCGCGAGCAGGCCCAGACGCATCGCCCGGTGCGGCAGGCCGGCGTCCTCGAACTCCTCGCCGTACGCGACGAAATCCTCGCGCTCGTAGAAGCCGATGGCGCTGACCTGGGCGTCCAGCGCCACTTCCGGCCAGCCCTGCGCGCGGGCACGGGCGACCAGTTCGCGCAACAACGCCGCGCCGACGCCGCGACTGCGCCACTCCCGCAGCACGGCCATGCGGCCGATCTTGTGCGCCGGCGTGAGCCGGCCGCAACCGATCGGCCGGCCGGCGTCGTCGCGCGCCAGCACGTGCCAGCAATCCCCATCGAGCCCGTCGCGCTCGCGCTGCTCGGGCACGCCCTGTTCCTGGATGAACACGGTGCCGCGCAGGTCGAGCAGGGCGGTGCGCTGGTCCTCGCGTGACCAGTCGGCGATCTCGACGTGGAAGTCCTGCAGCTTCATCGGCGTCGGCGTGACTTGCGTGGCAGCAGGTGGCCGTCGTTGACCAGGGCCAGCAGCAGGTCGCGTTCGACGGCGTCGAGCTTGCGGTCGACGGTGAGTGCGCGCTGCTCGCACAACTGCTGTGCCAGCGCGGGCGTGGCAGGGTAGGCGTGGCCGCTGGCGTACAGCGTGCAGGCGGACTTGCCGCGGCTCCACGCCAGCCGCGACCAGGGGTGGCGCAGCAACTGCGCGCCGGCGTCGAGCTGTTTGGCCAGCGCGGCCTCGCCCAGCGGTTTTTCCAGCGGCGCCGGTGTCTGCGCGTTGCGGTAGCGCGTGATGAAGCGGCCGAACCAGTCGTGCAGCATGTCGTCGCGCAGGGCGGCGGCGAACGGCAGCGCGTCCTTCAGGCGCTCGATCGCGGCGCGGTCGATCTCGCCGGTGGCGGTGGCCGGCTTCAGGTCCGGGTCGGCGTAGCGCAATTCTTCGGGCAGGTGCTCGGCGATGAAGTCGGCCAGGTCGCCGGTCAGCTCGGCCTGCGACGGCGCGCGCATGCCGATTGAGAACGTCATGCACGGGCCGCCGAACGCCACGCCATCGTGCGGCACGCCCGGCGGCAGGTACAGCATGTCGCCCGGTTCCAGCAGCCATTCGTGGGTCGGCTCGAAGTGCACCAGCTGCTTGAGTTCGACGTCGTGGCGGAATGCCTTCGGCGCCAGCGGATCGTCGCTGATCGCCCAGTGGCGCTGGCCCAGGCCCTGCAGCAGGAACACGTCGTACTGGTCGACATGGGCGCCGACGCCGCCACCGGGCTCGGCGTAGGAGACCATCACGTCGTCCACGCGCCAGCTCGGCAGGAAGCCGAAGTGCTGCAGCAGGCCGGCGACGTCCGCGTCCCACTTGTCGACATCCTGCACCAGCAGGGTCCAGTGGCTGTCCGGGGTCTTGGCGAAGTCGGCTTCGCTCAGCGGGCCGGGGTTGACGTGCCAGCGGTCTCGTTTCTCGTCGTGCACGATCAGCCGGGCCAGCGCGGCCGGTTCGCAGGCCAGGCCGGCCAGATCGTCCGGCTGCAGCGGCGGCTGAAAGCCGGGGAAGGCGCTGCGGATCAGCAACGGGCGCTTCTGCCAGTAGTCGCGCAGGAAACGGGCGGGCGACATGCCCAGCGGCTGCCTGGCGGAGCCGCGGACTTCGATCGGAAAGGGGGCTGGTTTGGTCATCCGCGCATTGTAGCCGCGCCAGGTGGCGGCGGTGTCGACAGACGAGCCTTGCCGCGGTGGTCGGGCCGGCCGGGACGTCGACCCACGCCGGCAGCCGGAACATAAGGCGGCGGCATAAGCACATGCCGACAGATCCTTTCCCATGTGGCGCGTTAAAAAATAATTTGGACGTCAAACCGTATAGACGTCCAAACGGAGATAACGTGAATTCTGTCGTTGCAACGGACCTTTCCGCGACTGCGCCAGGCGCGGAGAAGCTTGCCAGGCTGGCCCGGGACCTGGAGGGGTTGACCGCGGCGCAGCTGTACTGGGTCGCCGCCTGGAGTGCGGCGCAGGCCGGGCAGGCGCAGCGAAGCGGCCCGGTGGCCGCGGCGCCGGCGGGCAAGGTGGCCGAGCGTCTGAGCATCGTCTACGGTAGCCAGACCGGCAACGCGAAGCGCGTCGCCGCGCAACTGGCCAGTCGCAGCGAAGCGGCCGGCCTGCCGGTGCGGCTGCTGCGTGCCGATGCTTACCCGCAGCGCGAGCTGGCGCAGGAGCGCCACCTGTTGCTGGTGATCAGCACCCAGGGCGACGGCGAGCCGCCGGACGATGCACGCGGCCTGTTCGAGTTCATCACCGGCAAGCGTGCGCCGAAGCTGCCGGCGTTGCAGTTCGCCGTGCTGGGCCTGGGCGATTCCAGCTATCCGCAGTTCTGCACGATCGGGCGCCGGCTCGATGCGCGGCTGGCCGAACTGGGCGCCACCCGCTTCAGCGCATTCGGCGAAGCGGACGTGGAGATCGAGGCGGTCGCGACGCCGTGGACGGAGCAGGCGCTGGATCGGGTCCGCGAATTGTTGAAGCAGGTCGGCCCGCCGGCGCGGGCAACGCCGTTGCATGCCGTGCCGAGCCGCAGTGCGTATTCCCGCGAGCAGCCGTTCGCCGCCACCGTGCTGGCCAACCAACGCATCGTCGGGCGCGACAGCGGGCGCGACGTGCGCCACGTCGAGTTGTCGCTGGAAGGCTCCGGCCTGCATTACCAGCCCGGCGATGCGCTGGGCGTATGGCCGCGCAACCCGCCGGCGCTGGTCGGGCAGTGGCTGGAGGTTCTGCAGCTGGACGGCGCGCAGGAGGTGGCCCACCAGGGCCGCACGCTGCCACTGCGGCAATGGCTGGATCGCGAGCGCGAGATCACCCGGCTGCACCGCGGCTTCATCGCTGCGTTGGCGGCCGCCGGTGGCCACGATGCGCTGGCCCGGCTGCTGCAGCCGGAACAGTCGACGCAGCTCGCCGCCATGCTGGCCGACGACCAGCCGATCGACCTGCTGCGCCGCTACCCGGCGGCATGGCGGCCCGAGGCCATGCTGGCCGCGCTGCGGCCGCTGGCGCCGCGGCTGTATTCGATTGCCTCCAGCCCGAAGGCGGTGGGCGAGGAAGTGCACCTGACGGTGGCCGTGGTCGACTACGAGGCGCACGGCAGCGCGCATTGGGGTGCGGCGTCGAGCTTGCTGGCCGCGACCGCCGAAGACGGTCGGTTGCCGGTGTTCATCGAGCCGAACGAACGCTTTCGCCTGCCCGCCGACGACTCGCGCGACATCATCATGATCGGCCCGGGCACCGGCGTGGCGCCGTTCCGTGCGTTCGTGCAGGAGCGCCGCGAGAGCGCCGCCACGGGCCGCAACTGGCTGTTCTTCGGCAACCGCCATTTCGCCAGCGACTTCCTCTATCAGGTGGAGTGGCAGCAGGCGCTGCAGGACGGCTCGCTGCACCGGCTGGACCTGGCGTTCTCGAGAGACTCCGAGCAAAAAACCTACATACAGCAGCGCCTGCGCGAGCGGGGCGCCGAACTGCACGCGTGGCTGGAAGGCGGCGCACACATCTATGTCTGCGGCGATTCAAAACACATGGCGCGCGATGTCCACGCCACCTTGGTCGACGTGATCGCAGCCCACGGCGGCCACTCTGCCGAGGCGGCGCAAGCCTGGCTCGGCGAACTCCTGCAGCAGGGCCGCTACGCCCGCGACGTGTACTGACCTTCATTCCTGCGTTCGTCCGTGAACGCGAAAGTCAAGAAGCGGCCATCCCTGGCCGCACTTTCAGAGAAAGCAATTATCCCCATGACCTCTCATCTCGAACACGTCAAGGCGGCCAGCCGCTTCCTGCGCGGCGGCATCGCCGAAGGCCTGGCCGATCCGGTCACCGGCGCGATCGGCGACGACGACACCAAGCTGCTGAAGTTCCACGGCAGCTACCAGCAGGACGACCGCGACCTGCGCGAGGAGCGCCGCCGGCAGAAACTGGAGCCGGCCTACGCCTTCATGCTGCGCGCACGCCTGCCCGGCGGCGTGGTGACGCCAGCGCAGTGGCTGGTGTTCGACCGCATCGCCCGCGACTACGCCAGTGGTTCGCTGCGCATCACCACGCGGCAGACGTTCCAGTGGCACGGCATCATCAAGCGCCGGCTCAAACCCACCATCGCGGCGATCCATGAGGCGCTGGCCACGACCGTCGCTGCCTGCGGCGACGTGGTGCGCAACGTGGTCAGCACGGCGAACCCGGTCGAGTCGGCCGCGCATGCCGAGGCGTATGCCTGGGCCGCCCGCCTGTCCGCCGAACTGGCGCCGAAGACCCGTGCCTACCACGAGATCTGGCTGGACGGCGAGAAGCTTGTCGCTGAGGACGTCGAATCGCTGTATGGCGCCACCTACCTGCCGCGCAAGTTCAAGATCGGCCTGGCGATCCCGCCGCTCAACGACATCGACGTGTTCGCGCAGGACCTGGGCTTGGTCGCGATCATCGAGCAGGGCGAACTGCGCGGTTTCAACATCGCCGTCGGCGGCGGCATGGGCGCCACCCACGGCGACCCCAGCACCTATCCGCGGCTGGCCAGCGTGATCGGCTTCGTGACGCCGGAGCAACTGTTCGGCGTGGCAGAGACGGTGATCGCCGTGCAGCGCGACTGGGGCGATCGCGCCGAACGCCAACACGCGCGGCTGAAGTACACGCTCGACCATCGCGGTCTGGATGTGTTCAAGGCGGAGCTGGAATCGCGCCTCGGCTACACGCTGGCACCGGCGCGCGACTACCACTTCGAACACAACGGCGACCGTTACGGCTGGGTCGAGGGCCACGACCGTCGTTGGCATCTCACCCTGCATATCGAATCCGGCCGGCTCGCCGACGTGGGCGAGCGGCGCTGGCTCAGCGGCTTGCGCGAGCTGGCCGGGGTACATGCCGGCGACTTCCGCCTGACCTGCAACCAGAACGTGATCGTGGCGAACGTCGCCGCGCCCGATCGCGGGCGCATCGACGCGATCGTGCGCGAGTACGGGCTGGACGGCTACACGAGACAGAGCGCGATCCGCCGCCACGCGATTGCCTGCGTCGCGCTGCCCACCTGCGGCCTGGCGATGGCCGAAAGCGAGCGTTACCTGCCGTCATTGCTGCCGAAGCTCGAGGCGCGGCTCCAGCACCATGGCCTGGCTGACGCGCCGATGCTGCTGCGCCTATCCGGTTGCCCGAACGGCTGCTCGCGGCCGTACCTGGGCGAGATCGCCCTGGTCGGGCGCGGACCGGGTCGTTACGACCTGCGCCTCGGCGCGGACTTCAGCGGCCAGCGGCTGAATCAGGTGTATCGCGAGAACGTGGACGAGGCGGCGATCCTTGCCGCACTCGACCCGCTGTTCGCGCGATACGCCGCCGAACGTGCGGACGGCGAGGGCTTCGGCGATTTCCTGCTGCGCGCCGGCATCCTCGCGCCGCTGCCGTCGCGGCGCATTCCCGCCGAGCTGGTTGCATGAGCGCGGCGCTGCTCGAACAGGCGCCGCACGAGCCGCAGGCGCTGGCCGAGTTGAACGCCATGCTGGCCCGGCTCACCGCCGAACGCCGGGTGGCCTGGGCGCTGGAACACGTCGCCGGCGAGCACGTGTTGTCGTCCAGCTTCGGCGCGCAATCGGCGGTATCGCTGCACCTGGTGACACGCCAGCGGCCGTCATTGCCGGTGGTGTTGATCGACACCGGCTACCTGTTTCCCGAGACCTACCGCTTTGTCGACGAGTTGACCGAACGCCTCGCGCTGAACCTCAAGGTGTATCGCGCGCCGCTCAGCCCGGCCTGGATGGAAGCGCGCCATGGACGACTGTGGGAGCAGGGCGTGGCCGGGCTAGATCGCTATAACCGGTTGCGCAAGGTCGAGCCGATGCAGCGTGCGCTGGCCGAGCTGGATGCGGTGGGTTGGCTCGCCGGCCTGCGCCGCGGGCAGTCGCGCAGCCGTGCCGCGATCGAGTTCGCCGAGCACCGCGGCGGTCGCTGGAAGTTCCATCCGCTGGCCGACTGGAACGATCGCGACGTCGGCCATTACCTCGCACGCCATGGCCTGCCGTACCACCCGCTGTGGCAGCAAGGCTACGTCTCGATCGGCGACAGCCATACCAGCCGGCGCTGGGAGCCGGGCATGGACGCCGAGGACACCCGCTTCTTCGGGCTCAAACGCGAATGCGGACTGCACAGCATCGCGTAGCCCAACGGCCATCGCGCCGCGATGGCTTTCTCCCCCGACCGGACTACCGACACCATGAGTCACACCGCACTTGCTCCGAACCATGACCTTGCCGCCGACGACGCCCTGATTGCTCCGCACGGCGGGGTGCTGAAGGAACTTTATCTGCCGCCCGCCGAAGCCGAGGCGCTCAAGCTGCGCAGCGCCCGGCTGCCCGGCGTGGACCTCGATACGCGCCAGCTGTGCGACCTGGAGTTGCTGCTGAGCGGTGCGTTCTCGCCGCTGGAAGGTTTCCTCGGCCGCCGCGACTACGATCGCGTGGTGGAAGAACTGCGCCTCGCCGACGGCACACTGTGGCCGATCCCGATCACCCTGGACGTGGACGAGGATTTCGCCGCGCAGCTGTCCACCGGCAGCGAGGTCGCCCTGCGCGACAGCCAGGGTGTGCCGCTGGCGGTACTGGAAGTGCACGATGTCTATTGGCCGGACCGCCT
The DNA here is from genome assembly GCF_040548735.1 of Rhodanobacter soli. Classification (NCBI taxonomy): domain Bacteria; kingdom Pseudomonadati; phylum Pseudomonadota; class Gammaproteobacteria; order Lysobacterales; family Rhodanobacteraceae; genus Rhodanobacter; species Rhodanobacter soli. The sequence continues at coordinate 318,846 of NZ_JBEPSD010000001.1, read as the reverse complement.
GCACGAGGCGAAGCGCGTGTTCGGCAGCACCGACCGCCTGCACCCCGGCGTGGCCGAACTGCTCGATCGCACCAAGCCGGTGGCGCTGGGCGGCCGCGTGCGCGGCATCCAGCGGCCGGCGCACTACGATTTCGGCGAACTGCGCGATACGCCGCGCAGCCTGCGCGAATGGTTCGCGGCGAACGGCTGGAGCCGCATCGTGGCGTTCCAGACGCGCAACCCGATGCACCGCGCGCACCGCGAACTGACCCTGCGCGCGGCGCAGCAGGTCGGCGCCAAGCTGCTGATCCAGCCGTCGGTGGGACGCACCAAGCCGGGTGACGTCGACCACTACACCCGCGTGCGCTGCATCCGCGCGCTGCTGCCGCAGTACCCGGCCGACAGCGTGAAGCTGTCGCTGCTGCCGCTGGCGATGCGCATGGGCGGCCCGCGCGAGGCGCTATGGCACGCGATCATCCGCAAGAATTACGGCGCCAGCCATTTCATCGTGGGCCGCGATCATGCCGGCCCCGGCAAGGATTCGCACGGCCAGCCGTTCTACGGCCCGTTCGAGGCGCAGCAGTTGCTGGAAAGGCACCAGGACGAGCTGGGCATCCGGATCGTGCCATTCCCGGCGATGGTGTACGCGGCGAACCGCGACGCCTATCTGCCGTCGACCGAGGTGACCGCGGAAGACGAGGTGCGCGACATCTCCGGCACCCAGCTGCGCCGGCATCTGCACGAGGGCAGCGAGATCCCGGCCTGGTACAGCTTTCCCGACGTGGTGAAGATCCTGCGCGAGCGCCACCCGGTGCACGCGCCACGCGGCTTCGCGCTGTTCTTCACCGGACTGTCCGGCGCCGGCAAGTCGACCATCGCGCAGGCGGTGATCGCGCAGCTGCTGGAACACACCAGCCGCCCGGTGACCGTGCTGGACGGCGACGAAGTGCGCAAGCACCTGTCGCGCGGCCTCGGCTTTTCGCGCGAGGACCGCGCCGCCAACGTCACCCGCATCGGCTACGTCGCCAGCGAGATCGTGCGCCACGGCGGCATCGCGGTGTGCGCGCCGATCGCGCCGTATGCCGACGCCCGCGCGGAGTCCCGCGCGCTGGTCGAGGCGCATGGCGACTTCATCGAAGTCCACGTCGCCACCTCGCTCGAAGTGTGCGAGGCGCGCGACCGCAAGGGGCTCTACGCGCAGGCGCGCGCCGGCAAGATCGCCCGGTTCACCGGCATCAGCGATCCGTACGAGGTGCCCGAGCAGCCGGAACTTCGCATCGACGGCGATGCCGCCGAGCCGGTCGTGCTGGCTCGGCAGGTGCTGGCGCTATTGCGTAACCGCGGCCTGATCGACGGCTGAGACGGTGGCGCGGCGGTCAGGCTGCGTGACGACCGGGCGCTCCCGCCAGTGCGGCACTGCCGACCACTCGACCGGCGCCGTGTCGGCGGCGAGCGCGCGTACTACGTCGCGGCGGTCCAGGTGCGGCGCGAACTGCGCGATGAACTCCAGCACGTACTCGCGCAGCACGCTTTCCCGGCGCAGCACGATCCAGGTCGTGCATTGCGGAAACAGGTGGTCGGCCGCCAGCGCCTGCAGGTCGGTATCGCCGTCCAGCATCGCCATCTCGGCCAGCACGCCGATGCCGAGGCCGGTGCGCACGTAGGTCTTGATCAGGTCGGCGTCGCCGGCCGTCATCGCGATCTGCGGGCGCAGGCCGGCCGCCTCGAACGCGCGGCGCAGCGACGAGTCGGCCTTCAGCGAGGAGTCGTAGCTGACCAGCGGCAGCGTGGCCAGTTCGTCGAGCGAGGGCGGCTGTCCCTTCGCCGCCAGCGGATGCTCTTGCGGCGTCACGATCACCCGGTGCCAGCGATAAGCCGGCAGCGCGATGCCGACGGACGGCGGCGCACCGGCGCTGCTGATCACCGCAAGGTCGACGCGGCCGGCCTCCAACTGCGCCAGCACTTCGCCGTCGCGGCCCGGCTGCAGGTGCACGCTGACCTGCGGGTAGCTCTGGCTCAGCGCGCCGATCGCGGCGGGCAGGGCGAAGCGCGCCTGGGTGTGGGTGGTGGCGATGCGCAGCTCGCCGCGCGCCTCGTTGCGCAGGTTGGCGGCGATCGAGCGGATGTTGGCCGCCTCGGCGAGGATCGTGCGGGCGCGTTCCAGCACGTGCCGGCCGGCGTGGGTCACCGCGTCGAGGCTCTTGCCCTTGCGCACGAACAGCTGGAAGCCCAGCTCGTCCTCAAGCTGGCGCAGCTGCTTGCTCAGGCCGGGCTGGGTGGCGTGGACGCGCTCGGCGGCCAGCGTGATGTTGAGGCCGGAGTCGGCGATGGCAATCAGGTAGCGCAACTGGATCAAGGTCATGGCGATGGTCTCGTGGGCAGTCGGGATCGCGGGATCGGGGCGCGGACGGAACACGGATACATCGCATGGAATGCACCGGCATCGTGCATGGTGCATGGGCGCAGGCGGCCAGCTGGACGCTGCGGACGGATTCCTTGTGGTCTGGATGTGCATGCATGATCAGACGTCTATACGTCCATTTGATAAAATGGTCAAGCGTGGCGTCGTCCGGCATGGGTTATGCCGGTGCGGCATATGCACGGCCATACAAGTCATTTGTCGCGCCGGCATTGGCTGCGTAGCGTGGTTTCATCTCCCCCGTACGCGAAACGGCCTCGCCCGAATGAAGCTCTATCCGTTGTTTGCCGACCTGTCCCGCCGCGCCGTGCTGGTGGTGGGCGGCGGCGCGGTGGCCGAGCGGAAAGTGGCGGCCTTGCTTGGTGCGCAGGCGCAGGTCACGGTGAACGCGCCCACGCTCACGCCGCAGCTGCTGCGCTGGGCGGCGGCGGGGCGCATCGCGCATCGCCGCGATGCGTTCCAGGAGGCCTGGCTGGAGCGGGTCTGGCTGGTGGTGGCGGCGACTTCCGACGCCGAATTGAACCGGCTGATCGCCACGTTCGCCGAGCTGCGGCGGGTCTTCGTCAACGTGGTCGACGATGCAGCCCTGTCGAGCTTCCATGTACCTGCGGTGGTGGACCGCGCGCCGCTGACCATTGCGATCTCCAGCGGCGGCGAGGCGCCGATGCTGGCGCGGCTGCTGCGCGAACGATTGGAGACGCTGCTGGACCATTCGCTGGGCGCGCTGGCCACGCTGGCGGCGCGCCTGCGCCGGCGCATCCGCCTGCGCCATCCGGACCTCGCGGCACGGCGGCGCTTCTACGAGAGCCTGTTCACCGGTCCGGTGGCGACCTTGCTGCGCCAGGGCCGGCCGGATGAGGCGCGGCAGGTGGCGGAACACGCGCTGGCCGCGGCGCCGGCGCTATCGGCAGGCTCGGTGGTACTGGTGGGTGCCGGCCCCGGCGATCCGGGCCTGCTGACCTTGCGTGCGCTGCGTGCGCTGAACGAGGCCGACGTGATCCTGCACGACCGGCTGGTCAGCGCCGGGGTGCTGGAACTGGCGCGGCGCGACGCCGAACGCATCGAGGTCGGCAAGCAGGCGGGCCACCACCACACCACCCAGGACGGCATCCATGCGCTTTTGTTGCAGCATGCGCAGGCAGGGCGGCGGGTGGTGCGGCTGAAAGGCGGCGACCCGTTCGTGTTCGGCCGTGGCGGCGAGGAACTGGAGTTCCTGCGCACCCATGGCATTCCCTACGAAGTGGTGCCCGGCATCACCGCGGCGGTGGCCTGCGCGGCCTATGCCGGCGTGCCGCTGACCCATCGCGACCACGCGCAGTCGGTGCGTTTCGTCACCGCGCACTGCCAGTCCTCGCGCGACACCCTGGACTGGGCGGCGCTGGCGCAGGAGCGGCAGACGCTGGCGGTCTACATGGGCGTCGCCGAGCTGGGCGTGCTGCAGGCGCAGTTGATCGGGCACGGCCGGGCGGCGTCGACGCCGTTCGCGCTGGTCGAGAACGGCTCGTGCGCGGAGCAGCGGGTGATCACCGGCAGCCTGGCCAACCTGGCCGAGCGCGCGGCGTTCCACGCGGTGCGCTCCCCGGCGCTGCTGATCCTGGGCGAGGTGGCGGCGCTGGCACCGTCGCTGGCCTGGTTCGGAGAGCCGCCGCTGGGGGCCACGGTGCACGACATCCGTACGCCGCAGGCGGAAAATCCGGCGGCACCCGACGTGCTGACGGCGGTCCACCGCGCCTGACGAAAATCTTTACCTGGGCGGGCGCATGATCGCGCGACGGTTTTTCCCCCACGCCTGCCGGAGCGCCTCATGATCCACGACAGTATTCTCGACACCATCGGCAACACGCCGATCATTAAGCTTCACCGCCTCGCCCCGAAGCACGTCGAACTCTACGTGAAGGTGGAGGCGTTCAACCCGGCCGGTTCGGTGAAGGACCGGCTCGCCCTGGCGATCATCCTGGACGCCGAGCAGCGCGGCACGCTGAAGCCCGGCCAGACCGTGATCGAGGCCACCTCGGGCAACACCGGCGTGGCGCTGGCCGCGATCTGCGCGGCGCGCGGCTACCCCTTCGTGGCGGTGATGTCGGATACGTTCTCGCTCGAGCGGCGCAAGCTGATCCGCGCCTACGGCGGCAAAGTGCTGCTGACGCCGGGCGCCGCACGCGGCAGCGGCATGGTGGCGAAGGCGGTGGAGCTGGCGCAGAAGCATGGCTGGTTCTTCACCAACCAGTTCGAAAACCCTGCCAATCCGGCGTATCACCGGCAGACCACCGCGCCGGAAATCCTGCGCGACTTCGCCGGCCGCCGGCTGGATTACTTCGTCACCGGCTGGGGCACCGGCGGCACGCTGACCGGTGTCGGCGAGGTGCTCAAGGTGGCGCGTCCGGAAGTGCAGATCATCGCCAGCGAGCCGACCGGCGCGGCGCTGCTCTCCGGCAAGGAATGGCAGCCGCACAAGATCCAGGGCTGGACGCCGGATTTCGTGCCGGCCGTGCTCAACCGCGAGGTGGTCGATCGGATCGTGTTGATCGACGACGTACTGGCCCGCGACACCTCGCGCGAGCTGGCGCAGCAGGAAGGCATCTTCACCGGCATCTCCTCCGGCGCCACCCTGGCTGCCGCCGTACAGGTGGCGGCCGATGCGCCGCCGGGCTCGGTGCTGCTGGCGATGCTGCCGGATACCGGCGAGCGCTACCTGTCGACCTTCCTGTTCGAGGGCGTCAACGAGGGCTCGGACGAAGTCTGAGCGGGGCAACGGGCCGGTCGCCGCAGGCGGCGGCCGGTCACGACTGTTTCGCGCGTTGGCGGGCGGTTCCGGATGCGCGTTTCGACGCACCCGCTTCCCATTCCGCGATCAGCTTCTTGCCCACGCTGGCCAGTGCCTGGATCGCCGGCAGCAGTTCGCGGCCGAGCGGCGTGAGTGCGTACTCGGCCGACGGCGGCGAGGTAGCCAGCACGCGCCGCGTCACCAGCCCGCGCGATTCCAGCTCGCGCAGCCGCGCGCTCAGCACGCGCGCGGAGATGCGTGGGATGTCGTGGCGCAACTCGCCGAAACGGCGCGGTTCGGCGCTCAGGAACCAGACCACGTTCGGCGCCCACGCGCCGCGCAACAGCGCCAGGCTTTCGGTGAGCGGGCAGGCCGGCGGTGCAGCGACCTTGCTCTTGCGTACGGGCAGGCCCATCGGAATTCCATCGGGAGAGTTCGGTAACCGGGCGGATACTACATTTTTCCGCTAACCAAAGGTTAGGTGGTATCCATAAGTAACCATGATGGCTAGGATGCCACCATCGTTGCGGTGCACGCAGGCAGTCGCTTCGCGTGTGGCCGCGGCGGTGGTCTTCCCCACGTCCCCATCACGGAGAAACTCATGAAACTCTATTACTCGTCGGGCGCCTGCTCGCTGTCGCCGCACATCGTGGCGCTGGAAGCCGGCATCGCGCTGCCGCTGGAAAAGGTCGACGGCAAGGCCAAGCGCACCGAGGGCGGTGCGGATTTCTGGCAGATCAACCCGAAGGGCTACGTGCCGGCGCTGGCGCTGGACAATGGCGAACTGCTGACCGAAGGCCCGGCGATCGTGCAGTACCTGGCCGACCTCAAGCCTGAAAGCAACCTGGCACCGACCAACGGCACGCTGGCGCGCTACCGCCTGCAGGAAATGCTGGGCTACATCAACTCCGAGATCCACAAGACCTACAGCCCGCTGTTCAAGCCGGATACGCCGGAACCCACCCGCGCCGAGCGCAAGGCATACCTGCTCAAGCGCTACCAGTTGATCGAAGACGTGCTGGCAAAGCAGCCGTGGCTGCTCGGCGACCATTTCACCGCGGCCGACGCCTACCTGTTCACCGTCACCAACTGGGCGAAACACGTCGATCTGGACCTGTCCGGCTTCCCGGCGTTGCTGGCCTTCCAGAAGCGCGTGGCCGAGCGGCCGGCGGTGCAGAAGGCGATGCAGGAGGAAGGGTTGATCAAGGCGGCTGCCTGATCGGTCGCCGCTCAAACGCAAACGGCCGGCATCGCGAGGTGCCGGCCGTTTGCGTTTGATGAGGTGGGACAGGTTGCGCGGGTGAGCTTTTTGCGAGCAGGGCCGGGTTCACGGTCAGCGCAAGCCTTCTGTTATGCAGTGAGTGAACCTGAGCAGATGACCCGCGACACCTCGCGTCCGCTGGCACAGCAGAAAGGTATCTTCACCGGTATCGTGGCTTGCGTCCGCGAACAGAAATCATCGGTGGCTGCGAGAGATCCAGCACACCCGCTCGCACGTTCGCGAGGTGCTGCTCGATTTCGTCATCGGTGGCTATGCCATGGCTCAGCAGATCGTTTCGAATCATCGCTATCGTGGCAATTTCCAATGGCGCGCATTCCGGTAAGGTGATCGGGAAATAAGCCTCGGCCGCGATGTCTTCCATACCCGCGCTGCGGAACATTCGCGGCAGCTTTCGGCCGAAGGACAAATCAGCTCCCCGGTTCGACAGCAGCGCCCTGAATCCCACCCTGATCCTGTTGGCCAGCTCTTGCTCGGGGCCGTAGGCGTCAATGCAGCTCAAAGGCTGGAGCGCAGGATCGGCGTCCTCGATCACCAGCCAGCCGCCGGGCTTCAGTGCGGAAATCATGTTACGGAATGCGCGTTCCCGCTCGGGAACGTGGACCAGGACCAGCCGGGCATGCACCAGATCAAATAATTCACCGGGCGGAGCATCGCGCGCTACGTCATGGTTGCGTACTTCCACGTTTGGGGACGTCGCCTCCTTCGTCCAGGAGGCGTCGATGTCAGTTGCCAGTACGTGGCCGGCATGTCCAACGCGCTTCGCGATCATTCGGACGAGTGCAGGTCCTCCAGCGCCCACTTCCCAGCAGCGCCATCCATCAGCCATGCCGCAAGCATCGAACTGCCGAAGCGTGACCGGGTCGAACAGGGCGGACAGCGAGGCGAAGCGCTGAGCCGCCTCTGCCTTCCGATTTTCCAGGAGGTAGTCAGTGTCGGACATCAATTCCTCCGATCCCATCGCGTTGACAAGGACTTGCCAGATGGTTGCTGTGGTGCTGAGGCGCGAGGATGACCTTTGCATATCCCACAAATCGAGGCGCGATCTTTATAACCCCGGAAGTGCGGGAATAAACCGCATGGTCAGCGCATACACGCATCCTCGCCGCTGGGGCGACAGTGCACCAGGCGAGCAACCGCGCTCAGATGTCCTTCGCCAGCCCCTCAGCCAAGCCGATGTAGCCGCTCGGCGTCAGCTCCAGCAACCGCTGCTTCGCCTCGGCCGGCAGGTCGAGGCTGCCGATGAATTCGCGCATGGATTCGCGCGTAATGCCATGCCCACGAGTCAGCGCCTTGAGCTGTTCGTACGGCTGCGGCAGGCCGTAGCGGCGCATCACGGTCTGCACGGCTTCGGCCAGCACTTCCCAGCTGGCGTCGAGGTCGGCGGCGATGCGTTCGGCGTTGACGTTGAGTTTGCCCAGGCCTTTCTTCAGCGATTCCAGCGCGACCAGGGTGTGGCCGAAGGCGGTGCCCAGTGCGCGCAGCACGGTGGAGTCGGTGAGGTCGCGCTGCCAGCGGCTGATCGGCAGCTTCTCGGCGAAATGACCAAGCAAGGCGTTGGCGAGGCCGAAGTTGCCTTCGGCATTTTCGAAGTCGATCGGGTTGACCTTGTGCGGCATGGTCGAGGAGCCCACTTCGCCGGCCTTCAGGGTCTGCTTGAAGTAGCCCAGCGAGATGTAGCCCCAGATGTCGCGGGCCAGGTCGATCAGGATGATGTTGGCGCGGCGCACGGCGTCGCAGTATTCGGCCACACCGTCGTGCGGCTCGATCTGGGTGGTGTAGGCGTTGAAGTCGAGGCCGAGGCTTTCCACGAAGCGTTGCGAGAACGCGCGCCAGTCGACTTCCGGGTAGGTGATGGAATGGGCGTTGTAGTTGCCCACCGCGCCGTTGATCTTGCCGGAGATTTCCACCGCGGCGAGCTGCCGGCGCTGGCGTTCCAGTCGCGCCACCACGTTGGCGATTTCCTTGCCCAGCGTGCTGGGCGAAGCGGTCTGGCCATGCGTGCGCGACAGCAGCGGCAGGGCGGCGTTGGCGTGCGCGATCTCGCGCAGTTGGGCGATCACCTCGTCCAGCTGCGGCAGCAGCACCTGGCTGCGCGCGTCGCGCAGCATCAGCGCGTAGGACAGGTTGTTGATGTCCTCGCTGGTGCAGGCGAAGTGCACGAATTCCTTCGCCTGGGCCAGGCCGGCGTCGGCGCCGATCTTTTCCTTGATGAAGTACTCGACCGCCTTGACGTCGTGGTTGGTGGTGGCCTCGATCGCCTTGATCCGTTCGCCGTCGGCCTCGCTGAAATCATCCGCGATGGCCTTCAACGTGGCGACCTGGCTGGCGTGGAAGGGCTGCAGCTCGGCGATCTTCGGCTCGGCGGCCAGCGCGAGCAGCCATTCGATCTCCACCTGCACGCGGCGATGCATCAGGCCGAACTCACTGAAGATCGGGCGCAGCGCCTCGACCTTGCTGGCATAGCGGCCGTCCAGCGGCGACAGGGCGGTGAGGGCATGGGAGGACATCGAGGGTTTCCGGCAGGGCAGGGAAACGCGCATTCTACAACCTGCGCGCTGACTGTCGGCCCGGCCGGCGCCGGCCCGGACTCTTGATATGGTGCGAATCATTCCTATCGTGGAGTGGCACTCCATCCCCGACCTTCCCCCTGACTCCAAGGACCGAGCATGACCACGTTCCGCATCGAACACGACAGCATGGGCGAGTTGAAAGTCCCCGCCGACGCGCTGTATGGCGCGCAGACCCAGCGCGCGATCGACAACTTCCCGATCTCAGGCCTGCACCTGCCGCGCCCGTTCATCCGGGCGCTGGGGCTGATCAAGGCCGCTGCGGCCGAGGTCAATCTGGCGATGGGGCACCTGAAGAAGAACCAAGCCGCGGCGATCCGCAAGGCGGCGCTGGCGGTGGCGGGCGGCCAGTACGACGCGCAGTTCCCGATCGACATCTTCCAGACCGGCTCGGGCACCAGCACCAACATGAATGCGAACGAGGTGATCGCGCACCTGGCGGTGCAAGGCGGCGCCAAGGTGCATCCGAACGATCACGTCAATTACGGGCAGAGCTCGAACGACGTGATCCCCACCGCGATCCACGTCAGCGCCACGCTGACCGCCAGCGAGCAGTTGCTGCCGGCGCTGAAGCACCTGAAGAAAGCCATCGACAAGCGCGCGCGTGAACTGCGCAATACGCCGAAGACCGGCCGCACCCACCTGATGGACGCGATGCCGATCACCTTCGGGCAGGAGTTGTCCGGCTGGTCGGCGCAGATCGGTTCCGCCATCGAACGGATCGGGGATGCCTTGAAGCGCATGCGCCGGCTGCCGCAGGGCGGCACGGCGGTGGGCACCGGCATCAACGCCGATCCGAAGTTCGGCCCGGCGATGGCGGCGCAGCTGAAGAAGCTGACCGGGGTGAAGTTCGAGTCGGCGCCGAATTATTTCGAGGGCATGGCCGCGCAGGACGCCGCGGTGGAGTTGTCCGGTGCGCTGAAAACACTGGCGGTGGCGCTGATGAAGATCGCCAACGACCTGCGCTGGATGAATTCGGGCCCCCTGGCCGGCCTGGGCGAGATCGAACTGCCGGCGTTGCAGCCGGGTTCGTCGATCATGCCGGGCAAGGTCAATCCGGTGATCCCCGAGGCCGTGGCGATGGTCGCCGCGCAGGTGATCGGCAACGACGCCTCGATCACCATCGCCGGCCAGTCCGGCAACTTCCAGCTCAACGTGATGCTGCCGCTGATCGCGCACAACCTGCTGCAGTCGATCGGGATCCTGGCCAACGTCAGCGTGCTGCTGGCCGACAAATCCATCGCCGGCTTCAAGGTCAACAAGGCGCGGGTGAATCAGGCGCTGGCGATGAACCCGATCCTGGTCACCGCACTGAACCCGGTGATCGGCTACGAGAAGGGCGCGGCCACCGCCAAGCTGGCGTACAAGCAGCACCGGCCGATCATGGAGGTGGCGCTGGAAACCACCGGGCTGTCGAAGGATGAATTGAAGAAGTTGCTCGACCCGATGGCGCTGACCCGCGGCGGCATCCACGGTTGACCTTGAAAGACGTCCTGCAGGCGCCCGCGAGCGGGCGCCTGCCTCGGGTCAGTCGGAGAATACGGCGAAGCCTTTCTTGCCGTCCTTGTCTTTCATGTCCCTGCCGCAATCATCAATGTCCTCCTGGGTCATCGTGGCGTAGGGCCTGAATGCGGGCAGGGCGGCGGCCAGCTTCTGCTGCGAGGTGAGCAGGCCGGGCATGCGCTTGCACAGTTGCATGGCGGCGGCCTGGATCTGGTCGGTCTGCGGCTTGATGCTCGCCTCGATCTCCTTGTCGCTCTTGCCGGTGAACGCGCCCCAGATCGCCTGCTTCGCTGCCGTGACGCCGATGTCCGCACCGCTTGCGCCGATGTCCATGCCGGCCTCGGCGATGCCGATGATCTGCTGGCGGTAATCCACCAGCATGGCGTGCTGTTCCGGCGTGGCCGATACCGGCTTGCCTGCGATCACCAGCTCGCCTTGCGGGGTGATCACTGCCTTGGGCCGGGAGTCGTCGTGGTGGCGCGGACCGTTGCCGATGTGGACGCCACCCACGTCGATGTCCTGGGTAACCAGTTCCTTCTTGGCCTGCTCGATGCCCTTGCGGACCTCGGAGGCGATCATCGAGGAAGAGGTCTGCTCGCGAACTTCCTTTGCGGCCTGGGCCATGTCGCTGGCGGCGCCCGGTTGGGTGGTGTCCTGGCCGGATTGGCTGCAGGCGGCCAGCGGCAGCAGCAGGAGCAAGGCGAGTGCGCTGAAAGTGACGGGTTTCATGAATGTTCTCCTTTCTCGAGTTCGGCCGGAAGTCAGCTGTCGTCGCGCCAGCGGCGGAACCAGACTGCACCGGCGAGCAGGCCCAGGCCGACCACCACACCGATCCACAGGTTGGCGGACGCCAGCAGCTGGTAGGTGTTGGTCAGATCCATGAAGCTCAGGTCGGAATTGCCGGCGACATGATGTGTGATGGATGTTTCGTCTGCCAGACTACCGGTGATGGGAAACACGCTGAGCAAGCTGCGCTGCACGATATTTTTCCAGAACCAAACGGTGGGCAGATCGAACAGTCCCATCAGGCCGAACCAGCTGACCACCAGACCGGTAGCCACCGGCAACGCCACCGCCCACAGGAACGGCTTGTTGCGACTCCAAGCCGAGCAAAGCAGCAGCCAGCCCGCCGAGGGCAACGCCAGCAGGGCATACAGCGGGATGTAACCGATCAGGTTGAGCATCACGCGGAACGGGTGCGCCAGCACCAGCAGGTGCCACACATTCACGCCGTGGAACGACAGCGTCGTCGCTACGATCAGTAACTGCAGCATGCCGACGACAATACCCACGACGACGGCGATGATCGGTGCCAGAACAGTCGCGCTGACCACCTTGGACAACACGGTACTGGTATCCGAAATTGGCAGGGACTTCCAGAACAGGATGCTGCGGTCGCGACGGTCATCGTACAGTGCGCCGAGGTAATAGAAGAACACCACGAAACCGAGTACCACCGCGATCAGCATCGTTGCAGAAAACATCGCGATGTCCATGGTCAGAGCGACTCTGCTCATGTCGCCGGCGTCCATCTGCGTTCCGACCCTATGTAAAACGCTGCTGGCGCCAAAGTCGAAGCCATGTCGCGCGCCGACGACCTCGGCGGTGATGATGCCCATGATATTCAGCAGCAGGAACACGCCGCCGGTGATGATGGGTGCCCAGAAGAAGCCGCCCCGGTGTTCCCAGAATTCGCGCTTCACCAGCCAGTAGAAGGTTTTCATGCGTAGGTTCCCTTCATGGTGGCGACGAACAGGTCGCTGATGGAGGGCCGGCGGGTTTCGCCCAGTTCCTCCAGCACCGCGCGGTTCGCGCCGTCAAACAGAAAAATGCTCTTGCCGAAGACCTGCCGCTCGTCCAGCGGCTTCAGTGCGCGGGCCGCGTCGGCCCTGTCGGCGCCGACCATCACCTCGATGAAGCGATCGCCGACCGCGTCCATGTCGGCATCCAGCACGATCTTGCCGTCGCGGATGAACATCAGGTCGGTGAGGATGTGCTCGACTTCCTCCACTTGATGCGTGGTGACGATGATCGTCTTGTTCTCGTCGAAGTAGTCTTCCAGCAGGTTCTGGTAGAACTGCTTGCGGTAGAGGATGTCCAGGCCCAGGGTGGGTTCGTCCAGGATCAGCAGCTTGGCGTCGATGGCCATCACCAGCGCCAGGTGCAGCTGCACGATCATGCCCTTGGACATCTGCCGCACGCGCTGGTCGGGCTGCAGCTTGGTGCGGGCCAGGAACGCCTCGCACTTGGCGCGATCGAAGCGCGGGTGCACGTTGGCGACGAAGTCCACCGCCTGGCGCACCTTGATCCAGCGCGGCAGCACGGCCACGTCGGCGATGAAGCACACCTCGCCCATCAGCTTGTCACGCTGTTTGCGCGGGTCGAAGCCCAGCACGTTCAGCTCGCCGGTGAAGTCGGTGAGGCCCAGGATCGCCTTCAGCGCGGTGGTCTTGCCGGCACCGTTGGGGCCGATCAGGCCGACGATGCGGCCGGGTTCGATCCGGAAACTGGCGTTGTCCAGTGCCAGCGCCGACTTGTATCGCTTGGTCAGGCCACTGGCCGTGATCACCGCGCTCATGATTTCTCCTCCTTGTCGGTGCCGGCTTCGCGCAGCAGCGTCTTCAGATCCAGTCCCAGCCGCTGCAGCCGGGCAAACAGTACCGGCCACTCTTCGCGCAAGAACCGCTCGCGTTCGGATTTCAGCAGCGCTTCGCGAGCGCCTTCGATGACGAACATGCCCAGACCCCTCCGTTTTTCCACCAGTTGTTCGTCGACCAGTTCCTGGTACGCCTTCGACACGGTCAGCGGATTGATTTGGTAGTCCGCAGCCACCTGGCGTACCGACGGCAGCGGGTCGCCCTCGTTCAAGGCGCCGTCCAGGATCATCGCCACCACGCGTTGCTGCAGCTGGCGATAGATCGGGACGCTGTCGTTCCAGGTAATGGTCATATTTATTCCTTGCTGATGCGGCCGAACTTGTTGCCAAACGAATAGTAGGGCATGACCAACTGCGACCCGAGCAGGCTGAACTGCTCCGTGTCGCTGGCGCCGTCCAGGTGCCCGATGGCCGGGATCGTGGCGACGCCCGCGACGCCGATGTCGTTCAGCAGGGCAGCGGTGCGCATTTCGGCGGCGCTGGGTCGAACCTGGACCGGGGCCAGGTCGATGACGGGGGTGGCGCTGGTCTTGCTGGCCGGGGCCGGCTGGCTGTCGACGTTGTAGTTGACGGCGCTCAGGCTGGCGAAGGTGAACAGGACGGCGGCGACGCTGGCGATCAGGTTCTGCGCTTTCATGACGGGCCTCCTTAGTGACCTCGTTGAGTGGTGTTGTAGTGAACTATAACACTGAACTTTGAGCCGTCAATAGGCCAAATGCGATTTCGCAACATGACTGATGGCCTATATGCCTGGACGGCGGCCCGCCCGTTGCCCGCCGTCATCCCGCGGTATTCGGCGAACATGGTTCAATGCGCCGATATCAGTCACGCGGAGGCAGGCATGGATCTCGAATTGCTCGACCGGGTCGTGGTGGTCACCGGCGCCAGCAAGGGCATCGGCCTGGCCTGTGCGATCGCGTTTGCATGCGAAGGGGCGAAGGTGGTCGGCGTTTCGCGCGATCCGGCGAACCTGCGCGCCGCGCAGCAGCAGCTCGAGTCGCTCGGCCTGGCGATGGCGGTGCAGCCAGCCGACCTGAAGGACAGCGTGGCGGCACAACGGGTCGTGGAGCGCATCGAGCACGACCATGGTCCGGTCGACGTGCTGGTCAACTGCGCCGGAGCCGCGCGCCGTGCGCCGCCGGATGAGCTGGATGTCGCCGCGATGCAGGCGGCGATGCAGGCGAAGTACTTCAGCTACATGCACGTGATCGACCCGGTGATCCGTCGCATGAGTGCGCGCGGCCGCGGCAGCATCGTCAACGTGATCGGGCAGGGCGGACGCCAGGCCAATCCGCAGCATATCGGTGGCGGTGCGGCGAATGCCGCCCTGATGCTGGCCACCGTGGGCTATGCGAATGCCTATGCCGGCAAGGGCGTGCGGGTGAATGCGATCAATCCCGGCATCACCCGCACCGGTCGGGTCGATGAGGGTCTGGATGCGGCGGTCCGCGCCAGCGGGCGACCGCGCGAGGAACTGCTGGCCGCACAGCTCGCCGACATTCCGCTGGGCCGCATGGCCGAACCGGCGGAGATCGCCGACGTGGCGGTTTTCCTGGCCTCGGCACGCGCCAGCTATGTCACTGGCGCCATCATCCCGATGGACGGCGGCAAGACTTCGACGATCTGATCAGCAACGCAAAGGCCGGCCTCGCAGCCGGCCTTTGCGCGTGCGATTCATCCGATCAATCCTGCGCGGCGTAGACCTGCTTGCCGCCGACCCAGGTCTGCAACACCTTCGTGTTCCAGATCTTGCTCGCGGGGTCCTTGAAGATATCGTGGTCGATCAGGATGAAGTCGGCCCACTTGCCCGGCTCCAGCGTGCCCAGGGTATTTTCCGCATGCTCCGCGTAGGCCGCGTCGAGGGTGAACGCGCGCAATGCCTCGGCCGGCGTCATGTCCTGGTCCGGGTACCAGCCGCCCGGCGGCTGGCCGGCGTGATCCTCGCGGGTGATCGCTGAGTACAGGCCGTAGAACGGGTTCGGCGATTCCACCGGGAAATCCGAGCCGCCGGCGACGATCGTTCCCTGCTTGAGGAAGCGCTGCCAGGCGTAGGCACCCTTGATCCGCTCGTGGCCGATGCGGTCTTCCGCCATGTTCATGTCGGAGGTGGCATGGGTCGGCTGCATCGAGGCGATCAGCTGCAGCGGCACGAAGCGCGGGATGTCCTTGAGCGAGACGATCTGCGCATGCTCGACCCGGTTGCGCCGCGCGATGCCGTCGGGATGGGTCTTGTAGGCCGCTGCGTAGCTGTCCAGCACCTCGCGATTGGCGTGGTCGCCGATCGCATGGACGGCGACCTGGTAGCCCTTGCCCAGCGCCTTGCCGATCTCCGCGGTCAGCTCCGCAGGTTTCAGGAACAGCAGGCCGCGGTTGTGCGGGTCGTCGGAGTAGGGCGCGAGCATCGCAGCGCCGCGGCTGCCCAGCGCGCCGTCGGCGAACAGCTTGACCGCGCGTACCGTGAGGAAGTCATTGCCATAACCGATCAGCGGGCCATCCTTGCTGATCGTGTCGAAGTCATCGCCGGTGCCCCGGATCATCGCGTAGATGCGCGCAGTCAGCTTGTGCTGGTCGGCGTACTGCCGATACAGCTCGTAGTTGGCTAGGTCGATGCCGGCATCGCCGACGCCGGTGAGGCCGACGCTGGCCATCTCGGCCAGCGCGGTATCCAGCGCGGCGGCCTTCTGCTGCGGGGTCGGCGGCGGGACTTTCGCATCGATCAGCGCGGTGGCGCCGTCGACGAAGACACCGGTCGGGTTGCCGCCGGCATCGCGTTCGATGCGCCCGCCGTTGGGGTCCTTGCTGGCCTTGTCGACCCCGGCCAGCTTGATGGCGGCGCTGTTGGCCCAGCCGGCGTGGCCGTCGACGCGACTCAGCCAGACCGGGCGGTCGGCAACCGCAGTGTCGAGTTCCTTCGCGGTGGGGAAGCGGCCCAGCTTCCAGATTTCCTGGTTCCAGCCGCTGCCGAGGATCCATTTCGCCTCGGGGTGCGCCGCGGCATACGCCTTCACCTTCGCCAGCGCCTCGTCCAGCGACTTCGTGCCGGCAAGGTCGACGTTGTTGCGTGCGTAGCCGAGTTCCAGCACGTGGCCGTGGGCGTCGATCAGGCCGGGCAGCAGGGTCTTGCCGTGGCCATCGATCACCTTGGCGTCGCCGGCGCGGCTGGCCAGTTCGGCATGGCTGCCGGTGGCGATCACCTTACCCTGGTCGACCAGCAGCGCCTGGAAATGCTGCAGCTTGCCGTGGCTGTCCAGCGTGTAGCCGTTGACGTTGTCGACCAGCAGGTCGGCGGCCTGCACGGCCGGCGCCAGCGCCAGCAGGGCGAGCAGGGAGAGGCGTAGCGAGCGTTTCATGCACGGATTCCTGTGACGGATGAATCCGCAGTGTGTCGGTCCGCGCGCGGTTTTTCCAGCAGGGCGGTCACGGCTCGCCCGCCGCGTGACGGCAAACGCCCTCTTCGGCAGGAAGAGGGGCGTTTGCCTGGCGGCAGGGGGATCAGGCGGCCTTGGCGACCAGCGTCCCGATCGTGCTGCGCGCGGACTTCAGCGCCGCAGCCTTCTGCTCGTCGCCGATCGCGATGCCTTCGGCCCGCACGAACTCGACGTCGTGGATGCCGATGAAGGCAAACGCCGCACGCAAGTAGGGTTCCTGGAAATCCATCGCGGCGGCAGGCGTGTCCTTGCCGTAGAAGCCGCCGCGGCTGGAGGCGACGATCACCCGCTTGCCGCCGGCCAGGCCTTCGGGGCCGTTCGCCGTGTAGCGGAAAGTCTTGCCGGCAACCAGGATGCGGTCGAGCCACGCCTTGAGCTGGCTGGAGATGGCGAAGTTGTACATCGGCGCGCCGATCACCACCACGTCGGCGGCAAGGAACTCTTCCAGCATCTCCGTACTCAGCACGGCGGCGGGGTCGCTGGCGTCGGCCACCGGGGTCCAGTGCGGCAGCGGCTGTGCGGCCAGGTCGTGATAACGGATGGCGAGATTGGGCGTGGCGCGCTTCAGCTCGGCTACGATGTCGGCGGTCAGCTGGCGCGACACCGAATAACCACCCAGCGCGCTGGAATCGATATGCAAGAGTTTCATGAGAGCTTTCCTGGTCAGGCCAACATTTGGCGATGGAATCAGGATATATTTGAAACAATGCGTCGATAAGATGGCAGTTATCGGACTTATCGTTCTTTAATGGAAACGATCATGGCAGTATTGAGCGGTGCCCTGCAGGACCTCAACGATCTGTACTTCTTTGCGGCGGTGGTCGAGCACGGCGGTTTTTCCGCGGCCGGCCGCGCGCTGGGCGTACCGAAGTCGCGCCTGAGCAAGCGCGTGGCCCAGTTGGAGGAACGGCTGGGTGTGCGCCTGCTGCAGCGGACCACGAGGCGCTTTGTGGTGACCGAAGTGGGCGAGCGCTTCTACGCGCATTGCCGCGCCGTGCTGGAAGAGGCGCAGGCGGCGCAGGACGCGGTGGACGAATTGCGCGCGGAGCCGCGCGGCGTGGTGCGCTTGAGTTGCCCGGTGTCGCTGACGCAGACGGTTATGGCGTACGTGCTGCCGGATTTTCTCGCGCTGTACCCGAAGATGCAGGTGCGCGTGCTGTCCAGCGACCGCCGGGTCGACGTGATCGGCGAGGGCTACGATCTGGCGATCCGCGTGCGCAGCAAGCTGGACACGGATGCAAACCTGGTGATCCGTACATTCGGCCAGTCGCGTACCAAGCTGGTGGCCAGCCCCGCCTTGCTGAAGGCCCAGGGCCGTCCGGTCATGCCGGAGGAACTGGCCAAACTGCCCGCGCTGTCGATGCGCGAGCACGAAGGCGCGCAAGTGTGGGAACTGATCGGTGCGAACGGCGAGCAGGTCAATGTCGAGGTACAGGCGCGCCTGATCACCGGCGACTTCGCGGTGCTGCTGGAGGCGGCCCGCCGCGGCATGGGCGTGGCGCTGCTGCCGGAGTTCGTCTGCGCGCCGGCGATCACCCGCGGCGAGCTCGAGGTGGTGCTGCCGGAGTGGAGCGTGCCTGAGGGCACCATGCATTTCGTCTATCCCAGCCGGCGCGGCATGCTGCCCGGCGTACGCGCCCTGGTCGACTTCCTGGCCGAGCGGCTGCCGGCAACGACCTTGCTGAAGCATGAGCAGTGCAAGCAGCGCCCGCTGGCTGAACTTCCGCCGGCGTGATGCACATGGTGGCCCCGATGCAGTACGCTGCCGGGTTTACGGACATTTATACGGCCAAATGATGATCGCTACCAAGCTCCCCAAAGTCGGTACCACCATCTTCAGTGTGATGAGCCAGCTCGCGCTGGAGCACAAGGCGGTCAACCTGGGCCAGGGATTCCCGGACTTCGAGCCGCCGCAGGGGCTGCGCGACGCGCTGAACCGCGCCATGAACGAAGGCCGCAACCAGTACGCGCCGATGCACGGCATCGCGGCCCTGCGCGAGCAGATCGTGCTGAAGACCGAAAAGCTGTACGGCCGCAGGCTCAACGTCGATACCGACATCACGCTCACCTCCGGCGCCACCGAGGCGATCTTCGCGGCGATCGCCGCGACGGTGCGCGCGGGCGAGGAGGTGATCGTGTTCGATCCGGCCTACGACTGCTACGAGCCGGCCATCGAACTGCAGGGCGCGCGGGCGGTGCACATCCCGCTGACCGTGCCGGCGTTCGCGATCGACTGGCAGCGTGTGCGTGATGCAGTGACGCCGAAGACGCGCATGATCATGATCAACAGCCCGCACAACCCGTCCGGCGCGGTGCTGTCGTCGGCCGACCTGGAAGAGCTGGCAGCGATCGTGCGCGATACCGATATCGTGGTGTTGTCGGACGAAGTGTACGAACACATCGTCTACGACGGTGCGCAGCACGAGAGCGTGCTGCGCCACCCGGAGCTGGCCGGGCGCAGCATCGTGATCTCCTCGTTCGGCAAGACCTATCACTGCACCGGCTGGAAAGTGGGTTATGCGGTGGCACCGGCCGCGCTGACCGCGGAGTTCCGCAAGGTGCACCAGTACCTCACGTTCTGCACCTTCCACCCCGCGCAGGTGGCGTTCGCCGAATTCATGGCCAGCACGCCGCAGCACTACCTGGAATTGCCGGCGTTCTACCAGGCCAAGCGCGACCGCTTCCGCGCGCTGCTGGCGCCGTCGCGCCTCAAGCTGCTCGACGTGCCGGGCGGTTACTTCCAGCTCGTCGACTATTCGGCCATCCGCGACGAGGACGATCTGGCGTTCAGCAAGTGGCTGGTCGAACACGCCGGCGTGGCGGCGATTCCGTTGTCGCCGTTTTATGAGCGCGCGCCGGATACGCGCCTGCTGCGGCTGTGCTTCGCCAAGAGCGACGCCACGATGGAAGCGGCGGCGGAGCGGCTATGCCGGCTCTGACCATGCAAACACTAAGGGTCTCGCTGGTGCAGGGCGCCACCCGCTGGCACGACGCACCGGCCAATCGCGACTACTACGGCGCGCTGGTGCGCCAGGCCATCGGCAGCGATCTGATCGTGCTTCCGGAGACCTTCCTGTCCGGCTTCAGCAACGACATCCAGGCCAGCGCCGACACCATGGACGGCGAGGGCGTGGCCTGGCTGCGCGCGCTGGCGATCGAGGCGGGTGCGGTGATCTGCGGCAGCCTGGCGATCCGCGAGAATGGCGTCGTCTACAACCGCCTGCTGTGGGTGCGGCCGGACGGCAGCTTCGAGCAGTACGACAAGCGCCACCTGTTCCGCATGGCCGGCGAGCACACCCGCTACGGCAGCGGCAGCCAGCGCCTGATCGTGGAGCTGAAGGGTTGGCGCATCCTGCCGCAGGTCTGCTACGACCTGCGCTTCCCGGTGTGGCTGCGCAATCGCCGGCTGGCTTCGGCGAATGGCGGCATGGATTACGACCTGGCGCTGTTCGTGGCGAACTGGCCGGCGCCGCGCCGGCAACCCTGGCGCACGTTGCTGCGTGCACGGGCGATCGAGAACCTCAGCTACGTGGTCGGGGTGAACCGGGTTGGCGTGGACGGCAACGAGATTCCCTATGCCGGCGACAGCGCGGTGATCGGCCCGGTCGGCGAGCCGCTGGTGGAACTGGGCACGCAGGAGCAGGTGGTGACGGTCACGCTGGATCCGGCACCGCTGCTGGCGCATCGTGAACGCTTTCCGGCGTGGATGGATGCCGACACGTTCTCGCTCGATCCGGGTTGATCCATGCTTCATCGTGGACAACAAAAAGCCGCCTCATGGGCGGCTTTTTGTTGGAGAACCCATGCCAGCTCAGAGTATCGCCAGCACCGCTTCCGGCGGTCGGCCGAGCGCGGCCTTGCCATTGGCCACGACGATCGGACGTTCGATCAGCTTCGGATGCGCCACCATGGCGGCGATCAGGGCGTCATCATCAAGTGCCGGGTCATCCAGTCCGAGTGACTGATATTCCGCTTCGCCGGTACGCAACAGTTCGCGCGCCGTCATGCCCAGCTGCTTCAGCAACACGGCCAGTTCGGTCGCGCTCGGCGGCGTGTCGAGGTAGTTGACCACCTCGACTTCGCCGCCGTGTTCCTCCAGCAGCGCCAGCGTGGCGCGCGACTTGGAGCAGCGGTTGTTGTGGTAGATGCGCACCATCGTTCCGTCACTCTCCAATGGTCAGGCCGGGGCTCAGCGATTGCCCGAACGGTTGCCGCCGCGGCCCGGCGGCCGGCCGCCGGCCGGGCCGCCATGACGGGCGCCGCCTTGCGGGCGGTTGCCGCCCTGGCCCTGCGGTCGGCCGCCGGGGCGATTGCCACTCTGGCCCTGACCCTGCGGCCGCGCCGGGTTGCCATGTGCGCGATTACCCTGGGCCTGGCCCTGTGGGCGAGCGCCACGATTGCCCGGTGCACGGTTGCCGCCCAGGCCGGGGCCACGCGACTCGCCAGCAAAGCCGCTGTACGGACTGCCGGCAGGACGGCCTTCGCCGCCGCCACTGCGTGCGCCGAACGGCTTGCCGCCCGCCGGACGACGGTTGCCGGCCGCGCCACCGGCGTTGCCGCGCGGTGCGCCGGGACGACTGCTGCCGTCGCGACTTTCACCGGCGAACCACGTGCGCACCGATGGCAGCTCCTGGCCTGGTGCCACGCGCCGACCCTTGCCGCCGGACCTGCCTGCCGCTGCGCCACGTTCGGGGCGGGCCAGGTTGCCGTTGACTTCCTTGCCGTCGCGACGCGGCGGCTTGCGGCCGCGAGTGGGTTCTTCGCGGATGCGGTCGTAGGCGCGCAGTTCGCGCGCCTCGTCCTGGCCGCCGGTCCAGGCGGTGCTGCTGCCGCGCTCGGGGCGGTATTCGGTGACGCTGCGATTGGCGCGACGCTGGTGCAGCACCGGGCTCAGCGTCAGCACCGGTTGCGGCACGCCGAGGCCGGTGGTCTGGCGCAGTTGCTTGACGCTTTCCGCGTCGAGCGCTTCGCATTCGCCGCGGCGCAGGTTGCGCGGCAGCTCGATCTTGCCGTAGCGGATGCGCTTGAGGCGGCTGACTAGGAAGCCCTGCGAGTCCCACAGGCGGCGCACTTCGCGGTTGCGGCCTTCGCGGATCACCACGCGGAACCAGCTATGGCTGCCGCCGCGGCTGATCACGGCGATCTCGTCGAAGCGGGCGGGGCCGTCTTCCAGCTCCACACCGGCCTTCAGCCGTTCGATGATCTCGTCTGGCACTTCGCCATGCACGCGGCACAGGTATTCGCGCTCCAGGCCGCTCTTCGGGTGCATCAGCGCGTTGGCCAGTTCGCCGTCGGTGGTCAGCAGCAGCAGGCCGGTGGTGTTGATGTCGAGCCGGCCCACGGCGACCCAGCGCGCGCCTTTCAGGCGCGGCAGCTGTTCGAACACGGTGGGGCGGCCTTCCGGGTCGTCGCGAGTGGTCAGCACGCCCTCGGGCTTGTGGTAGACCAGCACTTCGGTGTCGTCGCGGCTGTCGGTGGCGACGACGAACTGCTTGCCGTCCATGACCACGCGGTCGCCGGCCTTCACGCTCATGCCGATTTCGGCGGGTGCGCCATTCAGTTCGACTTCACCGGACTGGATGCGCTGCTCGAGCATGCGGCGCGAGCCGAGGCCGGCGTTGGCCAGCACCTTGTGCAGGCGCTCTTCCAGGGCGGGGGCGTCGCTGTCGGCACGCGGTTCGCGCTTCAGGGATAAAACGGATTTTTGCGGCGCATTCATGCGCGGTACTCCTCGGGATCTTGCTCGGCGGTGTCGGGTTCGACGTCCGCGGCGGGGTTCGCTGCCTCGTCGGCAGTGGCAATCGGGTGATCGACGGATGGGCTCGTGTCGGAGCCGGGTTCGTCGGACTCGGATGAAGCGGCTGGCGCGTCGGCGTCGGCCGTGGTGTCGTCAGCATCTGCGGTGTCCGCGGATGCGTGGTGTTCGGTATCGGTATCGCTGCTGTCGGCTTCGTGTTCCAGTTCGGCTGCTGCGTCCGCGTCCGGGTCGATCGACAGGTCGCGCACGATGCGGGCGGGCAGGGGATCCGGCTCGAAGCGCATCTGCGGGTCTTCCATGTCGCGGATTTCCGACAGCGGCGGCAGCTGGTCCAGCGATTTCAGGTTGAAGTAGTCGAGAAAGGCGCGGGTGGTGCCGAACAGCGCCGGCTTGCCGGGTACGTCGCGGTAGCCGACGACGCGGATCCATTCGCGCTCCTCCATCGTCTTGATGATGTTGGAGGACACCACCACGCCACGGATCTGCTCGATCTCGGGGCGGGTGATCGGCTGGCGGTAGGCGATCAGCGCCAGCGTTTCCAGCAGCGCGCGCGAATAACGGCTGGGCCGCTCGGTCCACATCCGCGAGATCCACGGGTGCACGTCCTGACGCACCTGGTAACGGAAGCCGGAAGCCACTTCCTTCAGCTCGATGCCGCGGCCGCTGCAGTCCCCGGCCAGCGCCTCGAGCGCCTTGGCGATCTGCTCGCGATTGACGTCGTCGGCCTCGCCGAACAGCTCGCCCAGCTGCTGCACGGTCATCGGCTGGGTGGAGGCCAGCAGGGCGGCCTCGATGATGGGTTTGAGTTGCTCGATCTGCATAACCTTGGGTTCGGATGCCGGTTTGATCGGTACCGCTCAGTGGATGTCGTTCATTCGCCGGACGATTCGATCAGTGCCGATTCGCCCGCTTGTGCGTCGTCCGCCGGTGCGTCGACGAGTTCCTCGGCGTGGCTCACCTTCGCTTTTACGTATATCGGCGCCAATGGCTCTTCCTGGACGATCTCGATCAGCATTTCCTTGGCCAGCTCCAGCATCGCCAGGAACGTCACCACGATGCCGAGGCGGCCTTCGCTGATGTCGAACAGGCTCTCGAAGCGGTGGAAGCTGCTGTCGTCGAGCCGGCTCAGCAGTTCGCCCATGCGCTGGCGCACGCTGAGCGCCTCGCGCTTGATTGCGTGATGCCCGAACAGTTCGGCCCGGTGCATCACGTCCTTCAGTGCCAGCAGCAGCTCGGTCAGCTCCAGCGGCGGCGGCAACTTGATCACGTTGCGTTCGCCCACGTCGGCATGCACCACCACGCTGTCGCGCTCCAGCCGGGGCATGGCCTCGATGTCCTCGGCGGCACGCTTGAACCGCTCGTACTCCTGCAAGCGCCGTACCAGTTCGGCACGGGGATCCTCTTCCAGCCCTTCCTCGACCGGGGGGCGCGGCAGCAGCAACCGCGACTTGATCTCGGCCAGGATCGCGGCCATCAGCAGGTATTCGGCGGCCAGCTCCAGCCGCATCACGTCCCGCATCAACTCGATGTAGGTCATGTACTGCCGGGTGATCTCGGCGACCGGGATATCCAGGATGTCCAGGTTCTGCCGGCGGATCAGGTACAGCAGCAGGTCCAACGGACCCTCGAACGATTCCAGGATGACCTCGAGCGCGTCCGGCGGGATGTACAGATCCTGCGGCATCTGCAGCATCGGCTGACCGCGCACGATGGCCAGCGGCATTTCCTGCTGTTGAGGTACCGACGCAAACGCGTCCTGCGGTGCGGTAACCAGGCTCTGTGGCTCGACGGGCTCAGTGCTCATCAATACATGTCATGGGGCCGTCTTCAGCGGCTGGCAGTGCGTTCAACATGATCGGAGTCATTCACAAGCCGACACGGCATGGGATGTCCGTACTCGGAACACGGCGGTGAGGCGGCATTCCCGGGGTACTGCGTTCTTCACACTTGTTCGAGGCGCGGCGGACGCCATCATCACGACGGGCATGACGAAGCCACTCGGTGGTGGTTCGGTCAGGCAGGTCGCCAGCGACCATCGCGCGCCACTGCGGGTTGTCAGCCACGGCAACGACGCCAAGCCAGGGAGGGCGGGAAACGACGCCACCGGCTGTTCACTGGTCGGTTCGAGAGCGATCGAATGGACGCCAAGGGTGCCGGAAGTGCTCGGCAAACATTTTCCATGGAGCCACGCGTGGGTCAAGAGTAGCGGTTAGCCGGCACCAAGTCCAGCGCGGGCCAACCGATGCTTCCGCGGTTGGCGGCGGTGACGATCCGGTGCGCCTGCCTGTTTCGCGCCGGTATTCTCGACGGGCACAATACGCGGATTGTGCCCGAAGAAATCGATGCGTCCGGTACGGAAAGGGCGGCATGTGACCTAATGTGTCGAAATGAGCCGGGCCGGCGTCAGCGTCGCGTTCGTCGACCATGGACGCAGTGATGGACGATGTCCTGAGGGCGCGAGCGTGGTGCGGACTCCGGCCGAACCCGGATCCCCATGCGGTCGGGTGCGATGGCAGCGCCACCCGATGAGGCGGCTGGGCGGGATGGCATGACGATTGCTTGGAAGCGATTGACAATCCCGACCGACGCGGCGCAACGGCGTTGTCAGCGAAGGATGCGGCAGAAAGATTTCAGGATGACGTTGAACACAGCGCTCTTGCCGGGCGCAAGCGCAAAACAGGTGGTGGAACCGATGGCGATCGACAAAAACGGGCAGGATGGCAGTGGACCGGAGCAGTTGCGTCCGGCGCGCATGCAGATCGAGACGACGGTGCTGATGAGCAGCAACGGCGAGTCGCATCCGACCGAGCTGGTGGATATCTCGGCTACCGGCGCGCTGCTGCGCCGCCCGTTGGGCTGGTCGGGACATGTCGGGCAGAGCTGGGTGCTCGACATGATCTTCGGGAACAACCTGCATATCCACCTCGAGGCCGTGGTGGCGCGCATCTCCGATCATCACATCGGTTTTTCGTACAGCCGCATTCCCGAGGACAAGCAGGTGCCGCTGTGGAACTTGCTGGGCGGTTATGCCGACATCCTGGAATACTGGAAGGACTGACCATCGCCCACAGGAAAACGCCCGCATCATGCGGGCGTTTCCGTTGGCGGGAAGCACTCAGGCGGCGGGCTTGTTCTCGTCGCGCAATTCGCGGCGCAGGATCTTGCCCACGTTGCTCTTCGGCAAGCTGTCGCGGAACTCGATCAGCTTGGGCCGCTTGTAGCCGGTGAGGTTCTCGCGGCAGAACTGCTTGAGCGCCTCCTCGGTGAGGTTCGGGTCCTTGCGCACCACGAACAGCTTCACCACCTCGCCGGAATGCTCGTCGGGCACGCCGACCGCCGCCACCTCGAGTACGCCGGGGTGTGCCATCACCGCATCCTCGACCTCATTCGGGTACACGTTGAAACCGGACACCAGGATCATGTCCTTCTTGCGGTCGACGATGTAGAAGTAGCCGTTCGCGTCCATCTTCGCGATGTCGCCGGTATGCAGCCAGCCGTCGGCGCCGAGCACCTTGGCGGTCTCGTCCGGGCGGTTCCAGTAGCCCTTCATCACCTGCGGGCCATGCACCATCAGTTCGCCGACCTCGCCGACGGGTAGCGGCGTGCCGTCCTCCGACCAGATCGCCACATTGGTGGACGGCACCGGCAGGCCGATCGAGCCGTTGTATTCCTTGAGGTCGAGCGGGTTGATGCACACCGCCGGCGAGGTCTCGGTGAGGCCATAGGCTTCGGCCAGGGTGCAGCCGGTGATCTTCTTCCAGCGTTCGGCCACGGCACGCTGCACCGCCATGCCGCCGCCCAGGGTCAGGTGCAGCTTCGAGAAATCCAGTTCGGAAAAACCGGGCGTGTTGAGCAGGCCGTTGAACAGCGTGTTGACGCCGGTCAGCGCGGTGAAGCCAGACTTGCGCAGTTCCTTGACGAAGCCGGGCATGTCGCGCGGGTTGGTGATCAGCCAGTTGAGCCCGCCCAGGCGCATGAACACCAGGCCGTTCGCGGTCAGCGAGAAGATGTGGTACAGCGGCAGCGCGGTGATGATCACCTCTTCGCCCGGCTTGACCAGGTCGGTGCCGATCCAGGCCGCGGCCTGCAGCATGTTCGCCACCATGTTGCCGTGGGTCAGCATCGCGCCCTTGGCCACGCCGGTGGTGCCGCCGGTGTATTGCAGGAAGGCGATGTCGTCGTGGGTCAGCGTCACTGGCTGCAACGGATGCGCCGCGCCGCGCGCCAGCGCGTCGCGGAAGCGCACGGCTTGCGGCAGATCGAGCGCGGGCACCATCTTCTTCACGTGCTTCAGCACGAAGTTGATCAGCGGGCCCTTGGGGAAGCCGAGCAGATCGCCGATGCCGGTGGTGATGACGTGCTGCACCTGGGTCTCGGCCACCACGTGCTGCAAGGTGCCGGCGAAGTTGTCCAGTACCACGATCGCCCGGGCGCCGGCGTCTTCGAGCTGGTGCTTGAGTTCGCGCGCGGTGTACATCGGGTTGGTGTTGACCACCACCAGGCCGGCCCGCAGCGCGCCGAACAGGGCGATCGGGTACTGCAATACGTTCGGCATCATGATCGCGATGCGATCGCCCTTGCCGAGCTTGAGCACGCCGGTGAGGTAGCCGGCGAACTGGCGGCTCATCGCATCGATCTGGCCGTAGCTGAGCTGGCGGCCGAAACTGGCAAACGCCGGGCGGTCGCTGAAGCGGGTGAACGCCTCCTCCAGCACCGCCGGTACCGAAGCATACTGACTGACGTCGATCTGTTCGGGTACGCCGGCTGGATAGTTCTCCAGCCAGGGACGTTCATTGCTCATGCTCTGGTTCCCTGTTTTTTGTCGATGACGATGGATCAGATGATGGAATCAGATGGCGTCAGCATCCATCATGGGCCATGTGCCAATGGATTGGAGCATACGCCCGCGTATAGTGGCAAGCCGCACTGCAGCGAGTTCCGTCGATGATTGCACCGAGAAAAACCGTCTGCCTGTTGATCGCTCTCGCGCTGTTGTCGCTGGCGCTGTCGGCCTGCCGGCGCACACCGGACGAAGAGCAGGTGCGCGCAGCCATCGCGTCGATCGCGCAGGCGGCTGAAGCGGGTTCGGCCGGCGATGTGGGCGCCCCGCTGAGCGAGGACTTCGACGGCAATGCGGGGCAACTGGACCGGCGTGGACTGACCGGCATGATCCGGCTGCTGTCGCTGCGCGGCGAGCACGTCGGCGTGACCATGGGGCCGGTATCGATCGAGCCTCGTGGCGAACGGATGGTGGCGACCTTCACGGTCACGCTGACCAGCGGCGGCCGCCTGCTGCCCGACCAGTTGGGCCTGTACCAGGTCGAATCCGCGTGGCGCAAGGAAGATGGCGAATGGCGCTGCTACACGGCCAGCTGGAAACATTCGCTGTAACGATTCGCTGGAGCCCCTCACCGAAAACCGCCCCGGAGTCCGGGGCGGTTTTTCGTTGCAGGAGTCACGCCGAAATTCAGGCGGCCTTCTTGCCGGCCAGCTGACGCAGCACGTACTGCAGGATGCCGCCGTGACGGAAGAACTCGCGCTCTTTCGGGGTCAGCAGCATCACGTTCACGCCGAACTGCTTGCTGCTGCCATCGGCGGCGGTGGCAGTCACGGTGGCGCTCTTCGAGTTACCGTTGTCGAGGCCGGTAATATCGAACGCCTCGTTGCCGGTCAGGCCCAGCGATTTTGCATTCTCGCCATCCTTGAACGTGCACGGCAGCACGCCCATGCCAACCAGGTTGGAGCGGTGGATGCGCTCGAAGCTTTCGGCGATCACCGCCTTGATGCCCAGCAGCAGGGTGCCCTTGGCGGCCCAGTCACGCGAGGAACCGGTGCCGTATTCCTTGCCGGCAAAGACCACCAGCGGGGTCTTCTCTTCCTTGTACTTCATCGCCGCGTCGTAGATCGACATCTGTTCGCCGCTGGGGATGTGGCGGGTGAAGCCGCCTTCCACGCCGTCCAGCAACTGGTTCTTGATGCGGATGTTGGCGAACGTGCCGCGCACCATCACGTCGTCGTTGCCGCGGCGCGAGCCGTAGGAGTTGAAGTCGATCGGCTGCACGCCGCGCGAGATCAGGAAACGCCCGGCCGGGGAATCCTTCTTGATCGCGCCCGCCGGCGAGATGTGGTCGGTGGTGATCGAGTCGCCGAACAGGCCCAGGCAGCGTGCGGCGTGGATGTCCTCGACCGGGGTCAGCGCCATGGTCATGCCGTCGAAGTAGGGCGGGTTCTTGATGTAGGTGGAGGCTTCGTCCCACGCATACAGGTCGCCATCCGGCGAGTCGATCGAACTCCAGCGCTCGTCGCCCTTGAACACGTCGGCGTAGTTCTTGCGGAACATGTCCGAGGTGACCGCGCCCGCCATCAGGTCGCTGATTTCCTGGTTGGTCGGCCAGATGTCCTTGAGGTAGACATCCTTGCCGTCGGCGCCCTTGCCCAGTGGATCGGTGCTCAGGTTGATGTCGAGCGAACCGGCCAGCGCATAGGCGACCACCAGCGGCGGCGAAGCCAGGTAGTTCATCTTCACTTCGGCGTGCACGCGGCCCTCGAAGTTGCGGTTGCCGGAGATCACTGCGCCGACGGTGAGGTCGCCGTCGCTGATCGCCTTGCTGATTTCCTGCGGCAGCGGGCCGGAGTTGCCGATGCAGGTAGTGCAGCCGTAGCCGACCAGGTAGAAGCCGAGCTTGTCCAGCTCGGTCAGCAGGCCGGTCTTTTCGAGGTAGTCGGTGACCACCTTGGAGCCCGGTGCCAGCGAGGTCTTCACCCACGGCTTGGACTTCAGGCCCTTGGCGGCGGCCTTCTTCGCCACCAGGCCGGCAGCCAGCATCACCGCGGGGTTCGAGGTATTGGTGCACGAGGTGATCGCGGCGATGACCACGGAACCGTCATGGACATCGAATTCCTCGCCGTTGCGCAGCACGTGCTGGCCGGGTGACTTCGCGCTTTTTTCGCGGCCGACGGCGGTACCGCCGCCCTCGTTGGCGAAACGCGCCTCGGCACCGTTGCGGTTGACCGTGGTGGCGCCGAGATTCTCGTGGAAATTCTGTTGCACGTCGGTGAGCAGCACGCGATCCTGCGGGCGCTTCGGGCCGGCCATCGACGGTTTCACGTCGGCCAGGTTCAGCTCCAGCGTGGTGGTGAATTCGGCGTGCGCGCTGTTTTCGTCGTGCCACAGGCCCTGCGCCTTGGCATACGCCTCGACCAGCGCGACCTGCTCGTCGCTGCGGCCGGACAGGCGCAGGTACTTCAGCGATTCGGCGTCGATCGGGAAGATGCCGCAGGTGGCGCCGTATTCCGGTGCCATGTTGCCGATGGTGGCACGGTCGGCCAGCGGCAGATGCTGCAGGCCCGGGCCGAAGAACTCGACGAACTTGCCGACCACGCCCTGCTTGCGCAGCATCTGGGTGACGGTGAGCACGAGGTCGGTGGCAGTGGCGCCTTCCGGCAGACGGCCGGACAGCTTGAAGCCCACCACCTGCGGAATCAGCATGGAGGAGGGCTGGCCGAGCATGGCCGCCTCGGCCTCGATGCCGCCCACGCCCCAGCCCAGCACGCCCAGGCCGTTGATCATGGTGGTGTGGGAGTCGGTGCCGAACACGGTATCCGGATACGCCCACAGCTGGCCGTCGACTTCGCTGCCCATGACCACGCGGGCCAGGTGCTCCAGGTTCACCTGGTGCACGATGCCGGTGCGCGGCGGCACCACCTTGAAGTCGCTCAACGCTTTCTGGCCCCAGCGCAGGAAGCTGTAGCGGGCCTGGTTGCGCTTGAATTCGATCTCGACGTTGCGCTCCAGCGCGTCAGGCGTACCGAACACGTCCACCTGCACCGAGTGGTCGATGACCAGTTCCGCCGGCGACAGCGGGTTGATCAGGGTGGGGTCGCCGCCCAGCGCCTTCATCGCGTCGCGCATCGCGGCCAGGTCGACCACGCAGGGCACGCCGGTGAAGTCCTGCAGCAGCACGCGCGCCGGCATGAAGGCGATTTCGGTATCCGGTTCCTTCTTCGCGTCCCACGTGGCGACCGCTTCGATTTCCTTCGCGGTGACGTCGATGCCGTCTTCGTGGCGCAGCAGGTTTTCCAGCAGGATCTTCATCGAGTACGGCAGCCGCTTCAGGTCGAAGCGCTGGCCCAGCTTGGTCAGGCTGGCAAAGGCGTATTGCTTGCCGTTGACCTCGAGGGTGTCGCGTGCGGAAAAGGTGTCTTTCATGATGCTGCTCCTGGCTGATCCTGCGGCTGGGATGATCGAACGATGGCGATGGGGAGGTCGCCGGCCCGGCAAAAACGCAATTATCGCCCAAACCCTGCGCGGCCGCGAACCGGTCCGCCGCCGTGATGGGCGGTGCGCATGGCTTGCGGGCGCCTGCCGGGTCGCGCCGGCGGGTACACTGCGCCAACGCTCGTGGCCTGACTTCACCACACAGGATGGGCCCGATGACCACCGCACGCAAACGCCTTTGATGACATGCAGCATTCGATGATTTCGATGGGCCTGGCCGCCGTCTCGCTGCGCGATCTCGCGCTGGTGCAGGCGGTGCATCGCCACGGCAGTTTCAACAGCGCGGCGCGGGCGATGCACATCAGCCCGTCCGGGTTGTCGCATCAGGTGCAGAAGGTCGAGCAGGCATTGGGCGCGCCGCTGTTCGAACGTGGCGGCCGGAAGATCGTGCCGACCGCCGGCGGCCAGCGGTTGCTGCAGCAGATCGACGCGGTGCTGGCTTCGGCCGAACATTTGCAGCAGGTCGCCCGTGCCGGCGAAGTCGCCTTCGGCGGCGAGCTGCGGCTGGGCGTGCCGGCTTCGCTGGGTCCGTACCTGTTGCCGCACCTGATCGCGCCGTTCCCGCAGCATTTCCCGGGCGCGCGGCTGGGCATTTCCGAGGGCAAGCCACGCGGCTTGTTGCGCCGCTTGAGCGAAGGCGAGCTCGATGCGGTGCTGGCGCCGCCGGCAGCGACGGTCAGCGGTATCGCCTCGCGCCCGCTGTTCTTCGAGCCATGGGAACTGATGCTGCGCGCCGACCATCCGCTGGCCGGCCAGGACAGCATCGCGCTGGACCAGCTCGACCCGGCCGAGGCCACACTGATGGCCGAGAGCCACGCCGATGGCCTGCACTGCGAGGGTAACGAGCACGGCCACGTGCAGGACGTCAGCCTGGAAAGCCTGGCCGCCCTGGTCAGCCTGCGCGGCGGCTACGCGCTGGTGCCCGCGCTGGCGCACGAGCGGCTGGCATCGATGCCGAACGTCGCGCTGGCCAGGCTGAAAGGGCCGGCATCGGGCCGCGAGATCGCGCTGTACTGGCGCGACGCCTCGCCCTGGCACGACGACCTGCAGGCGTTCGCCGAGCTGCTGCGCAAGCTGGCGCGGCAGCGGCCGGGGTTGCGCGTGATGGGCGCGAAAGCGAAGGCTGCGTCGGCCTGACAGCAGAAGGCCGCCTTGCGGCGGCCTTCCGTTTCATCACACGAGGCGACGACTCAACCGCGCGAGGCGCGCTTGCGGTCGTTCTCGGTGAGGTGCTTCTTGCGCAGGCGGATTTCCTTCGGGGTGACCTCGACCAGTTCGTCGTCGTCGATGAAGTCCAGCGCCTGCTCCAGCGAGAACTTGATCGCCGGGGTCAGCTGGATCGCATCGTCCTTGCCCGAGGCGCGCATGTTGGTCAGCGGCTTGGGCTTGATCACGTTGACGGTGAGGTCGTTGTCCTTGGCGTGGATGCCGACCAGCTGGCCTTCATACACGTTGTCGCCCTCGGCCGCGAACAGCTTGCCGCGATCCTGCAGCGGCCCCAGCGAATACGCGGGGGTGGTGCCGCCGGCGTTGGCGATCATCACGCCGTTGAGGCGCTTGGCGATCTGGCCTTCTTCCTTCGGACCGTAGTGGTCGAACACGTGGAACAGCAGGCCCGAGCCCTGGGTCAGGGTCTTGAACTGGTTCTGGAAGCCGATCAGGCCACGCGCCGGAATCTCGTAATCCAGGCGCACGCGACCCTTGCCGTCGGACTCCATGTTCTTCAGCTGGCCCTTGCGCACGCCGAGCCTTTCCATCACGGCGCCCTGGTGGACTTCCTCCACGTCGACCACCAGTTGCTCGATCGGCTCCATCTTCTGGCCGTCGATCTCCTTGATGATCACTTCCGGACGCGATACGGCCAGTTCGTAGCCTTCGCGGCGCATGTTCTCGATCAGCACCGACAGATGCAGTTCGCCGCGGCCGGAGACCAGGAACTTGTCGGCGTCGGAGCCTTGCTCGACCTTCAGCGCCACGTTGTGCACCTGCTCGCGATCCAGACGCTCACGCAGCTGGCGGCTGGTCAGGAACTTGCCGCCGGACAGATCCTTGTTGCCGGCGAACGGCGAGTTGTTGACCTGGAAGGTCATCGAGATCGTCGGCTCGTCCACGGTCAGCGCGGGCAACGCCTCGGGCGTATCCAGCGCGCAGACGGTGTCCGAGATGGTCAGGTCGGCGATACCCGAGATCGCGACGATGTCGCCGGCCTCGGCGCTGTCCTGCTCGATCCGCTCCAGGCCGAGAAAGCCCAGCACCTGCATTACCTTGCCCTGGCGCTTCTTGCCATGGCGATCGATCACGGCGACCGGCATGCCCTTCTTCAGGACGCCGCGCTGGATGCGGCCGATGCCGATCACGCCGACGAAGCTGTTGTAGTCGAGCTGGCTGATGCGCATCTGGAACGGGCCATCCGGATCCACGTCCGGCTTGCTCACGTGCTGCATGATCGCTTCGTACAGCGGGGTCATGTCGCCTTCGCGCACGT
The DNA here is from genome assembly GCF_040548735.1 of Rhodanobacter soli. Lineage (NCBI taxonomy): Bacteria > Pseudomonadati > Pseudomonadota > Gammaproteobacteria > Lysobacterales > Rhodanobacteraceae > Rhodanobacter > Rhodanobacter soli. The sequence continues at coordinate 285,727 of NZ_JBEPSD010000001.1, read as the reverse complement.
CGTCGTTGAGGCCGGCGTAGCCGTTCAGCGCCGAGGCGTAGACGATCGGGAAGTCCATCTGCTCCGGCGTGGCGCCCAGGCGGTCGAACAGATCCCACACCTGCTCGACCACCCACTCGGGGCGGGCGCCCGGGCGGTCGACCTTGTTGATCACCACGATCGGCTTGAAGCCCATCGCGAACGCCTTCTGCGTCACGAAGCGGGTCTGCGGCATCGGGCCGTCCATCGCGTCGACCAGGATCAGCACCGAGTCGACCATCGACAGCACGCGCTCCACCTCGCCGCCGAAGTCGGCGTGTCCCGGCGTGTCGACGATGTTGATGCGGTTGCCCCGCCAGGTGATGGCGGTGTTCTTGGCCAGGATGGTGATGCCGCGTTCCTTTTCCTGGTCATTCGAGTCCATCACGCGCTCGGCCAGCACGGTGCGCTCGTTGAGCGTGCCGGACTGCTTGAGCAGGCAATCGACGAGGGTGGTCTTGCCGTGGTCGACGTGGGCGACGATGGCGATGTTGCGCAATTTTTCGATGGACATGGGATCGACTCGGGCGGCTCGGTGGCCGTCACGCAGGTTTTTGAAGGGCGAATTAACCGATTATACGGACTTGCGTGACAACTTGCCCGTCATTTCGATCGCCCGTTCATCCGGCCTCACGGCCGCGGTCTGCGGGATGCCGTCGGCGCGGCTACACCACGCCGAGGAAATAGTACGCCGCGATCACCACCAGCACAGCCAGGGTCTTGATCACGGTGATGGCGAAGATGTCCTTGTAGGACTGCCGGTGGGTCAGCCCGGTCACCGCCAGCAGGGTGATCACCGCGCCGTTGTGCGGCAGCGTGTCCATGCCGCCGGAGGCCATTGCGGCGACCCGGTGCAGCACTTCCATCGGGATGCCGGCGGCGTTCGCGTTGGCGATGAAGGTTTCGGCCATCGCGCCCAGGGCGATGCTCATGCCGCCGGAAGCCGAGCCGGTGATGCCGGCCAGCGCGGTGACGGTGATCGCCTCGTTGAGCAGCGGGTTCGGGATCGTGTGCAGCGCATCGGCGACCAGCTTGAAGCCGGGCAGGGCGGCGATCACCGCGCCGAAACCGTATTCCGAGGCGGTATTCATCGAGGCCAGCAGCGCACCGCCGACCGCGGCCTGGCTGCCGGCGGCCAGCTGCCGGGTCACCGCACGCCAGGCGCACGCCAGCACGCACAGGATGCCGACCAGCAGCGCGCCCTCGACCGCCCAGATCGCGGCAACCTTGGAGACTTCCTGCACCACCGGCTTGGCGTTGCCGACCACGCTGGGCAGGAACGACTGCGTTTCGCCGTAGATGCGCGGGATCAGGTCGGTGAACAGCTTGTTGCACACGCCCACCAGTACCAGCGGCAGCAGCGCGACCAGCGGATGCGCCAGCTTGCCGCCTTCGAACGGAGCCGGCTCGTTGACCAGGTTGTCGCCATAGCCTTCGCCGGCCGCGGCGGCCTTGCGCCGGCGCCAGTCCAGGTAAGTCAGGCCGACGACCAGGATGAACACCGCGCCGATCGTGCCCAGCCACGGTGCCGCCCAGGTAGTGGTGCCGAAGAACGCGGTCGGGATGATGTTCTGGATCTGCGGCGTGCCCGGCAGCGAATCCATGGTGAAGGTGAACGCGCCCAGCGCGATGGTGCCGGGGATCAATCGCTTCGGGATGCCGGACTGGCGGAACAGCTCGGCGGCGAACGGGTACACCGCGAATACCACCACGAACAGCGACACGCCGCCGTAGGTCAGCAGCGCGCATACCAGCACGATCGACAGGATTGCCCGGCTGCGCCCGACCAGGCCGATGGTCGCCGCCACGATGGCCTTGGAGAAGCCCGACAGCTCGATCAGCTTGCCGAACACCGCGCCCAGCATGAACACCGGGAAGTACAGCTTGAGGAAGCCGACCATCTTGTCCATGAACAGGCCGGTGAACATCGGCGCCACCAGCGCCGGCTCGGTCAGCAGCACCGCGCCCAGCGCGGCGATCGGCGCGAACAGGATGACGCTGTAGCCGCGATAGGCCGCGAACATCAGGAAGCACAGCGCAGCCAGCACGATCAGAAACGCCATCCGTGAATCTCCCACCACGACTTGGCGTCGAGTATCCCGGACGCCAGATGCAGGCGGCACTGTACGAAGGTACAAGTGCCGCCGGCGCATGGCGCCGCCTACTCTCCCCTCATCAGCATCCGCGCGAGCGATGCATTCACTGCAAGGGGACGTCATGAAACGCACGCATCTGAGTTCGGCGATCGGTCTGGTTCTGGGGCTGGCATTCATCGCGCCGCTGCACGCGCAGCAGGCGGGCGAAGACGCCGGTGCCAAGCCGACGGCAGCGAAACAGGCCGAGGCCAAACAGCTGGAGGAGGTGACGGTCAGTGCGCGGCGTCGCGACGAATCGCTGGAGAAGGTGCCGGTCGCGATCACCGCGTTCAGCGGCGAGGACATGAAGGACCTGCAGGCGAACAGCGTCGACGGCCTGCAGGGCGCGGTGCCGAACATGAACATCGTGCAGGGCCGCGGCTCGTCCTCGGCGGTGAACATCTTCATCCGCGGCATCGGCCAGCCGGATGCGCTGCAGACGTTCGATCCGGGCGTGGGCATGTACGTCGACGACGTCTACTACTCGCGCATCCAGGGCGGGCTGATCAGCCTGTTCGACGTCGAGCGCGTCGAAGTGCTGCGCGGCCCGCAGGGCACGCTGTACGGCAAGAACTCCACCGGCGGCGCGGTCAAGGTGGTGACGAAGAACCCGGGCGACAGCACCGAGGGTTCGGTCGAGGCCGGCTTCGGCAACTACGGCCGGCGCGAGGGCAAGTTCTATCTCGGCGGTCCGCTGGGCGGCGCATGGTCGGCCTCGATCGCCGGCGCGGTGACCCAGACCGACGGCTACGTCACCGATCCGTCCACCGGTCACAAGTACAACGACGAGGACACCAAGTCCGTGCGCGGCAAGCTGCGCTACCACCCGTCGGAAAACTTCGACGCGGTGCTCAGCCTCGACTACACCAAACAGGACACCGGGTTGACCCTGGGCCAGCCGGTCTCCGTGCTGAAACGCACCGACCTGGTGTTCGGCTCGGTGCCGCTGTACACCCCCGATCCGGACCAGAAGTACGACTTCAGGACGCGCACCTCGTTCGGTCCGGACAAGGGCCAGAAGCTCGAGCACAAGGGCGCCGCGCTGAACCTCGGCTGGAAGCTGTCCGACCGGTGGAACCTCAGGAGCATCAGCGCCTTCCGCAAGCTCGACAGCCGTTCCTACATCGACATCGACGCCTCGCAGTTCGAGCTGGGCGACGTGCTGGTCGATTTCCATCAGAAGCAGGCGAGCCAGGAACTGCAGCTGCAGTACGACAACGGCAGCAACCTGCAGGCGGTGTATGGCCTGTACTGGCTGCGCGAAACCGTGCCGTCGCACCAGGAGGCCTATGCCAGTGACCTGTTCGCCCTGGCCGGCACGCCGATCACCTTCCTGCGCACCATCGACGACGACCTCACCACCACCACCTACGCCGGCTTCGCGCACGTGAACTGGGAGTTCGTGCCGAGCTGGACGCTGGCCGCCGGCGTGCGCTACAGCAGCGACCACAAGGACTACGACCGCACCACCAGCACGTTCTGGGGCGCGCCGTTCAGCGCGATCAACGAGACCGTGGCGTTCGGCGCGAGCAAGCGCTGGAATGCGTGGACGCCCACGCTCAGCCTGCAGAAGCAGCTCGATCCGCAGACCATGCTCTACGCCTCGGCCAGCCGCGGCTTCAAGTCCGGTGGCTTCAACGGCCGCGCCAACACCGCCGCCGAAACGAAGAGCGCCGAGTACAACCCCGAGTACGTGTGGACCTACGAGCTGGGCATGAAGTGGCGCTCGGCCGACAACAAGCTGCAGGCGAACCTGGCCGCGTTCCACAGCGACTACACCGACTTCCAGGCACGCGTGTCCGAGGTGCAGAACCCGGGCTCGATCACCCCGACCTTCGCGTTCCCGGTGATCAACGCGGCCAAGCTGAAGATGGACGGCATCGAGTTCGAAGGCGCCGCCGTGCTGGGGCAGGGCACCCGCCTGTCGGCCCAGGTCGGCTACATGGATGCGCGCTACGCCAAGTTCGTCGACCACCGTCTCGATCCCAGCGACCCGCTGTACAACCCGGAGCTGCACAAGCACGTGCCGTTCTCGCCGACCTGGACATCGCGGGTTGCGGCCACGCAGGCTTTCGACCTGGGCGACGGCAGCGCCATCACCATCGGCGCGGACTGGTCGTACCGCAGCGAGACCTGGCTGAGCGTGGACAACTACGAAGCGCTGAGCCAGAAGGCCTACTCGGTGACCGGCCTGTTCGGCATCTACGATTCCGCCGACGGCCACTGGCAATTCCGTGCCGGCGTGCGCAATCTCGGCGACAAGGTCTACAAGACCGACGGCCAGGAGTTCTCCAGCGTAGGCAACATCCGCACAGCGTATTACGGCATGCCGCGCAACTGGTACGCCAACGTGCGCTACAACTTCTGATGCACGGCTTCTGCCGGGCGGGCATGGCCCACCCGGCATGACGCCTGGACTGGAATGACCAAACGGAGCGGACCGATGAACACCCGATGGGTAACCCGCCTGCTGTGGCTGGCCCTGCTGGCCAGCGCCGGCAGCGCCTGCGCGAAAGACGCCGGTCCGAGCCTGCCCGGATTGAAAATCGATCCGGCGCGCACCGCCGTGGTCGGTCTCTCGTCCGGCGCATACATGGCTGCGCAGATGCAATTGGCGTATCCGGAACTGTTCCCGAATGCGGCCCTGGTCGCCGGCGGCCCGTACAGCTGTGCCGGCGGTCAGCTGCCGGTTGCCCTGGGCAGTTGCATGAAGGGCGAGCCCGCGCCGGATGTCGGCGCGCTGGTGGCCAGCGCCACGAAGCGTTCCGCGGCCGGCGAAATCGGCGCGTTGAAGGATCTTGCCCACGCCCGTGTCTATCTGCTGCACGGCAAGGATGACGCACTGGTGGCACCGGCGGTGGCGGAGGCCGGCGCCCATTTCTACGAGCAATTGCGCGATGGCACGCCAGCCCTGAAGAACATGCAGGTGCACGACGACGGCCAGCGCGCGTTCGCGCACAACCTGCCGGTGGCCGGCAGCGGCGACGACTGCGACAAGTCGGTGGCGCCGTACCTCGGCCACTGCGGCTTCGACGCCGCCGGCGAGATCTTTGCGCAGATGTTCGGCAAGCCGGCGCGTGCGGCGACCCGGGCGCGCGGCGAGCTGCGCACGTTCGGCCAGGATGCGCTGCGCCCCGACGGCGCCGATGCCTTCATGGCCGGTACCGGCTACGTCTACCTGCCGCCGGATTGCCTCGCGGGCAAGCCGTGCGGCGTGATGGTCGCGTTCCACGGCTGCAAGCAGAATGCCGACGCCGTGGGCAAGGCCTTCGTCGAGGACGCCGGCTTCAACCGCTGGGCCGACGTCTACGACGTGACGGTGCTATATCCTCAGACCCGCGCAAGTTTCGCGCCCTTGAATCCGCAAGCATGCTGGGACTGGTGGGGATATTCCGGAGCCGACTACGACAGCCGCCACGGTGTGCAGTTGCGCTGGGTGGTGAACGCCGTGCGCGCGCTGGGGCTGCCGGCGGGGCATTGATGGCCGCTTCTGCGCCTCCTCCTGCTGACTGGGGGAGGTTGGGGGGAGGGGGTTGCGCCGGCTGGCGTGAAGATCAAGAGCACCTCTCACCTGCAGGACTCCCTTGCGGTCGCCCGGCCCTCCGCTGCAAGCGGGGGAGGAAGTACGGCCCATGGAGTCCGGCATGCTGAGCGCAGGCGTCATCGCGTTTGCCGCATTGTGCTGGCTCGCCCTGCTGTTCGGCGTGGCCCTGCTCGGCGAGCGCCGCCCGCAACTGTTCGAGAAACGCTGGGCGATCGTGTACGCGCTGTCGCTGGCGATCCACTGCACCTCATGGACGTTCTACGGCACGGTGACCCAGGCCAGCCGTTCGGGTTGGTGGCTGCCGCCGACGTTCGTCGGGGCGATTCTGATGTACCTGTTCGCGCTGAAGTTCCTCGGCCGGCTGGTGCAACTGGTGCGCGAATACAACGCCGGTTCGCTGGCCGACCTGATCGCGGTGCGGCTGGGGCGGCATTCCGGGCTGGCGGCGCTGGTCACCGCGGTGGTGGTGATCGGCATCGTGCCGTACATCGCATTGCAGCTGAAGGCGGTGGCGATGAGCTACGGCATCCTCAGCCACGGCCAGCTGGCGGAATCCAACCCGTGGCAGGACAGCGCGCTGTACGTGGCGTTGCTGATGGCGCTGTTCGCGATGCTGTTCGGCACGCGGCGCGCGTCGACCATGGCGCACAACCGCGGGCTGGTGCTGGCGATGGCGTTCGAGTCGCTGTTCAAGCTCGGTGCGATGCTGGCGCTGGGCACCTTGCTGTTCACCGCGTTGCCTGCGGGCTTGCCGGTCAACGTGCCGCCGCCACCGGACAGCGGTGGCTTCCCGGCATTGATCCTGCTCGGCGCACTGGCGATGTTCACCATGCCGCACCAGTTCTACGCCGGCATCGTGGAATGCCGCGACGACGGGCAGCTGCGCACCGCGCGCTGGCTGTTCCCGCTGTACCTGCTGCTGATCTCGCTGCCGATCCTGCCGCTGGCGCGGTTGGGCGATGCGTGGCTGGGAGCGAGCGGGGTGTCGTCGGACATGTACGTGCTGGCGTTGCCGCTGGCACGCGGCGAGCATGGCCTGGCCTTGATCGCGTTTCTCGGTGGCCTGAGCGCGGCCACCAGCATGGTGGTGATCGCCACGCTGGCGTTGAGCCTGATGGTGGTCAACCATTTCATCGCGCCGTTGCGCGTGCGCGCCGGTTGGGGGCGCGACGAGCATGGCGACCTGCGCGGTGAACTGCTGAACCACCGGCGCGTGGCGATCCTGGTGCTGATCCTGCTGGCGTGGGCGTACAGCCGCGTGCTGGCGCGCAACGAGGTGCTGGCCGATATCGGCGCGATCTCGTTCTCCGCGCTGGCCGGGCTTACCCCGGCGTTGCTGGCGGCGGTGTACCGGCCGCAGCTGGGTTCGCGTGCGGTGATGGCCGGGCTTGCCGCCGGCACGCTGGTGTGGGTCTACGCGGTGCTGCCGACCCTGTTGCCGGTCGCACCGGCGTGGCTGCACGGCGGTCCGTTCGGCCTGCATTGGCTGGCGCCGGATGGCCTGCTCGGGCTGGGCAACTGGAACCGGCTGGGCCGTGCCGTGGTGGTGAGCCTGCTGGTGAATATCGTGGTGATGCTGGCGGTGGCCGGTTCGCGTTTTGGTCGGGCGGCACGCGCGGTCAGCGTGGGCGATGTCGGCTTGGTCGAGCTGCGTGCGCTGGCGATGCGTTTCCTGCCGTCGGAGCGGGTCGAGCACCTGTTTGCCAGCGCACCCACCGTGGGGCCCGCCGGCAGTGCGCGCGTGGCCGAGGTCGAGCACGAACTGGCTGCGGTGATCGGCGCCGCCTCGGCGCGATTGCTGTTGGAGGTGGTGCATCGGCAGGGCCGCGACGACCTGGACACCGTGGTAGCGATCGTCGGCGAGGCGGCGCAGGACCTGCGCTTCAACCAGCGCGTGCTGGAGGCGGCTCTGGAGAACATGAGCCAGGGCATCTGCGTGGTCGATGCCGAATTGCACCTGGTCGCCTGGAACACGCCGTACGCGCAGTTGTTCGACTACCCGCCCGAGCTGCTGCAGGTAGGCCGCCCGGTGGCCGAGCTGACCCGCCACAACATCGACGCCGGCATGCTCGGCCCCGGTGAAGTGGACGCGCGCGTGCAGCGCCGGCTGGCGCACATGCGCGCCGGCACGCGGCATCTGTCCGAGCGGCGTTTCCCCGGCGGCATCATCGTCGAGATCCGCGGCAACCCGATGCCCGGCGGCGGCTTCGTGGCCACCTTCACCGACGTCACCGCGTTCCGTCAGGCCGAGGCGGCGCTCAAGCGCGTCAACGAGACGCTGGAACTTCGCGTGGAAGAACGCACCCGCGAACTCGCCGCGGCCTCGGCCGAGGCGCAGGCCGCGAACGAGGCCAAGAGCCGCTTCCTCGCCGCGGTCACCCACGACCTGATGCAGCCGCTGCACGCGGCGCAGCTGTTTGCCCATGCGCTCACCGAACACGGCGGCGATGCTGCCACCGCACAGCACCTCAACGGCGCGCTGGCCGCCACCGAAGGCCTGCTCACCGGCCTGCTCGACGTGGCCCGGCTCGAAGGCGGCCGCCTGCATCCGCAGCCGCGCGCGTTCGCACTGGCCGACGTGCTCGATCCGCTGGCCGCCGAATTCCGCGCCATCGCGCTCGACCGCGGCGTGCGGCTGGACGTGGTGGGCACGCATGCCTGGGCGCACTCCGATCCGCAACTGCTGCGCCGGGTGCTGCAGAACTTTCTGTCGAATGCATTGCGTTATGCCGAACACGGTCGCGTGCTGCTCGGCGTGCGCCGCGCCGGTCAGCAAATACGCGTGGAAGTGTGGGATACCGGGCCAGGTATCGCACCGGGCGAGCAGCAGCTGATCTTCCAGGAATTCCGCCGCGGCAGCGCCGCGGGCGGGCAGGGGCTCGGGCTAGGTCTGTCGATCGCACAACGCATGGCCGATTTGCTCGGTCATCCGCTCGGACTGCGCTCATGGCCGGGGCACGGCAGCGTGTTCGACCTCAGCGTGCCGAGGGCGCGCGCTGCAATACGACTGCCGCCTGTCGCGGACGCGCAGCAGTCACTGCCGGCCGGTCGTGCGCTGGTACTGGACAACGAGCCGGCCGCACTTGCTGCACTAAGCAGCTTGCTCGTGAGTTGGGGCTGGCACGTGCATGCCGCACGCAATGCCGAGCAGGCGCTGGCGGCACCGTGGCGGCCGGATCTGCATATTCTCGATTTTCATCTCGACGGCGGGCAGACCGGTTTTGATGTGTGGCTTCAGCTACGCGAACTGCATGCTGATGTGCCGACCGTGATGCTCACTGCGGATCGTGATGGTGAGCTACGCCAACGTTTGCTGGAGGCGGGGATAGGTGTGCTTTACAAGCCGCTGAAGCCGCTGGCGCTACGGCAGGTGTTGCAGCGCGTGGCGACCGGCGCGATGCGTGTGTAGTGCGGCGGTACAACGAAATCGGAGTTGATCGAAGCGTGCCTACAGCGTCCGTCCTGGTTCCCCCAACTCCAGCGACTTCAACAACATCCCCGCCTGCGTGCGGTTCCTCACCCGCAGCTTCTCGAAGATCGCCGTGGCATGCGCCTTCACCGTGCGTTCCTGGATGCCCAGGCGGTCGGCGATCTGCTTGTTGAGCAGGCCTTCGGCGAGCAGGGCGAGTACGCGCGACTGCTGTTCGGTGAGGCGGGCCAGGCGGCTGGCCAGATCGGTGTCGGCGGGGTCGGCGGGCAGGGCGGCGACGGCATCGGCGAGGGTGGGCGGCAGCCAGCTGCCGCAGTCGAGCACGCTGCGGATCGCCGCGCCGATCTCGGCAGGGCTGGCGCTCTTGGGAATGAAGCCGGCGGCGCCGTGGTCGAGCACGCGGCGCACGATGCGCGGTTCGTCGTGGGCCGACACCACCAGCACGGCCACGCCGGGATGCTGGCCGCGCAACGCGGCGAGCCCCGACAACCCCTGGCTGCCGGGCATGTGCAGGTCGAGCAGGACCAGGTCGATATCCGGCTCGGCGGCCAGCGCGTCGAGTACGCCTGGTAGGTCGGCCGCTTCGCGCATGCTGCAGTCGCCGAGGTTTTCGCTGGCGGCCAGGCGCAGTGCGGCGCGGAACAGCGGATGGTCGTCGGCGATCAGCAGGGTGGTCATCCCGCCGAAGTTAGCGGGCCGCGGCGGCCACGTCGAGTTCGGCGCATGGACTTTCGTACGATGGCGGCCGGCGATGCGCTTGTTATGGTGGCTGGATGAAGAAATCCGCCTGCCATTCGATGCTGCTGTTCTTGTCCGCGCTGGCATCCGTCATGCTGTCGGCCTGTGCCGGCAACATGACGAGGAAGGACTCTGCCATGCGTGAGGTCGATTACGGCGACGTGCAGGTGACCGAGCATCGTGGTCACGATGATCTGCTGAGCGCAGGTTTGGGCCTGGCGGGCCTGGCCGGTTTGCCATCGCCGTTCGCTAACCCGCTGGATCCCGGTGCGCAGGAACTGCGCCGGCGCGCGATCCAGACCAGTTGGAAAGGTATCGCCGACCTCGGCCCGCTCGGCGGCTACGGCACGGTGTACGGCGGCGTGCCGGATGTACCGGGCCGCGAATACCAGGCATTCGCGCGCATTCCCGGTGCGCGTTCGCCGCATCGCGTGCTGTTGCAACTGCCGGACAACTTCGACAGGCAGAAGCGTTGCCTGGTGGTGACGGCCTCGTCCGGCTCGCGCGGCATCTATGGCGCGATCTCGCTGGCCGGCGCGTGGGGCCTGCCACACGGCTGCGCGGTGGCGTACACCGACAAGGGCACCGGTGCCGGTTATTTCGACTACGCCGACGACAGCGGCGTGGCGCTGGACGGTCGCCGCGCGAAACGCGGCGAAGCGGAGCTGGAATTCCAGCCATCGCCGGCGCCACCCACCGGGGGTCTCGCGATCAAGCACCTGCATTCGGGCGACAACCCGGAGGCCGACTGGGGCCAGCACGTGATCCAGGCGGCGCAGTTCGGGCTGGCCATGCTCGACCGCGCGTTCCCCGCCGAGGCGCCGTTCACGCCGCAGAACACGAAGATCATCGCTGTCGGCATCTCCAATGGCGGCGGTGCCGTGCTGCAGGCGGCGGGACGGGATCAGGAACACTTCTTCGCCGGCGTGGTGGCGCTGGAACCGAACGTGCACGTGCAGGATCGCGGTCGCGCGCTGTATGACTACGCCACCGAGGCGGCGATCTGGTTGCCATGTGCGCTGAGCGCCGACTATTTCGCTGCGGCTCCGCTGGCGCGGGGGCCGCGCGGCGTGCCGCTGCCGACATGGCCGATCCGCTGTGCCAGCCTGCGCGCACAGGGCAAGCTCGGCGGCAATACCACGGCCGCGCAGGCGGAGCAGGCGCGGCAATACCTGCACGCGCGGGGCTGGACCGATGAGGCGATGAGCACGGCCGCCAGCACAACCGCGTTCGACCTGTGGCGGGTGATCGCCGCGGGTTACGCCTCGGCCTACCTGCGTCGCGGCGCCACCGACATGCCGTGCGGCTTTCACTACGCGGCGATCGGCGTGGGCGGGTTGCCGGGCCTGGCCGATCCAGTCACACGGGCGACCTGGTGGGCGGATGGTTCGGGCATTCCACCCGGCAATGGCATCGGCCTGTTCGGCGGCGTGAATGTCTCGTCCGATCCCACTCTGATCGGCAGCGAATGCCTGCGCGCACTGTGGACCGGCGACGACCACGAATCGCAAGCCTTGCACGCTTCGGTGGCCGCCACCGCGGCGCGCTTGCCGCGCAGGGACCTGCCGTTGTGGGTGTTGCATGGCGCCGGCGACGGCCTGTTGCCCACCGCGTTCAGCTCCGAGCCGTACGTGGCGTGGCTGCGTGATGAAGGGCGCCGGCCGATCTACTGGAAGGTGCCGCACGCGCAGCACTTCGACGCCTTCCTGGCCTTGCCCGGCTTCGGCGAGCACCACGTGCCGCTGCTGCCGTATGGCTATGCGGCGCTGGACCGGTTGTGGGCGTACCTGTACGAAGGCGCGGCATGGCCGCTCGACGCACCGGTGCCGGCCGCGCAGCCGCGTGGCGCTGGCCCGCTGCAGCGCGCAGCGCTGGGTCTGTAGCATGGTGCTGGGTTATCCTTGACCATCCTCGTGCCGGCGCCCCGGCGCGAAGCAGCTTTCAAACCCAAGGATTTGCGATGACCATCAACGTCACCTTCACCACCAACCGCGGCCCGATCCACCTGCGTCTGCATGAAGACAAGGCGCCGGTCACGGTCGCCAGCTTCGTCAACCTGGCTCGGCGCGGCTACTACGATGGGCTGTCGTTCCATCGCGTGATCGCCGACTTCATGATCCAGGGCGGTTGCCCCGAGGGCAGCGGTCGCGGCGGCCCGGGCTACAAATTCGAGGACGAGTTCAACCCGTCGCTGCGCCACGACAAGCCCGGTGTGCTGTCGATGGCGAATGCGGGTCCGCGCACGAATGGCAGCCAGTTCTTCATCACCCACGGCGCGACGCCGTGGCTGGACGGCAAGCACAGCGTGTTCGGCGAAGTGGTCGATGCGGCCGACATGGACGTGGTCAACGCGATCCAGCAGGGCGACACGATCGAGAAGGTCACCGTGGACGGCGACGTCGATGCGCTGCTGGCGGCGCAGGCCGACCGTGTGGCGGAATGGAATGCGGTGCTCGACCAGCGCGGCTGAGCCGGGCGCCATCGTGTCACTGGAAACCGCCGGCCAGCAGCCGGCGGTTTTTTTGTGGTCTTTCCCCGGTGCGGCCTTCACGAAATGTTGCCATGGCGGATTCCGTGGCGACTTATGATCGGCTGGCTACGCGCTTGATTCATCACCATCCAGGGAGAACGATCATGTCATTTCTCAACGATCTGCTCGGTGGCCAAGGGCAGGGACAGCAGGCGGGTACCGGTTCGCTGATTGCCGTCGCGGGGCAGCTGATCGAGAAGGCGGGCGGTGTGCAGGGCCTGGTCAGCATGCTGCAGCAGCATGGGCTGGGCGGTGCCGTGCAGTCGTGGGTCGGCACGGGTGCGAACCAGCCGGTGTCGGGCGACCAGTTGGGCCAGGCGCTGCAGAACGGCGGCATGGGTTCCCTGCTGCAGGAGGCTGCAGGCAAGCTGGGTGTGGACCCGAATGTCCTGCTGGGCGGGTTGTCGCAGGTGCTGCCGCATGCGGTCGACCACATGACGCCGGACGGCCAGGTGCCGGGACAGGCGCAGGGGCAGGCCAGCGGCTTCGACCTGGGCATGCTCGAAGGGCTGGCCGGCAAGCTGCTCGGCTGAAGATCGTCCCGGTGGAGCAGGGCTCCACCGGGACGGCGGTCAGGCCGACTTGCGCTTGACCAGGTGATACAGCAGCAGCAACACGATCGCGCCGATCACCGAGGCGATGAAACCGGCGGACTGCCCTTCCTGGTACCAGCCGAACACGTTCTGGCCGACCCAGGTGGCCAGCAGCGAACCGGCGATGCCGATGATGGCGGTGATGATGAAGCCGCCCGGGTCCTTGCCCGGCATCAGCAGCTTGGCCACCAGGCCGACGACCAGTCCGATCACGAATACCCAAAGCCAGTGCATGCGGATCTCCTTCGCTGGTGAGGTCTCACGGTACCCGTCGCGGGCGCGCCCATCATGCCCGGATCGCGTCGCTGTGGCGTGTAGAGCCGGCAGCCAGCGCCGGGTCCGGGCGGCGTGATAAAATGGACGCCTTTGCTTCCTCCCCTGCGTGAGATACCCATGCCCCAGCTCGCCCAGCGTGTCGGCCGCGCCAAACCCAGCGCGATCATGGTGATTGCCGAGAAGGCGAAGCAGCTCAAGGCTGCCGGCCGCGACATCATCAGCTTCTCCATCGGTGTACCGAACTTCCTGCCCGGCGAGCATGTGTATGCCGCCGCGCGCGAGTCGCTGTCGCACGACTCCGGCCAGTACGGCAGCAACCGCGGCGCCGAAGTGTTGCTGGATGCGTTCCTCAAACACATCGAGGCGCTGGGCTTCTCCGGCTATACGCGGACGAACCTGTCGATCGGCATCGGCGCCAAGCACGTGCTGTACAACCTGGCCGAAGCACTGCTGGACGAGGGCGATGAGATCTGTTTCGCCGCGCCGTACTGGACCACCTACCGCGACATCGCCGATATCGTGGGCGCGAAGGTCAACGTGATGCATTGCGGGCCGGAGCAGAACTACAAACTGACCCCGACCCAGCTCGACGCGGCGCTGGCGCGCAAGCCGAGGGTGTTTCTGTTCAACAACCCGTCCAATCCCACCGGCATGGTCTACACCGCCGGGGAGATCGCCGCGCTGGCCGACGTGCTGGTGAAGCACCCGGATACCTGGGTGATCACCGACGACATCTACAACTCGATGGTGTTCGACGGCATCGGCTACCACAACTTCGTGTTCGCCAGGCCCGAGTTGCGCGATCGGGTGATCTTCGTCGACTCGGTGTCCAAGACCTACGGCATGCCGGGCTGGCGCGTGGGCCTGATCGCCGGCCCCGAGGTGGTGGCCAAGGCGGTGACCACGCTCAACTCCAACCACATCACCAGCTTGCCGGAAGTGATCACCGCGGCGGCGGTGGCGGCGTTCAGCGGCCCGCAGGAGGTCCCGCGCGCCAGGTGCGCGGAGTTCGCCGGCAAGCGCGACATCGTGGTTGCCGCGCTCGGTGCGATTCCCGGCGTGGCCTGTCCGCGGCCGCAGGGTGCGTTCTATGCGTTCCCCGACATTTCCGTGGCGTTCGGCAAGAGCCACCACGGCACGAAGATCAACAACGACGTGGAGTTCTGCGCTGCGTTGCTGGAAGCCAAGGGCGTGGCTTGCGTGCCTGGTTCCGCGTTCGGCGAGCCGCGCGCGATGCGCATTTCCTACACCTGCCCGACTGCACAACTGCAACCGGGCCTGGCGCGCATCGCCGAATTCTTCGCCGAACTGAACTGACCAATTCCCTGCGGGGCGTCCCGTGCGCTCCGCATAAATGAAATACCCAAGAAGGAGTCATCGTCCATGAAAGCCCCCGTTCGAGTTGCCGTCACCGGCGCCGCCGGCCAGATCGGTTATGCCTTGCTGTTCCGCATCGCCGCCGGCGACATGCTGGGTCCGGATCAGCCGGTGATCCTGCACCTGCTGGAAATCACCCCGGCGCTGCCGTCGCTGCAGGGTGTGGTGATGGAGCTGAACGACTGCGCGTTTCCGACCCTGGCCGGCGTGGTCGCCACCGACGACGCGAACGTCGCGTTCAAGGACGTCGACTACGCGCTGCTGGTCGGCGCCCGCCCGCGCGGCCCGGGCATGGAGCGCAAGGACCTGCTGGAGGCGAACGGCGCAATCTTCGGCCCGCAGGGCAAGGCCCTGAACGCGCATGCCAAGCGTGACGTGAAGGTGCTGGTGGTCGGCAACCCGGCCAACACCAATGCGCTGATCGCCCAGCAGAACGCGCCGGACCTGGATCCGAAGTGCTTCACCGCGATGGTTCGCCTCGACCACAACCGCGCGTTGTCGCAGCTGGCCGAGAAGACCGGCAGCCACACCACCGACATCAAGAAGATGACGATCTGGGGCAACCACAGCTCGACCCAGTACCCGGACATCCACCATGCCACCGTCAACGGCAAGGCGGCGATGTCGCTGATCGACCAGGCCTGGTACGAGAACGACTTCATCCCGACCGTGCAGCAGCGCGGCGCGGCGATCATCAAGGCGCGCGGTGCCTCGTCGGCGGCTTCGGCTGCTTCTGCCGCCATCGACCACATGCGCTACTGGGCACAGGGCACCACCGAGGGCGACTGGGTCTCGATGGGCATCCCATCCGACGGTTCCTACGGCATCGCCCCGGGCGTGATCTACGGCTACCCGGTGACCGTGAAGAACGGCAAGTACGAGATCGTGCAGGGCCTGGCGATCAACGACTTCTCGCGCGCCCGCATGGACGCCACCGACAAGGAGCTGCGCGAAGAGCGCGCCGGCGTCGAGCACCTGTTCGCGAAGTAACGCCAGGAAGGCGTCATCCCGTGCAGTACGGGGATGTCGTTGATAAGGGATCCAGCGACTCGAAACAGGCCGGCCTTGCCGGCCTGTTTTCATTCGCACATACGCCGAAAGTCGAGTGCCGTGCCGCACCGTGTCTGGTCTAGGCTTGGGTTGCCCCCACAAGCCTGATGGAGCGCGTATGCAGTACGAGGAGTTCTACCGGCAGTCGATCGACGAGCCGGAGCAGTTCTGGGCCGAGCAGGCGCGGCTGATCCACTGGCATAAGCCGCCGCGGCAGATTCTCGACCAGTCGAATCCGCCGTTCCGGCGCTGGTTCGTCGGCGGCACCACCAACCTCTGCTACAACGCGGTCGACCGCCATCTGGCCGAGCGCGCCGAACAGCTGGCGCTGGTGGCGGTTTCCAGCGAGACCGGCGTCACCCGCGAGTTCACCTACCGTCAGCTGCACCGCGAGGTGAACGCGTTCGCCGCCGTGTTGCAGTCGCTGGGTGTAGGCAAGGGCGATCGCGTGGTGATCTACCTGCCGAACATCGCCGAGGCGGTGTTCGCCATGCTGGCTTGCGCGCGCATCGGCGCGATCCATTCGGTGGTGTTCGGCGGTTTCGCCGCGCACAACCTGGCGCTGCGCATCGACGACGCGCAGCCGAAGCTGCTGATCGCCGCCGATGCCGGCATGCGCGTCGGCAAGGTGATCCCGTACAAGCCGCTGGTCGACGCGGCGCTGGACGAGGCCTCGGCGCCGCCGCCGCACGTGCTGATCGTCGATCGCAAACTCGATCCGCAGATGACCTGCCGGGCCGGGCGCGACCTCGACTACGCCGAATTGCGCATGCAGCACGAGGGCGCCGAGGTGCCGGTGGCCTGGCTGGAGTCGAATGAGCCAAGCTATTTGCTGTACACCTCCGGCACCACCGGCAAGCCGAAGGGCGTGCAGCGCGACGTGGGCGGTTATGCGGTGGCGATGGCGCTGTCGATCCGTTATGTGTTCGACATCGCGCCGGGGCAGGTGATGTTCGCCACCTCGGACGTGGGCTGGGCGGTGGGGCATTCCTACAATGTCTACGGCCCGCTGATCGGCGGCGCCACCTCCTTGCTGTACGAAGGGCTGCCGACGCGGCCGGATGCGGGCATCTGGTGGCAGCTGTGCGAGCAGTACGGCGTGCGCACGATGTTTTCCTCGCCCACGGCGATCCGCGTGCTGAAGAAGCAGGACGAGAGCTGGCTGAAGAAGTACGACCTGTCGAAGCTGAAATGGCTGTTCCTCGCCGGCGAGCCGCTGGACGAGCCGACCGCGCAGTGGATCACCGATGCGCTCGGCGTGCCGGCGATCGACAACTACTGGCAGACCGAGACCGGCTGGCCGGCGATCACCCTGATGCCGGGGCTGGAATTGAAGACGGTGAAGTTCGGCTCGCCCGGCCTGCCGGCGCCGGGCTACCGGATGAAGGTGATCGACGAGAACACCGGCAAGGAAGTCGCGGCGGGGACCAAGGGCGTGCTGGTATTCCAGCCGCCGCTGCCGCCGGGTTGCCTGACGACCGTGTGGCGCGACGACGACCGCTACGTGCACAGCTACTTCAGCCACTTCAAGGAGCTGCTGTACAGCTCGCT
Source organism: Rhodanobacter soli (assembly GCF_040548735.1). Lineage (NCBI taxonomy): Bacteria > Pseudomonadati > Pseudomonadota > Gammaproteobacteria > Lysobacterales > Rhodanobacteraceae > Rhodanobacter > Rhodanobacter soli. The sequence goes on along the minus strand of NZ_JBEPSD010000001.1, from coordinate 268,485 downwards.
GGACTGGGCGGTTCGCGACGGCGACGGCTACACGTTCGTGCTTGGCCGCACCGACGACGTGATCAACGTGTCCGGTCATCGCCTGGGCACGCGCGAGATCGAGGAGTCGGTGGCCAGCCACCCGGCGGTGGCCGAGGCGGCGGTGATCGGCGTGAAGGACGAGCTGAAGGGGCAAGTGCCGATCGTGTTCGCCACGCTGAAGCAGGATGCGGGTGACGGCGCCGGCGACGTGGCGCGGGCGATGCAGCAGCGCGTGGTCGATCAACTCGGCGGGGTGGCGAAGCCGGCACGCATCTACGTGGTGAACACCTTGCCGAAGACCCGCTCCGGCAAGCTGCTGCGCCGCTCGCTGCAGGCGCTGGCGGAGCACCGCGATCCGGGGGATCTGTCCACGCTGGATGATCCGGGGGCGCTGGACGATATCCGCCGTGCGCTGGAGCGCGGGCCCGACCAGGGCAGCTGAAGGGAACCATCAGGCAAACGGGGCGGCCGAAGCCGTCCCGTTTGTTTTTCTGCCCGGATGATCTCCGGCGATCAGGCCGCCACTGCTTCCTTTTCCGCCTTCGTGGCTACCACCGGGCTGCGGATCAGGTGGTCGAACGCGCTCAGCGCAGCGGTGGAGCCGGCGCCCATCGCGATCACGATCTGCTTGTACGGCACCGTGGTGGCGTCGCCAGCGGCGAACACGCCGGGCAGCGAGGTCTGGCCGCGCTCGTCGATGACGATCTCGCCGCGTGGCGACAGTTCCAGCGTGCCCTTCAGCCACTCGGTGTTCGGCAGCAGGCCGATCTGCACGAAGATGCCTTCCAGTTCGAGGCTGTGCATCACGCCGTCGACGCGGTCCTTGTAGACCAGGCCGGTAACCTTCTGACCGTCGCCCAGCACCTCGGTGCTCTGCGCACTGACGATGATGTCGACATTGGGCAAGCTGCGCAGCTTGCGTTGCAGGACTTCGTCCGCGCGCAGCTTCCCGTCGAACTCGACCAGGGTGACGTGGCTGACGATGCCGGCCAGGTCGATCGCCGCCTCCGCGCCGGAGTTGCCGCCACCGATCACCGCCACGCGCTTGCCCTTGAACAGCGGGCCGTCGCAGTGCGGGCAGTAGGCCACGCCCTTGTTGCGATACTCGTCTTCGCCGGGCACGCCCATCTGCCGCCAACGGGCGCCGGTGGAAAGGATCACGGTTTTCGACTTCAGCGTGGCGCCGTTGGCCAGTTCGATTTCGATCAGCCCGCCCGGCTCGCCGGCCGGCACCAGTTTCTCGGCGCGTTGCAGGTTCATGATGTCGACGTCGTATTCCTTGACGTGCTGCTCCAGCGCTGCACCCATCTTCGGACCGTCGGTGGCCGAGACCGAGATGAAGTTCTCGATCGCCATGGTGTCCAGCACCTGGCCACCGAAACGCTCGGCCGCCACGCCGGTGCGGATCCCTTTGCGTGCGGCGTAGATGGCGGCGGCTGCGCCGGCCGGGCCGCCGCCGACCACGAGCACGTCGAACGCGTCCCTGGCCTTGATCTTTTCCGCTTCACGGGCGCTGGCGCCGGTGTCGATTTTTGCCAGGATCTGCTCCAGGCTCATGCGGCCCTGGTCGAACACTTCGCCGTTGAGGTAGACGGTCGGCACCGACATCACCTGGCGCGCCTCGACCTCGTCCTGGTACAGCGCACCGTCGATGGCGACGTGCCGGATCTTCGGGTTCAGCACGCTCATCAGGTTCAGCGCCTGCACCACGTCGGGGCAGTTCTGGCAGGACAGCGAGAAATAGGTCTCGAAACGGTAGTCACCGTCGAGATTCTTCACCTGCTCGATCACATCCGCCGCGGTCTTGGACGGATGGCCGCCGACCTGCAGCAGGGCGAGCACGAGCGAGGTGAATTCATGGCCCAGCGGAATGCCGGCGAAGCGCACGCCGATGTCGGTGCCGACGCGGTTGATCGCAAACGAGGGCTTGCGCTTGTCGTCGTCGCGGCGAACCAGGGTGATCTGGCCGGACAGCGAGGCGATCTCCTCCAGCAGCTCGTTCAGTTCGGCGGACTTGGCGCTGTCATCCAGGGACGCAACGATCTCGATCGGCTGCGTGACCTTTTCCAGATAGGCCTTCAACTGGGTTTTGAGATTGGCATCCAACATGACGGACTCCGTGGGTTTCTTGGGGTGTGCGTGGCGAGCACCCGGGCGGAGCCGGGCGTCGCTTTGTACGATATTTCGGTAGAGCGGACCCGGAAGAACTCCGGGTCCGTGGCGCTTTCGCGCGGGGATGAATCAGATCTTGCCGACCAGGTCCAGCGACGGCGCCAGAGTCTTCTCGCCTTCCTTCCACTTGGCCGGGCAGACTTCGCCCGGATGGGCGGCGACGTACTGCGCTGCCTTCACCTTGCGCAACAGTTCCTTGGCATCGCGGCCGATGCCGCCGGCCGTGATCTCGACGATCTGGATCTTGCCCGCCGGATCGATCACGAAGGTGCCGCGATCGGCGATGCCGGCGTCTTCAATCAGCACCTCGAAATTCTTCGAGATCTGATGGGTCGGATCGCCGACCATGGTGTAGTTGATCTTCTTCACCGCATCGGAGGTGTCGTGCCAGGCCTTGTGCGCGAAATGGGTATCGGTGGAGACTGAGTAGATCTCGACGCCCAGCTTCTGGAATTCGGCGTAATTGTCGGCCAGGTCCTCCAGCTCCGTCGGGCAGACGAAGGTGAAGTCGGCGGGGTAGAAGAACACGACGGACCACTTGCCCTTCAGGTCGGCGTCGGTGACTTCGATGAACTGGCCGGCCTTGAGGGCCTGGGCCTTGAACGGTTTCACTTCGGTATTGATCAGGGACATCTTTGCTTGCTTCCCGTGGTGGTTGAAGAATGAAACAGATGTTACGGCCCCCGACACGATTAATCTAATTGATTGTTGGCATCGGTTCGATTGGCTGCAACTATCATGTGATAGTCCAACATGTGAGGTCGGGCGGGGCAGCTTCAAGCCCCCGCCGATCGGCCGCGTCGGTGCGGGGAGCTACGGAGCCGCGAGGCGGTCGCGCAACTGGTAGTCGACCACCGTGGCGGTGATGATGTCGCTGCCCACGTTCACCGTGGTGCGCATCATGTCGAGGATGCGGTCGACGCCGATGATGATGCCGATGCCTTCCGGCGGAATGCCGAACGTCGCCAGCAGGCCGGCAATCATCGGCAGCGAGCCACCCGGTATGCCGGCGACTGCGACCGCGCTGAGCACCGACAACAGCATCAGGATGGCCTGGTGGCTCAGGGTGAGTTCCACGCCGAACGCCTGCGCCACGAACAGCACCACGCAGCCTTCGAACAGGGCGGTGCCGCTCATGTTCATGGTCGCGCCCAGCGGCAGCACGAAGCCGGCCGTGCTGGGAGCGAGCTTCAATTCGTCATGCGCCACCGCCAGCGAGGCGGGCAGGCAGGCGTTGCTGGAACTGGTCGAGAACGCGGTGATCAGCAGCGGCCGGATCTGCCGGAAATAGGCCAGCGGCGAGCGCCCGGCGAGAAAGCGCAGCCACAACGACATGGTGCCGAACAGGTGCAGCGCCAACGCCACGGCGCAGCCGACCACGAACACCGACAACGCCAGCAGCACATCCACGCCGACCTTGACGATCACGCTGTAGATCATCGCCGGTACCGCATAGGGAGCCAGTTCCAGCGCGAAGCCGACGATCTTCGTCATCAGGTCGGTGATCGTGTCCAGCGCCATTTGCACCCGCTTGCGCTCCTTCTCGCGCAACTGGGTGGCGGCGGCACCGACCAGGATCGCGAACAGGATCAACGGCAGCACGTCGCCCAGCGTGTCGCGGCTAGGGCCGGCCACGGCGCCGACCAGGTTGCGCGGCATGAACATCTCCACCAGCGTGCCGAAGCTCATGCTGGGCTGGGCCGCCTTCTTGTCGATCGACTGCTGCGCGCTGCTGCCGTATTCCTGCATCAGCTGCGTGCGCGCCTGTTCGTCCAGGTGGTGACCCGGCTGCACCGTGTTCATCATCACCAGGCCGATCGCCACGGCGATGCCCATGTTGAGGAAGAACAGCAGGAAGGTCCGCCCGGCCAACGGACCGAGTCGATCCAGTCGGCCGAGCTGGGCCACGCCGGAGGCCAGCGAAGTGAACACCAGCGGGATCACCACGAAGAACAGCATGCGCAGGAAGATCTGCCCGAACGGATCGAACACCGCGGCGGAGATCTTTTGCATCAGCGCCAGCGTGGGCGGATGCCACTGGCCGATGCCCAGCGTGGCCACGGCAGCGACCACGCCGATCACGAGGCCCCAGAGGATGCGTTTTGCGAGAGGAGTCGATGTGCTCATTCGGTTGAATGTACGGGGCCACGGCGGATTCGTCACGCAGGAATTTTCGAGCTGCGGCGGGCCCGGCCGGACCGTGCTTTTGCGACCGCGGCGGAGGTGCCGAAAGGTCCAATCCCGGCAACAAGCCGCCGTAGGCTAAAATAGGCGCTTTGACGGAGTCGACATGACACAGCCAGCATCCCCGGGCGCACGTTTCCGCGCGGAACTTGCCGCCGAACAGCCGTTGCAGATCATGGGCGCAATCACCGCCTACGCCGGCCTGATGGCCAAACGCGTCGGCTACAAGGCGCTGTACCTGTCCGGCGGCGGTGTCGCCGCCAATTCGCTGGGCGTGCCGGACCTGGGCATCAGCACGATGGAAGACGTGCTCACCGACGCGCGCCGCATCGTGGACGCCACCGGACTGCCGCTGCTGGTCGACATCGACACCGGCTGGGGCGGGGCATTCAACATCGCACGCACGATCCGCTCCTTCATCGGCGTCGGCGTGGCTGCGGTGCACATGGAGGACCAGGTCGGCCAGAAGCGCTGCGGCCATCGTCCGGGCAAGGAAGTGGTGCCGAAGGAGGAGATGGTCGATCGGGTCAAGACGGCGGTGGATGCACGCACCGATCCGGGCTTCGTGATCATGGCGCGCACCGACGCGGCTGCCGTCGAGGGGGTCGACTCGGCGATCGAGCGCGCCTGCGCCTATGTCGAGGCAGGCGCCGACATGATCTTCCCCGAGGCGATGAAGACGCTGGACGATTACCGCAAGTTCAAGGCCGCGGTGAAGGTGCCGGTCCTGGCCAACCTTACCGAATTCGGCTCCACCCCGTTCTTCACCACCGACGAATTGCGCGAAGCCGGCGTGGACATCGCGCTGTACTGCTGCGGCGCCTATCGCGCGATGAACAAGGCCGCGCTCCATTTCTACGAGACCGTGCGCCGCGAAGGCACGCAGAAGAACATCATCGACACCTTGCAGACGCGCGAGGAGTTGTACGACTTCCTCGGCTACCACGCCTACGAGGACAAGCTCGACATGCTGTTCTCGAAGCAAAGCTGACCACCCGCCTTGTCATCGTGAAGGAGCCCGCTTGCGGGCTCCTACCAAGAAAGAAAAACCTGCACCCTGGAGATTTCCGATGAGCGAGCAAGTCCTTCCCAAGGCCAAGAAATCCGTCGCCCTGTCCGGCGTGGCCGCGGGCAATACCGCGCTGTGCACGGTCGGCCGCAGCGGCAACGACCTGCATTACCGCGGTTACGACATCCACGACCTGGCCGCCAAGGGCTGTTTCGAGGAGGTGGCCTACCTGCTGGTGCATGGCGTGCTGCCGAACTGGACCGAGCTGAACAACTACCGTGCGCGGCTGAAGCGCCTGCGCGGCCTTCCGGCGCCGGTCAAGGCCGCGATGGAGCTGCTGCCGGCCGCCACCCATCCCATGGACGTGCTGCGTACCGGCTGCTCGGTGCTGGGCACCGTGCTGCCGGAGAAGGACGACCACAACGTCACCGGCGCGCGCGACATCGCCGACCGCCTGATGGCCAGCTTCGGCTCGATGCTGCTGTACTGGTACCACTTCAGCCACAACGGCAAGCGCATCGAGACGCAGACCGACGACGACTCGATCGCCGCGCACTTCCTGCACCTGCTGCATGGCAAAAAGCCGAGCGACCTGCACGCGCAGGCGCTGGACAAGTCGCTGGTGCTGTACGCCGAGCACGAGTTCAATGCCTCGACCTTCGCCGCCCGCGTCATCGCCGGCACCGGTTCGGACATCTACTCGGCGATCACCGGCGCCATCGGCGCGCTGCGCGGCCCGAAGCACGGCGGCGCGAACGAGGTGGCGATGGAGATCATCGCGCGCTACCGCAGCGCGAACGACGCGGAAGCCGACATCCGTGCCCGGGTCGAGCGCAAGGAAATCATCATCGGCTTCGGCCACCCGGTTTACACCGTGTCCGACCCGCGTAACGAGATCATCAAGGAAATCTCGCGCAAGCTGTGCACCGACGGCGGCAACCCGACCCTGTTCGACGTGTCCGAACGGATCGAGAAGGTGATGGGCGAGGTCAAGAAGATGTTCCCGAATCTCGACTGGTACTCGGCCAGCGCGTACCACATGATGGGTGTGCCCACCGCAATGTTCACGCCGCTGTTCGTGATTGCGCGCACCTCCGGCTGGAGCGCGCACGTGATCGAGCAGCGCGAGGACGGCAAGATCATTCGCCCCAGCGCGAACTACACCGGCCCGGAAGATCAGGCCTACGTGCCGATCGACAAGCGCTAGGCAGACGTTTTTTCCGATACGGAAGGGAGCCGCGAGGCTCCCTTTTCGTGTCAGCGAGGTGAAGATTGCTTGAACCGAAACTGACTCGTGGAACGGTCCGTTTCGACCCCGGTGCGCGAAGGGCTTCCCGCTGTATCACTCCTGTTACAGGTGTAAGCACCTTGTTTCCCATCCGTTCATGTAGCTAACCGTGCTGCAGTGCGGTTTACCGGTCCGACGGCGGCAACGGCTGTTGCAGGGGCGAATCGGGTTGCCGTGTCATGGTATGAACCAAGTTGCAGTTCACTGGCAGGTTTGTCGGCCAGTGGACTGATTTTCCGTGGAATCATGCCAGTTCGGATGAAATTCACCCGCTGGCTCAAAAATTGCCTTGAGGTGTTTGCTGCAAAGCGAGCAAAAACAGGGGGTCACCGCATCGTTCGGGAGAACAAACATGCGAAAGACTCTTTTAATGACAGCGATATGCATTGGCTTGGGATTCACGCTTCCCGCTCTGGCCGACGACACCCAGACCGGCGGGGCCGGAGCGACTGCGCAACGGAACTCCACAGCCACCCAGACCAACGACAGTTCGACCGACAGTTCCACCCATTCGCGTCAGCGCAACAACAACGGTGATTCCTACGCCAATGGACAGGGCAGCTCAGCCGCCAACAACGGCGGCACGGCGAGTTCGTCGATAGCGTCCTCGTTCAACACCAACAAGGCGATCGCGATCAGTCGCCTCGACGGTGTGGTGACCGACATCCGCGCGCATGACATCGGCAACGTCGCGCGGAATACCGGCAACGCCAATGGCGGCAGGGGTGGCTCTGGCGGCGACGGCTCTGGCGGCTGGGCCTCTGGCGGCCGCGGTGGCTCGGGCGGTGATGGCGGGAACGCCCGCTCGCGCAGCGGTTATGCCGGCGGCTCGGGTGCCGACAGCGGCTATGTCGGCGCACTCAGTGGCGCGGAAGGCGGCGACTCGAATGGCGACAACTACGCCAATGCACGGGCCCGCTCGCGCGGGGCGTCCAGTACCGGAGGAACGGCGACTGGCGGCAATGGCACCTGGGCCGGCGGAGCGGGCACCGGTGGTGCGGCGACCGCAAGCAGCGGCGCGGCGACCTCGACCGGTGGCAGCAGCGGTGCGGCGGACAGCACCGGTGGCATGGGCGGAGCCGGCGGAAGCGGTGCGTCCGCGACCGGTGGTGAAGGCCTCGCCGGTGCCGGTGGAACCGGTGGTGCGGGCGGTTCGAATATGGTGGATGCCGGCACATTCGACATGTCCAACCACATGGACGGCGCAGCCGCGGCGGCGGCAGGCGTCACGGTCATGGCGCAGAACAGCGGCGTCGGTTCGCTGGTCCAGCAGAGCGTGAACGTCCAGGCCAACCTCAACATTGGTCCATGACCGAAGCCTTGCGCGGTGGGGCGCCTGGCGCTCCACCGTGCTTCCCGAGCAGAGCGTTTCGGGTGCCAATGCGGTCGGCGTTCGCGGATGCCCCGTCGTACGCGGCCGTCATGGAGACAGGAGAAGCACCATGCGAACAGTCAATCCCATGTCGTGGGCCACGATGTTGCTACTTGGCGCGTTGACGTGGAGTGCGGCGGCGACACAGCCGGGCACCCGGGTTCCGGTAACCACCGCGGCGGCGCCTTCCGCCCAGCCTGCCTGGCTCGATGGATGGGGCCGCAGCGCGGACAGCAGGACTCTGGCGATGTCCAGTGGCGGCAACGAGGTCAGCGAAACCATCATCTTGAACGGCACGGTGGCGAACAACACTGTCGACCATGTGGTGACCGGATCGAACGCGATCGGCAACGGCGCTTTCAACGGCGCCGCCGGCGTGCCGATGGTGATCCAGAACACCGGCAACGGCGTATTGATCCAGAACGCCACCATCCTCAACGTGCAGTTCCAGCCATGACCGGCTGCTTGCGCGATGTGTACTGGCTGGCCCCGGCGTTCGTCGTCGGGCTGCTGCTGGCTTCGGCGCCGCTGGCGGCCTCGTCGGTCGCGCTGCCCGGCGTGCAGGGTGGCAGTTATGGCCTGCACCTGACCAGCCTGAAGGAAATCCGTTACCGCAACACGATCCGCCAGAAATACGATTTCAGCTGCGGCTCGGCAGCCGTGGCAACCCTGCTCACCTACCAGTACGGCTACCCGGTGGACGAGCAGCAGGCGTTTGCGCAGATGTATGCGCACGGCAACCAGCCAAAGATCAACCGGGAAGGTTTTTCGCTGCTCGACATCAAGCGTTTCCTGCAGGCCAACGGTTTCGAAGCCGATGGTTTCCAGGTGCCGCTGGACAAGCTGCAGGAAGAAGGGCTGCCTGCGATCGTGCTGATCGACGAAAGGGGCTACCACCATTTCGTGGTGATCAAGGGCCTGCGCGCGGGCCGCGTCCTGCTGGGCGATCCCGCCCGCGGCACGCGTTCGATTCCGCGCGCGCAGTTCGAGGCGGCGTGGAAGAACCGCCTGGTGTTCGTGGTCCACAACCGGCGTGCCCTGGCGATATTCAACAGCCGCGACGACTGGCGCGCCGCGCCAATGGCCCCCATCCATTCCGTCATCGACCGTACCGGGCTGGGCAATATCACGCTGCCCAAGCGTGGTCCGGGGGACATCTGAGTGCCGTCATGAATCCTGCCCGGATCAAGTTTTCCTGCTTCCGCGCGCTGGCCGGCCTGGCGCTGATGGTCGGCGTTGCGCAGGCGCAGGAGCCGCCGATGGCGCCGACGCACTGGCCGGCTGCCGTGAGCGAGCATCGCCTCGACGCGGTCCGCGGCGGGTTCGATTTCGGCCACGGGTTGCTGGCGTCCTTCGGCATCGAGCGCGCGGTCTACATCAACGGCAACCTGGTCACCAGCAGCAGCGTGCAGGTGCCGGACATCGGCCGGATGACGCCCGACCAAGCCACGGCCCTGGCTGCCGCCACGGGCACGGTCAACGTGATCCAGAACGGCGCGGGCAACAGCGTCGATACGTCTGCGTTCAACCAGGTGGCGGCTGCGACGGTGATCCAGAACAGCCTCGACAACCAGGACATCCGCAGCCTGACCACGATCAATGCCGCGGTGAACAGCCAAGTCGCCTTCCGCAGCCTGAACCTGCAGCAAAGCCTGCAGGCCGGCCTGATCGGATCGCTCGGGCACTGACCCGGGCATGACGCAAACAGGCCTGCACCACCCTCGGACGCCATCCGATCAGCGAGGAAACGCGATGTTCCGCAAATCATGGCGAAGCAGATGCTCGACCGGTTGCGCGGGATTGCTGCTGCTCGGCGGCGTGGCCAGTGCGCAGGATGCGCCGCCCGAAGCGCCGCCACCGGCGAGTTCGGCCGAACTGTCGGCGGTGATCCGCCAGAGCATGCGCGAGCAGGACGCGCGCATCGCCGCGATGCGCGACCAGCTCGCTGCCCAGAATGCACAGATCGAGGCCATGAAGCGCGAGCTTGCGTCGCAGCAGGCGGATTACCGCACACTGCGGCGAGCGGTCGGACTCGACACGCTCGAGCAGCAGCGGGCCGGCAACATCCGTGCGGGCGGTCCGGGCGCCAGCGCGCTGCCGATGCCGGCGGGCGACATGCCCGCCGATGCCGTGCCCGCGGAGCAGACGCCGGACCGCACGGTTGGGCAGGCGCCGGAGCGCGACGAGCGGCCGCCGGCCGTGGCGCCGATCTTCAACCAGCCGGGCGTGCTGACCCCGCGCGGCAAGCTGGTGGTGGAGCCTTCCTATCAATTCGGTTACTCGTCGGCGGATCGGGTCGCCCTGATCGGCTACACGGTGATCCCGGCGATCCTGATCGGCCTGATCGACGCGCGCCAGGTCAAGACGACCACGCAAACCGGCGCGGTCGCGTTGCGCTACGGACTCAGCAACCGGCTGGAGATGGAACTGCGGATACCGTATGTCTACGGCCACACCGACACGATCAGCCGCGAGATCTTCACCGGCAGCGCCACCGACAAGGTGTTCACCTCCAGCGGCCACGGCATCGGCGACATCGAGGCCACCGCCCGTTACCAGCTCAACGACGGCGGCGCGGACCGGCCTTACTACGTGGGCTGGCTGCGCTTCAAGTCGCGCACCGGCAGGGATCCGTTCGAAGTCACCACCGATTGCGTCAACCGCTGCGTGCAGAACGCAACCGGCACCGGGCTGCCACTGCAGTTGCCGACCGGTTCGGGTTTCTATTCGCTGCAGCCTGGCGTTACCTGGTTGTACCCGTCCGACCCGGTGGTGTTCTTCGGCAACCTCAGTTACCTGCACAACTTCCCGCGCCACAACGTCAGCCGCACTGTGCTGCTCGGCGGCAAGGAACCGCTGGGCACGGTGCGGGTGGGCGACATTGCCGATGTCAGCATCGGCATGGGCCTGGCGCTGAACGACAAGGCGTCGATCAGCATTGGCTACGACCAGAGCTTCATCGGCATCACCAAGCAGAACGGCAAGACCGTGCCCGGGTCGGCCAAGAGCGTGCTGGGTACCTTGCTGATCGGCGGCTCCTACCGCTTCAGCGACAAGCGCAGCATGAATTTCGCGCTCGGTGTCGGGGTGACCCGCGACACGCCCGACGCCACCGTGACGGTCAGGGTGCCGATGATGTACTAGCGTGCCGGAGACTTTCGACGAGCATGGCCGGACCCCGCCTCGTCGTGCGTCTTGGTCTCAGTCAGCGGACAGCTTCAGGCGCTGCCGTCGCCGCTGCAGCAGCCAGCCGCCGCCGCAGATGGCGATCACTGCCAGTGCGTCCAGGCCGTACTTCGCCCAGCTGTGCGCGTCGAACCAGCCGCTGACCAGATGGTCGTGGGCGATCATGCGCCCGGCCGTGATCGCAATCGCAGCGGCGCCGATGTACATGATGATGGGAAAGCGATCGATCAGCTTCAGGATCAGGGTCGAGCCCCAGACCACCAGCGGCACGCTGATGAGCAGGCCCAGGATGACCAGAAGCAGATGTCCCTTCGATGCGCCGGCGATGGCCAGCACGTTGTCCAGGCCCATCAGTGCGTCGGCGGCGATGATCGTGCGCAGCGCGCTCCAGAACGTATTGCCGGCCTTGATATTGGGCCCTTCGTCGTCGCCGTGGTTCAGCAGCTTCCAGGCGATCGGCAGCAGCAGCACGCCGCCGGCCAGCATCAATCCCGGCAGCTTGAGCAGGTAGACGACGACGGCAGTGAGCGCGAAGCGAACCGCGACGGCACCGAACGTGCCCCAGAACACCGCCTTCTTCTGCAGTTCCTTGGGCAGGCGGCTGGCGGCCATGGCGATGACGATGGCGTTGTCGCCAGCCAGCACGAGGTCGAGCAGGATGATGGCCAGCAGGCCGGAGAGAAAGTCGGGACCGAATTCCATGCAGGTTTCCATGCGCGTCTGAGAATGCAGCGGGCACGGGCGCGCGCGGCCCGTGACCACCGCAAAAGTCTCGTTCGCAAGATAACTGCCGGATGACCGGAGCGAAGCCTCGCTCGTGTTGACGATCACCGCACCGGGGCAGATGAGCCTGCCGCGGGAACTACTCCCTTTTGGGTGAGCGGCGATTGTCGGCGGGCGGCATGGTCGCGGTCAAGCGACGCACAGGGCATCCTTGCCGTCGCAGTCGGCTAAAATGGCGGTTTTCCCTGCCGCGAGATTCCGTCATGAGTGCGCACGACATCCGTTCCGCCGTCCGTCCCGATCCCGACCGGCCGTTGGTCGACATCGCCGACTACGTCGTCGACTACCAGATCGATTCGAAGGAGGCCTACGACACCGCGCGCTACATGTTGCTGGACTCCCTCGGCACCGCGATGCTGGCGATGAAGTTCCCCGAGTGCGTGAAGCACCTCGGCCCGCTGGTGCCGGGCGCCACGCTGCCGGGCGGCGCGCGCGTGCCGGGTACCAGTCATGAACTGGATCCGGTGCAGGCCGCGTTCGCGATCGGTACGCAGATCCGCTGGCTCGACTTCAACGACACCTGGCTGGCGGCCGAGTGGGGCCACCCCTCGGACAACCTCGGCAGCATCCTGGCGGTGGGCGATTACCTCAGCCGCAAGGCGGAACGCGAAGGTGGCCAGCCGCTGACCGTGCGCGACGTGTTGGGCTATGCGATCAAGGCGCACGAAATCCAGGGTTGTTATGCGCTGCTGAACAGCTTCAACCGGGTCGGCCAGGACCATGTGATCCTGGTGCGGCTGGCATCCACCGCCGTCGCCACCGCGATGCTCGGCGGCAGCAAGGAGCAGATCACCACCGCCGTGTCGCACAGCTGGATCGACAACGGCGCTCTGCGCACCTATCGCCACGCGCCGAACACCGGTCCGCGCAAGAGCTGGGCCGCCGGCGATGCTTGCCGCCGCGCGGTGACCCACGCCATCAATGCGGTATATCGCGGCGTGGTCGGCTATCCGTCGGCCCTGTCGGCAAAGACCTGGGGCTTCTACGACGTGGCGTTCAAGGGCAAGCCGTTCGAGTTCGAGCGTCCGTTCGGCAGCTACGTGATGGAGAACGTGCTGTTCAAGATCAGCTACCCGGCCGAGTTCCACGCGCAGACCGCGGTGGAGTGCGCGATGCAGCTGCATGGCGAAGTGGCGGACAGGCTCGACCAGATCGAGAAGATCGTCATCGAGACGCAGGAAGCCGGCTGCCGCATCATCGACAAGACCGGCCCGCTGGCGAACTACGCCGACCGCGACCACTGCATCCAGTACATGGTGGCCGTGCCGCTGATCTTCGGCCGGCTGGTGGCCAGCGACTACAACGACGATGTGGCCGCCGATCCCCGCATCGACGCGCTGCGCGACAAGATGACGGTTATCGAGAACCCGCAGTTCACGCGCGACTACTTCGACCCCGCCAAGCGCTATATCGGCAATTCGGTGCAGGTGTTCTTCAAGGACGGCAGCAGCAGCGAGAAAGTTTCGATCGATTATCCGATCGGCCATCGCAAGCGCCGCGCCGAAGGCATCCCGGTGCTGCTGCAGAAGTTCGAGGCGGCCATGCGCGACCATTTGCCGGCGCATCAGGTCAAGGCAATCATGGCTGCAGTGAAGGATTCGGCGAAGCTGGACGCGATGCCGCTCAATCACTTCCTGGGGCTCTTCACATTGTAAAGACGATGTGAGTGGAAGATTAAGCCTGGACGGAGACCGCCATAGGCTGCGCCCGGCCGACCGTTTGCCGTTCTCTCTGACAAACAACGCTGCATGCCAGACCGGGATGGGATTTGAAAGATGCATGCAGTCTGCGGGCTAATGAACTTTCCTGAACGAAGCCTCACCAGCAAATGGCTCCATTGTTGTTGAAATGCTCTCTGCTTAACGATTTTGCTACAATCCCCGCCGCTTGTCGCATAAACGCCAAGCAGGGGCTGTAAATGCTCTGAATGACGTAGTTCAGTTCTGACGCGCGACTTCCGGTTGGGGTTGAACGGACGCGAAACCTAATAAATGAGGAGACACCTGATGAAACGTAAGGGCTTGTATTTTCTGATTGCGCTGGCCCTGGGCGGCGTAGGTGCCGTTCATGCGCAGGACACGACTGCTCCCGCAACCACCGAGTCGGCCACCTCGTCCTATGACGGGCGCTGGTATATCGCACCGACCGTGGGTGGTTATTACAACGACACCGACCGCAATACCAATAGCCGCCAGTTCTATTACGGCCTGGGTGTGGGTCGCTTCATTTCGCCGAATGCATCGCTTGACTTGTTCATCGATCGCACCAAGCGCGATACCGACGCCGGTGGTAGCTGGGCCAACAACAGTGTCGGTGCCGCGGTGCGTTTCTATGCGGGTGATTGGAACGCCTGGCGTCCGTACCTGCTGGCTGGCGTGATGGGTAGTAACCATCACAGCAGCGGTGACAGCGGCTGGTCCCCGGCGGCCGAGCTGGGCGGCGGCATCTCCAAGACGGTCACCGACAGCTCCGACGTGCGTATCGAAGCTGGTTACCGCTATGACTGGGACAACAAGACCCAGCCGGAAATGGACGGCTATGGCGACTGGTTCCTGGGCTTCAGCATCGTGTCGCGTTTCGGCGCTCCGGCGGCGGCTCCGGCTCCGGTCGCGGCGACCCCGCCGCCGGCTGATTGCTCGACGATGGACAGCGATGGCGACAGCGTCAACGACTGCGACGACAAGTGCCCGGGCACGGCTGCCGGCACGATCGTGGGTCCGGACGGCTGCCCGCAGAAGGTCGTGATCGACCTGCGCGGCGTGAACTTCAAGTTCGATCGCCCGAAGAAGGGCGAGACCGACATCTCGAAGTCGCTGGCCGAGCCGAGCGCTGATTCGATCGCCGTGCTGAACCAGGCTGTCGATACCCTGCAGCGTTACCCGCAGGTGCACGTGACGGTTGCCGGTTACACCGACTCGAAGGGTACCGACGAGTACAACCAGAGCCTGTCCGAGCGTCGTGCCTCGATCGTCTACAACTACCTGACCAGCCATGGCATCGATGCCAGCCGTCTGGAAGGCCCGATCGGTCACGGTGAAAGCAACCCGATCGGCGACAACGAGACCGATGCCGGTCGCGCGCAGAACCGTCGTACGGAGCTGCAGGTTCAGCAGTAATCGAACCGTGACAACGCAGTAACGAAAAAACCCGGCTTCGGCCGGGTTTTTTTTTGCCTGTCAGTTGCCGGCGCAGGGCGGCATCTTCTTGTCGCACCGTGGTCCCGACCTATACGCTGGTGCAATGCCTCGCCCACCTGCTCCTCGCTCCGTCCGTTTCTCCACATCCGCGCAATCGCCACGGCATGGGTTGGCCCGCGTGTTGTCCAAACTGGGCACCTGCTCGCGCAGCCAGGCCGAACAGTGGATCCGCGCCGGCCGCGTCAGCCTGGACGGACGCGTGGTGCGTGATCCGTATCACCCGACCTTGATCGATCGGCAGCAGGTTGCCGTCGATGGCCAGCCGGTGAAGCCGGCCGAGTGCGTCTATGTCGCCTTCAACAAGCCACGAGGCCTCGTGGTCAGCGCGGCCGACGAGCATGGCCGCGCGACGGTCTACACTGCGCTGGCTGCCGCCGGCCTGCCTTGGCTGGGGCCGGTCGGTCGGCTGGACAAGGCCAGCGAAGGCCTGCTGTTGTTGAGCAACGACACCACTTGGGCGGCTGGCATTACCGACCCGGCCATGCATCTGGACAAGACCTACCACGTACAGGTGGCCGGCCAGCCGGATGCAGCAGCACTGGCCGCGATGCTGGTGGGTATCGACGATGCCGGTGATTTGCTGAAAGCGCGCCGGGTCACGTTGTTGCGCGCGGGCGAGAAGAATGCCTGGCTTGAGGTGGTGCTGGACGAAGGCCGCAACCGGCATATCCGCCGGTTGCTGGCTGCCCTGGGTTTCGACGTGCTGCGGCTGATCCGGGTGTCCATCGGGCCGCTTGCGCTGGGCGAACTGGCGAAAGGGCAGTGGCGACAGCTGAGTGCGGACGAAGTGGAAGCGCTCGACGCCCGCAAAGGTTGAGTGCCGTCAGCCGCCGATCACACCCAGCTTCCGGCCCACCTTGGTGAACGCGGTAATCGCCCGGTCGAGATGCTCGCGGGTATGCGCCGCGCTCATCTGCGTGCGGATGCGCGCCTGACCCTGCGGCACCACGGGGTAGAAGAAGCCGGTGACGTAGATGCCTTCCTCCAGCAGGGCGGCGGCCATCGCCTGCGCCTTCGGTGCGTCGTAGATCATCACCGGCACGATCGGGTGCACGCCCGGCTTGATGTCGAAGCCGGCGGCGGTCATCTGCTCGCGGAAGTAGCGCGTGTTTTCCTTGAGCCTGTCGCGCAGGTCGCCGGCGCTGGCCAGCATGTCGAACACCTTGATCGCGGCGGCGACCACGTGCGGCGGCAGCGAGTTGGAGAACAGGTACGGGCGCGAGCGTTGGCGCAGTAGCTCGATCACTTCCTTGCGGCCGGTGGTGAACCCGCCCAGCGCGCCACCGAGCGCCTTGCCCAGCGTGCCGGTGAAGATGTCGATCTTGTCCATCACGCCGTTGACCTCGGCCGAACCGCGGCCGCTGTCGCCGAGGAAGCCGGTGCAATGGCATTCGTCGATGTGCACCATGGCGTTGTACTTCGCTGCCAGTGCGGTGATCTGGTCGAGCTTGGCGATGAAGCCGTCCATCGAGAACGCGCCATCGCTGCTGATCAGCTTGGTGCGCGCGCCGGCCGCGTCGGCCGCCTGCAGCTGCTTCTCCAGGTCCGCCATGTCGCTGTTGGCGTAGCGGAAGCGCTTGGCCTTGCACAGGCGGATGCCGTCGATGATCGAGGCGTGGTTGAGCGCGTCGGAGATCACCGCGTCTTCCTCGCCCAGCAGCGGTTCGAACAGGCCGCCGTTGGCGTCGAAGCAGGCGGCGTAGAGGATGGTGTCCTCGGTGCCGAAGAACGCGGCGATCTTCGCTTCCAGCTGCTTGTGCAGGTCCTGCGTGCCGCAGATGAAACGCACGCTGGCCATGCCGAAGCCGTGCGTGTCCAGCGCGTCCTTGGCAGCCTGGATCACCTCTGGATGGTCGGCCAGTCCCAGGTAGTTGTTGGCGCAGAAGTTCAGCACCCTGCGGCCGCCTTCCAGCTCGATCTCGGCGGACTGCGGCGAGGTGATGATGCGCTCGGCCTTGAACAGGCCTTGTTCGCGGATGGCGTCGAGTTCGCTGGCGTAGCGCGCCTTGGCTGAGTAGCTCATGGGGAATTCCGGCCGTTGGACAAAGCGCCATTGTAGGACGCCAGCCGATCGCTGCGCATGCGGTCGTGCTGCGCGGTGATCAGTGCAGGCCGAAATCCGCGCGCGTGCTCTTGCCCTTGTCATTGATGCCCGAGGCGTCGAGCCTGGGCGACTTGATCGCGATCCGCTTGTCGTCCAGCTTGCCGTGCAGCCAGTCCTGCACGGCGGCGGCGCGGCGCTCGGCCAGCGCGCGCATCGCGGCGGCGTCCGTGTTCACGTGGGTTTCCAGCAGGCTGCGCATCTCGTCCGGCTCCAGCGACTTGCTGAGGCCGAGGACATTCTTCGGTTTCTCGAAGTCGGCGTGCCGGTAAGCGCGACGGAGATAGCGCTCGTGTTCATCCGGCGTCACCGTCACCTCGGCCAGCGTCGTTGCCGAGGCGTCCGTGGCGATCTTGTCGCCCGATTCCTTGGCCAGCTTCTCGCGGCGGATCTGGTCATCCACGGTCACCTTGCGCAAGCCGGCTTCGTCCAGCGACGGATCCACGCGGCCGCTGATGTCCAGGGTGAGCGCGGGCTTGCGGCTGAGCATCTGCACGATCTGGCCGAGGCGATCCTTGGCGGGTCCACTCAGCACCGCCGAACCCGGCGCAAACTCGACGTAACCGAGATCCTCGTGGCTGCCGCCGAATGCCGAGGCAAGCAGGCGGAACGGCGCGGTGGCCGCCTTGGCGATGAGGTTGCCGAACGCGCGCATGATCATGCCGCCGAGGCTGAACTGCGGATCGTCCAGCGAGCCGGACACCGGCACGTTCACGTCGATATTGCCCTCGGTATCCTTCAGCAGGGCCACCGCCAGCTTCACCGGCAGGTGCGACACGCCGGGACTATTCATGCGCTCGCCGAAGGTCAGCTGGGTGATGAAGATGTGGTTGTCCGCGTTGAGCTTGCCCTGGTCCAGCAGGTAGTGCACGTCGGCGGTCAGCCGGCCCTTGGTGATGGGGTAGCCGGTGTACTTGCCGGAGTAGGCGCTGAGCCGTGTCAGCTCGACGTCGGTCGCCTTGCCCTTGATGTCGAGGAAGGCCACCGGCAGCAGCGGGTTGATGCTGCCGCTGATGTCCACCGGCGAGGCATCGTCCAGTTTCGCCTGCCCCACGAGTTCGGCGGGCGGTTCGCCGGCGGTGGTGCCGAACGCGCCGATCCTGCCGGTGAGGCTGGTGAGGTTGGCGGTGTAGTTCGGCTTGATGAAGTTGTCGGTGTAGTTGAGCTGGCCGTTGGCCAGGGTAACCTCGCCGATACGGATGTCCGCGGCGGGCGCCGTGGGTGCGCTGGGCGCCGGCTGCGGCGCCGCCGGTGTGTTGTTCGCGGCGCGGGTCACCGATACCGGCGCCTGTTCGCCGTTGGCGATCACGTCCGACAGGTTCAGGCGTCCGTTGCTGTTGACGATGACGCGCGCGTAGAACGCATCCAGCACCAGCCCGCCCAGATGCACGCGCGGCGTGCCATGACCGTAGCGCAGGTCGATGCGCGAACCGCTCAACGAACGCCAGCGCATGAAGTCGTCGCCGGTGAGCTTGTCCTGCATGCGCACGCGCTCGAATGCGGCGTTGCCCGTGTAGTCGAAGCGGGGCTCAGTGTGGCGGCCGTCGTAATGCAGCTTGCCGTCGCTGCTGAGGCGGGCGCTGGTGACGTCCACGTTCAACGGCACGCTGGCATAGGGCACGAAGCCGGCGATGTCCAGCCGCTTGGTGGTCAGCTGCAGGTCGGCCACCGCGGGCAGCGGCTGCAGCGTGCCGGCGGTGGCGAAGCTGCCCTTGCCGATACGGCCTTCCAGCTTGACCCGGCGCGGCTGGTCGAGCTTGTCGCCGAGTTCTTCGATATTGCCGTTGAGCGCCTCGATGAGCAGCGATGTCGGTTTGGCACCATCGATGCTGCGATCGGTGAGACGCAGCGAACCCTGTTCGAGGCTGAGGCGGGCGATGCTCCAGCGCCAGGCCGGGCCTTCGTCATTGCTGGCAGGTGCGGCATGCTTGCTGGCGAACAGGCTGGTCAGGTTGATCCGGTCGTCGCGCTTACGCACGGCGTCGACCTGCAGGCCGTTCACCGTGACCTTGTCCAGTTGCGCGTTGCGGGTAGCCAGGTCGAGGCGGGTGATGCCGGCATCCAGCTTGTGCCAGGCCACCGGTGCAGCCAGCCCCCTGGCCTGCGGCTCCAGCGCGAAGTCGCTGATGCCGAGTCGGGCCGGCTCGATGTGGACATTGAATGCCTTGCCCCAGTCCAGTCGCAGCTGGCCACTGGCGTCGAGCTTGCCTTTCGCGATGCGTGCCGCGGTGGCGGATGCGGCCAGCGCCTGCAGCGGCACGAGAGCCACCTGTTTCAGTTCGATCGCACCGGCATAGCGGCTGGCGGCGAGGTCGACATCGCCCCGCGCGCTGAGGCTGCCGCCGGCAAGCTGGCTGGCCAGATCGAGTTTGCCGGGTGGTCCGGCGAGCGTGCCCAGGCCGAGCAGACTGCCATGCAGTCGGGTCAGCTGCAGCTTGGCCTGATTGGCGTCGGCGTAGGTGAGCGCGCTGTCCTGCAGCGTGAGCGCGGCGATGCGCAGGTCGGTCGGCGGCGCCTTGTCGTCGGCCTTGGCCGGAGGCGGCATGAGCGTATCGAAGTTGCTGTGGCCGCCGGCATGCTGTGTGTAGAACAGCGCGGCGCGTTCCAGTTGCATTGCGCCGAGGTGGTAGCGCGAGGCCAGCGGTTGCACGTCGGTCAGTTCGATGTTGCCGTGTCCCAGCCTGGCGATGGCCTCGCCGCGACTGCTGTCGAGCGCGAAGTCGTCCAGTTGCAGGTTGCCGGTGAGCTGCAACTGCGGCGTCGGCTGCGCCTGCACGAAGTGCAGGGACAACTTGCCGCTGAGCAGGCCCTTGGGAATCGCCACCGGCATCGCCGCCGGCACATAGCCCAGGTAGCGCGGCAGGTCGAGCCGGTCGAGCTGGAAGCCGATGGTCGATTCGCGGTCGCTGGCGAACGGCTTGGTCTGGCCGTCGATGCGCAACGCGCTGCCGTCCACCGTCATGGCCAGCAGCGGCTGCACGAAAATGTCGGTGGAGCTGGGCAGGTTGGCCAGGAACGGGATGCCCAGTTCGAGCTTCTCGATGTGGTGCTGCGCGCCCAGCAGGCGGTCGTCGAAGCGGATGTCGCCGCCGTGGACGCTGATGTTGGAGAGCGAGAAACGCGCCGGCTGGCTGTCCGGCGAAGACGGCTTCGCGGTGAAGCGCTCGACCAGGTCGGTGAAGTTGAAACGCCGGTCCTTGCCCCGCGCGATGGCGATACGCGGCTGATCGAGCCGCAGTTCGTCCAGCACCGGGGCCAGGCGGAACAGCGAGCCCCACGACGCGTTGAGCGTGAGCTGGTCGATGTCGACGAACGGAGTCCGGCCGTCCGCCTCGGGCAGGTGCAGCTTGCCGACCCGCAGGTCCAGCGTGAACGGATTGAAGCGCACCTGCCCGAGACTCAGCGGCCGTCCCAGCATCTCCGCGGAATGGTTCTGCAGGTAGTTGCGCAGCAGCGGCGGGGCGGCAAGGAAGCCGAGCAGGGCGTAGACCAGCAGCACGGCTGCGAGGATCGCGGCGATACGGCGGGCGCGGGACGAGTGACTCAGCTGCTGTGCACGCGTGCGTGCGGAACCCCAGGATGCACGCAAGGACGCGCGCAGCCGCGACAAGCTCGACCCGGACATACCGACTCCCTGGAGATGCTGAATGGCTTGGTTCGACCCGCTCCGCCTTCATGGCGGATGGGCTGGTGACAGAATCTACCGCGACCGGGCTTAACGCGGGAACACCGCTCGCGATCTTCAGGCAGGTCGCGAGCGGTCAGGGTCAGTGGTTCGGGTCGTGCAACGACTGGACGTCGCCTCGTGGCTCAATGCCAGGAACAGACGACCTTGCCGCAGGTGCCGGCATCCATCAGGTCGAAGCCCTTCTGGAAGTCGTCGATATGGATCTGGTGGGTCAGCACCTTCTGCAGCGGGAAGCCGGTCAGCACCATCTGGGTCATCTTGTACCAGGTCTCGTACATGCGCCGGCCATAGATGCCCTGCAGGGTGAGGCCCTTGAAGATCACCCGGTCCCAGTCGATACCGGCGCCCTTGGGCTGGATGCCGAGCAGGGCGATCTTGCCGCCGTGGTACATGCAGTCGAGCATGTCGTTGAACGCGCGCGGGTTGCCGCTCATTTCCAGGCCCACGTCGAAGCCCTCCATGTGCAGGTCCTTCATCACGTCCTTGAGCGACTGGTTGGTGACGTTGACCACGCGGGTGGCTCCCATGTCGGCGGCCAGCTTCAGGCGATAGTCGTTGACGTCGGTGACCACCACGTTGCGCGCACCCACGTGCTTGGCGATGCCGGCGGCGATGATGCCGATCGGGCCGGCGCCGGTGATCAGCACGTCTTCGCCGATCATGTCGAATTCCAGCGCGCAGTGCGCGGCGTTGCCGTACGGGTCGAAGAACGCGGCCAGCTCGGACGGGATCTGGTCCGGGATCGGCCACAGGTTCGAGGCCGGCATGGTCATGTACTCGGCGAATGCGCCGTTGCGGTTCACGCCGATGCCGATCGTGTTCGGGCACAGGTGCTGGCGGCCGGCGCGGCAGTTGCGGCAATGGCCGCAGACGATGTGCCCTTCGGCGGAGACGCGGTCGCCGATCTTGTAGCCGGTCACGCCCGGGCCGATCTCCGCGATGCGGCCGACAAATTCGTGGCCGATGGTCAGGCCGGGCTTGATCGTGCGCTGGCTCCACTCGTCCCACTTGTAGATGTGCAGGTCGGTGCCGCAGATCGCGGTCTTCTCGATCTTGATCAATACCTCGTTCGGGCCGACCTGCGGCAGCGGCACTTCTTCCATCCAGATGCCCTGTTCGGGCTTGCGCTTGACCAGGGCTTTCATCGTCTGCGGCATGGGGAATCCATCGGTTGGCCCGCGGGGAGGGCGGGGAAACGGAGATTATAGAACGCGACCGTCGGCAACGGTTTTCGGGCCGGCACCTTGCCGGGGGCGCCTCGGCAAACTATGGTCGCAAGTTTATGCGATTGCTCACGAGGACGGGTTCGATGCGATTGAAGAGGATGCTGTGGTCCACCGCGGTGGCGATGTCGTTGAGCCCGCTGGCACAGGCGGACGAGGGCATGTGGATGCCGTCGCAGTTACCGTCGATCGGCCAGCAGCTGAAGGCCGCCGGCTACCGGGGCGATTCCGCCGCGCTGGCCGACTTGACCCGGCCGCCGCTCAGCGCGGTGGTCAAGGTCGGCGGCGCCACCGGCGCCTTCGTCAGCGACCAGGGCCTGGTGCTGACCAACCACCACGTCGCGTTCGGGGTGATCCAGTACAACAGCAACGCGCAGCGCAACCTGATCGAGCAGGGCTACGTGGCGGCCAGCCGCAGCGAGGAGCTGCCGGCCAACCCGGACTTCCGCCTGCGCGTCACGGTCGGCTTCGACCAGGTTACCGACCAGGTGCTGGCCAACGCCCGCGGCAAGACCGGCCGCGCCTACTACGGCGCGGTGGATGCGGCGGGCAAGGCGCTGGTCGCCGCGTGCGAGCGCGAAGCCGGCATGCGCTGCAGCGTCGTCAACATGTTCTACGGCCGCGATTTCTACCTGGTGAAGCAACTGGAGCTGCGCGATGTGCGGCTGGTCTACGCGCCGCCGCGCGCGATCGGCAACTACGGCGACGAGGTGGACAACTTCATGTGGCCGCGCCACAGCGGCGACTTCACCGTGCTGCGCGCCTACGTCGGGCCGGACGGCAAGCCGGCGGATTACTCGAAGAACAACAAGCCCTACACGCCGCCCGCGCATCTGCAGATCGCCCGCGAAGGCGTCAACGCCGGCGATTACGTGATGCTGGCCGGCTATCCCGGCACCACCTACCGCCATCGCAGCGCCGCCGAGTTCGCCGACCAGGTGCAGTGGCGCCTGCCCACGGCGGTGGCGGCAATGAAGCAGTTGCAGGACGTGATCGAGGATGCAGGCGAAAAAGATGCCCAGGCGAAGATCCGCTACGCCTCGCAGCTGCAATCGCTGAAGAACAATATCAAGCGCTTCAGCGGCGAGCTGGAAGGCCTCAAGCGCAGCGATGCGGTCGCCGTGCGGCAAAAGGACGAAGCGGCGATGCTGGCCTGGCTGGACAAGCAGGCCACGGCGAAGGCGCTGCGCCCGCAGATTGACGCGGCGATGACGCTGATTGCCGATGGCAAAGCCACGCGCGAGCGCGACCTGCTGCTCGGCCTGATCCAGTCACAGACCCAGCTGATGCGCTCGGCGCTGCGCCTGCAGCGGTTGGCGCACGAACGCGCCAAGCCCGACGCCGAGCGCGAGGACGGCTACCAGCAACGCGACGAGGAGCTGATCGCCGGCGGCCTGCGCCAGGTCCAGCGCCGCTACGATCCGGCGGTCGAGAAGCGCTTGCTGGGCGCGTTGCTGGCCCGTTACCAGCAATTGCCCGCCGCGCAACACGTGGCGGAGTTCGATGCTGCGCTCGGCCGCACCCCAGCCGAGCTGACAGCCACGCTGGATCGCGTCTACGCCGCCACCAAACTGGGCGACGAAGCGCAGCGCCTGCACTGGATGGACGCCGACGCCGCGGCGCTGGCCACGGCCGACGACAGCCTGCTGCAACTGGCCGCGAAGCTGCAGCCCGCACTGCTGCGCATCGACGACGAACGCAAGGCGCGCGAGGGCGACTTGCTGCGGCTGCGCCCGGCTTACATGCAGGCATTGATCGCCTATCGCGAACAGCAGGGCCGCGCGGTGTATCCGGATGCGAACTCCACCCTGCGCGTGAGCTACGGCAAGGTCACCCCGCTGAAGGCACGCGACGCGGTGGGCTACGAGCCGCTGACCAGCACCGCCGGCATCGTCGAGAAGAACACCGGCATCGCGCCGTTCGATGCGCCGAAGCCGCTGCTGGACGCGATCGCCAAAGCCGACTACGCCGGCTACCTGGATCCGAAGTCCGGCGTGATGCCGGTGAACTTCCTCAGTAACCTCGACACCACCGGCGGCAACTCCGGCTCGCCGGTGCTGAATGCGAAGGGCGAACTGGTCGGCCTCAACTTCGACAGCAACTGGGAAGCGGTCAGCGCCAGCTGGATGTTCGACCCGCGCTACAAGCGCGCGATCCACGTCGACATGCGCTACATGCGCTGGTTGATGGACAAGGTCTACCCGGCGCCGCAACTGCTGAAGGAATTGGGCGTGCCGGCGCGCTGAATGTCGCAGGCATGACTTGCGGCATATGCCGCGGTCGTCCGGGTCGGGCATAAGTCGTAAGTTATTGCGTCACCCTTTTGCCCGCTTTCGCGGGCAGATTTTCATCAGGAGATTCCCGTGCGCCGTCTATTGCTCGCTGCCGCCGTATCCATCGGCCTCATCTCGTCCGCCCACGCCGTCGAAGGCATGTGGCAGCCCGCCCAACTGCCGGGCATCGCCGCCACGCTGCAGCAGCATGGCTTGAAGCTCGATCCGAAGACGCTGACCGACCTCACCGCCTACCCGATGGGTGCGATCGTCAGCCTGGGCGGTTGCACCGCCTCGTTCGTCTCGCCGGAAGGCCTGGTGGTGAGCAACCACCACTGCGTCTACGGCGCGCTGCAGCTGAACTCCACCCCGGAGAACAACCTGATCGAGAAGGGCTTCCTGGCGAAGACCCAGGCGGATGAGCTCTCTGCCGGCCCGTCCTCGCGGATCTTCGTCACCGAGGAAATCCGCGACGTCACCAAGGCGATCACCGCGAAGCTCAATGACGGCATGAGCGGCGCCGAGCGCTACAAGGCGATTGAGCTGGCGATCAAGGAGCAGGTCAAGGCCTGCGAGAGCGAAGGCTACCGCTGCGATGTCTACACCTTCCACGGTGGCTACAGCTACCAGCTGATCAAGCAGCTGGAAATCAAGGACGTGCGCCTGGTCTACGCGCCGCCGGAGTCGATCGGCAAGTTCGGTGGCGACGTCGACAACTGGATGTGGCCGCGCCACACCGGCGACTTCGGCTACCTGCGCGCCTACGTCTCGAAGGACGGCAAGTCGGCTGCCTTCTCGAAGGACAATGTGCCGTACCGGCCGAAGCACGTGCTCAAGGTGAATCCGCAGGGCGTGGAGCAGGGCGACTACGTGATGGTGGTCGGCTACCCGGGCCGCACCAACCGCTACCGCCTCGCCAACGAGGTGCAGAGCTCGATCGACTGGGTCTATCCGACCCAGATCAAGGTGTACGAGGACACGTTGAACATCATCAACACAGCCGGCAAGGCCGATCCCAAGGTGGCGGTGAAATACGCCAGCATGGTCGCCGGCCTCAACAACTACCTGAAGAACTTCGGCGGCCAGCTCGAAGGCCTGCATCGCGCCGACGCGGTCACGGTGAAGCGGGGGCAGGAAGCGCAGCTCGAAGCCTGGCTGAAGCAGCAGGGCGGCGCCGAAAACACCGCGCTGGCCGCCGACATCGGCAAGCTGCGCCAGCAGATTGCCGCCGACCAGGCCAATCGCGAGCGTGACCTGGCCATCGGCCTGGTGAGCCGCGCCTCGCTGTTCAGCACGGCGGTCCGGCTGACCCACCTGGCGAAGGAACGGCCCAAGGCCGACCTCGACCGGGACGCCGGCTACCAGCAGCGCGATTGGGTGCGCATCGAAGGCGGCCTGAAGCAGATGGATCGCCGCTACGATCCGGGCGTCGACCAGCAGTTCATGGTCTACGGCTTGAAGCGTTACGTGGCGTTGCCACAGACACAGCGACTGCCCGCACTGGACGCGTGGCTCGATGGTGCGAAGACCGAGGCCCAGCTGAAGCAGAAGGTCGCCGCGTTGTACGCCGGCAGCAAGCTCGGCAACGTCGATGAGCGCATGAAATGGTTCGACGCCGACAGCAAGGCGATCGACGCCAGCAGCGACAGCATGCTCAAGCTCGCCCGCGCAGTGCAGCCGCAGCTGAAGACGCTGGAAGACCAGGCCGACGCCCGCGATGGCGAGCTGAGCAAGCTGCGTCCGCGTTACATGCAGGCAATGATCGCGTGGAAGGACTCGCAGAAGCTGCCGGTCTACCCGGATGCGAACAGCTCGCTGCGCGTCACCTTCGGCAACGTGCAGGGCGTGGCGCCGCGCGACGGCGTCAGCTACGCGCCGTTCACCACCGCGCAGGGCATCGTCGAGAAGGACACCGGCGTGGAGCCGTTCAATTCGCCGAAGGCCGAACTGGCTGCGATCAAGGCCAAGGCGTTCGACGGCTACGCCTCGCCGAAGCAGGGCACGCTGCCGGTCAACTTCCTCGCCGACCTGGACATCACCGGCGGCAACTCCGGCTCGCCGGCGATGGACGCGAACGGCCAACTGGTCGGCCTGGCGTTCGACGGCAACTGGGAGTCGGTCAGCGGCGACTGGCTGTTCAACCCGCAGCTCAACCGCTCGATCCAGGTCGACGTGCGCTACATGCTGTGGGTGATGCACCACCTCGACCACGCCGACAACCTGCTGAAGGAAATGGGCGTGCCGGCGAAGTAAGCCGCTCGTTCGCGCAAGCATCGGGGCCCGCGTCGTCGACGCGGGCCCTTTCTGCGTCTGCCGTTCAGAACATCCGCTCGCGCAGCGAACGGTAGACCAGTGCGAAGACGACGCTGATCACGATGCAGACGGCATACCAGAACTCGTAGTTGTCCTTGTGCCAAAGCGGTGTGTACACGGCAGTTCTCCTTCGGCCCTCCCCCTGACACGTCTGAAGCATCGGTGATGCCATCGGCGCGGATGCCCCGGCAAGCGGCTGGCGGCCTCATCCGCAGCGGCAGGACCGATGCGCGGCGCGGCGCAAGCTGTCGCAGCCGTGATACAGCTTGTATCGAGGTGAAACGGCATCGCCCTGCTTACAATGCGCCATGCCTGTCGACCGCCGCCCCCTCGCCATCTTCCTGATGGGCCCCACCGCCTCCGGCAAGACCGCGCTGGCATGCGGGCTGAGCGAGCAGTTTCCGCTTGACCTGGTCAGCGTCGATTCGGCGCTGGTCTACCGCGGCATGGACATCGGCACGGCGAAGCCCGATTCGGCGACGCTGGCGCGCCATCCGCATGCGCTGGTCGATATCCGTGATCCCGGTCAGCCGTATTCGGCGGCGGATTTCTGCGCCGACGCGCTGCCGGTGATGCAGCGGATCAGCGCGCAGCGCAGGGTACCGCTGCTGGTCGGCGGCACCGGGCTGTACTTCCGCGCGTTGCAGCAGGGGCTGTCCGACTTGCCGGAAGCCGACCCGGCCACCCGCGCGCGGCTGGCCGCCGAAGCGCAGCAACTTGGCTGGCCGGCCATGCACGCGCGACTGGCGGTTCTTGATCCGGCCGCCGCCAGCCGGATCGGCTGCAACGACGTGCAGCGCCTGCAGCGTGCACTGGAAGTGATCGAACTGACCGGCCGGCCGCTGTCCGAATTGCAGCGCGGCGGGGCGGCGGCGCGCTTTCCGTGGCGGGTGCTCAAACTGGCCCTGCTGCCGACCGACCGGCGCGTGCTGCACGAACGCATCGCCCGCCGTTTCGACGCCATGCTGGCGGAGGGTTTCCTGGATGAAGTGCGCGCGCTGCGGGCGCGCGGTGACCTGCACGCCGACCTGCCGGCGATTCGTGCGGTCGGCTACCGCCAGGCGTGGGAGCACCTGGACGGCCTGACCGATCCGCCCGAATTTCGCGACCGCGCCATCTACGCCACCCGCCAGCTGGCCAAGCGGCAGATCACTTGGCTGCGCAGCGACTACGGCACCCGCCTGTTCGACCCGGACCAGCCCGGTCTGGCTACCCGCGCCGCGGCGGCCGTACAGCTGTTTCTGGACGGTCCGGGCGGGCCAGCGTCGCCAGCGTGACCCAGTGCACTTGCGCGGCGCAAAAATCTTCTTTCATCAAGTATTTGAAAGCAGCTAACATCCCAGCATGTTGGGCCGGGGCGCCGTCGGCGTTTTTTCTCCGGTCTGTCCGTGGCAAGGGGAGAACAAGAAATGTCCAAGGGGCAGTCGTTGCAGGATCCGTTTCTGAATGCATTGCGGCGCGAACGCGTGCCGGTAGCCATCTATCTGGTCAACGGCATCAAGTTGCAGGGGACGGTCGAGTCGTTCGACCAGTTTGTGGTGTTGCTGCGCAACCAGGTGAGCCAGATGGTCTACAAGCACGCCATCTCCACCGTGGTACCGAGCCGCAACGTACGTATAGGCAATGGCCACGACGGCCATGATGGCCACGACCATCAGTCCGACGCGCCGGCCACATCCGCCGACGCGGACGCTTGATAGAGGCGCGGTTCGCCCGCATGAAGTGGGTCTGCTCCTGAGGATCACACCCACTAGTGTTCGATAGACAAAAGAAAGGCGATCGCGCCGTCCTGGTCCTGCCGCATTCCCGCGGCGAAGGCGATACAGCACGTCGCGCCGAGGAATTCGCCGAACTGGTGAAATCCGCCGGGGCCGAAGTGCTGGGCGTGATCAGCGCCCGCGTCGAAGATCCCAACCCGCGCTACTACATCGGCACCGGCAAGGCGGACGAGGTGGCCGAGGCGGCGCGTGCGCTGGAGGCGGATCTGGTGCTGGTCGACCACGTGCTGACCCCGGTGCAGGAACGCAACCTGGAAAAACACCTCGGCATCCGCGTGGTCGATCGTGCCGGCCTGATCCTGGACATTTTTGCCCAGCGCGCCCGTTCGCACGAAGGCAAGCTGGAAGTGGAGCTGGCCCAGCTCAAGCACCTGGCCACCCGGCTGGTGCGCGGCTGGACCCATCTGGACGCCCAGCGCGGCGGTGCCATCGGCAACCGCGGTCCCGGCGAAACCCAGCTGGAAACCGACCGTCGCCTGCTCGGCGAGCGGGTCAAGATGCTCAGCAAGCGGCTGGAGAAGGTGCAGACCCAGCGCGTCCAGCAACGCCGCGCGCGGCTGCGCAATACGGTGCCGCGCGTCGCCTTGGTCGGCTACACCAACGCCGGCAAGTCGACCTTGTTCAATGCGTTGACCACGGGCGACGTCTACGCTGCGGACCTGCTGTTCGCCACGCTCGATCCCACCGTGCGCAAGCTGGAAGGCTTGAGCTGCGGTCCGGCCGTGCTGGCCGATACCGTCGGCTTCATCCGCGAGCTGCCGCATGACCTGGTCGCCGCGTTCCGCGCCACCCTGGCCGAGGCGCGCGACGCCGACCTGCTGCTGCACGTCAGCGACGCCGCCGACGAGGAGCGCGATCGCCTGCACCGCGTGGTCGACAAGGTGCTGGAGGAAATCGACGCCGGCGACGTGCCGCAGCTGCGCGTGATGAACAAGATCGACCTGGCGGGCGCCGAGCCTCGGATCGAACGTGACGGCGCCGGCAAACCGGTGCGGGTGTGGCTGTCCGCCGCCACCGGTGTCGGGCTGGATCTGCTGCGCCAGGCGCTGGGCGAACTGCTCGGCGGCGAGCGGGTGCAATCGGCGTTGCAGTTGCCGTTGTCGGCCGGGCGCCTGCATGCGCGGTTGAAGGCCGCCGGTGTGATCACCGGAGAGACGGTGGACGAGCACGGCTGGCAGCTGCGCATCGACGCGCCGCGCAGCGTGATCGCCCCGATCAGCGGTGGCGACCCGGCCGAGACCCAATTGCTCCGTCAGTTGCTGGCCGTGGCGGAATGACGCCGGCACACCACGCGCGGCATCAGCTGCGCTCTGCTAGAATCCCTCGTGTTTGCGCGGCCCCGAAAGGCGGCCGGCGCGGCACCCCGACAGCTTTGGCTGAATCTCATGTGTAACCCGGTGCAGCGCGTGTTCCGGCCGTGGTTGCCGGCCTCCCGACGACCCCTAGGAGACTGACTCGTGGCATGGAATGAACCCGGCAACAACGGGCAACGTGATCCGTGGAACAGGAAGCGCCAGGGCGGTAAGTCGCCGCTGGACGACTTGCTCAACAACGCCAGGAATCGCCTGGGCAAGATGGGGCAGGGGCCCGGCAGCATCCTCACCGGCGTGGCGGTGGTACTGGTGGTCGGCCTGCTGTTCAGCAGCTACACCATCATCGGCGCACGCCAGGCCGGCGTGGTGCTGCGCTTCGGCGAGTATTCGCGCACCTTGCCGCCGGGCTTCCACCTGAAGCTGCCGCAGCCGATCGAGTCGGTCACCAAGGTCGAGGCCACGCGGATCCGCTCGGTCACCGACAAGGTGGCGATGCTGACCAAGGACGAGAACATCATCACGATCGACTTCACCGTGCAGTACCAGGTGGACGATTCGCGCAAGTACCTGTTCTCGCTGAACGATCCGGACGGCACCATCGGTGCCGCCGCCGAGGCCGCCGTGCGCTCGGCGATCGGCAGCAGCGATATGGACCAGATCCTGTCCGCCGCCGGCGCCAGCCTGGTCGCCCAGGCGCAGGAAACCCTGCAGAAGACCCTGGACACCTACGACTCCGGCCTGCGTGTCACCGAAGTCAGTTTCCAGAACGTGGCGCCGCCGAACGAGGTGAGGGACGCGTTCGACGACGTCAACAACGCCCGCGAAGACAAGCAGAGCATCGAGAACGCCGCCCTGGCCTACGCCAGCAAGGTGGTGCCGGTGGCACGTGGCGATGCCGCGCGCATCGCCGCCGAGGCGGCCGGCTACAAGGCCGAGCGCGTGGCCCGGGCCACCGGTGACGCCGCCCGCTTCGAATTGCTGCTGAAGCAGTACAAGGCTGCGCCGGAAGTGACCCGCAAGCGGCTGTGGCTGGAAACGATGGAACAGGTGATGGCGAAGAACCCCAAGGTGATCGACGGCTCCAACGGCCGCAACATCATCAACCTGCCGGCGCTGCAGGGCTCGCCGACCGCGGCGCAGCCTGAGGCGGGCACGACCGGTGCGGTGGTGTCACCGCCGACCGGCAATGCGGCCGACAAGGGGGCGCAGCCATGATGAAGATCAGTTCCATCGTCATCGCGATCCTGGTGGTCCTGCTCGGCCTCAACAGCATGTTCGTGGTCAGCGAAGGGCACAGCGCGCTGCTGCTGCAGTTCGGCCGCATCGTCCACACCGACTACCAGCCGGGCCTGCATTTCAAGCTGCCGGTGATTCAGCAGGTGATGCACTTCGACAAGCGCATCCTGTCGCTGGACGCGCCGCCGGAGCGCTATTTCACCTCCGAGAAGAAGAGCGTCAACGTCGACTTCTACGTGAAGTGGCGCGTCGCCGACAACGCCGCGTATTACCGCGCCACCGGCGGCGACCAGCTGCAGGCGGCACAGCGGCTGACCCCGATCGTGAAGGATGCGCTGCGCTTCGAGTTCAACGCGCGCACCTTGCCCGACCTGATCTCCGGCGGGCGCAAGGACATCACCGAACGCGTGCGCGCGCAGACCGATGCCTCGGCGCGCAAGAACCTCGGCATCGCCGTGGTCGACGTGCGCATCAAGCGCATCGACCTGCCGAACGAGGTCAGCGAATCGGTGTACAAGCGCATGCGCGCCGAGCGCCTGCAGCTGGCCAACGAACTGCGCTTCACCGGTCAGGAATCGGCCGAGACGATCCAGGCCGACGCCGATCGCCAGGGCCAGGTGCTGCGCGCCGATGCCCAGCGCGACGCGGCCAAGGTGAAGGGCGAGGGCGACGCGGAAGCGGCTGCCATCTATGCGCAGGCGTACACCCAGGATCCGGAGTTCTTCACGTTCTACCGCAGCCTGGCCGCCTACCGCACCTCGTTCGAGGACGGCAAGGGCGTGCTGATCATGAAGCCCGACGACGAGTTCCTGCGCTACTTCGAACAACCCGCGCAGAAACGCTGAGTCGACCCCGATGCACCAGCTGACAGCCGCACTGTGCCTGATGCTGGTGATCGAAGGCCTGCTGCTGTTTGCGGCACCGCAAGGCTGGCAGGCGATGGTGCGCGAGGCGCTGAAACTGCCGCCGCGCACCTTGCGGCTGTTCGGCGCCGGTGCGATGGTGACCGGCCTGGTGCTGTTGCAGTTTTTTCATTGATACGTGTGGTCCCGCCGACGGGACGCCACAAACCTGAGCGAGAAGATTATGGGCAAGTCAGTAGTCATTCTGGGTGCGCAGTGGGGCGACGAAGGCAAGGGCAAGATCGTCGACCTGCTGACCGAGCGGGTCAGCGCGGTGGCGCGCTTCCAGGGCGGCCACAATGCCGGCCACACCCTGGTGATCAAGGGCAAGAAGACCGTCCTGCACCTGATCCCCTCGGGCATCCTGCGCGAAGACGCGCTGTGCCTGATCGGCAATGGCGTGGTGCTGTCGCCGGCCGCGCTGATGACCGAGATCGCCGAGCTCGAAGCGAACGGCGTCGAGGTGCGTTCGCGCGTCAAGATCAGCCCGGCCACGCCGCTGATCATGCCGTACCACATCGCGGTGGATAAGGCGCGCGAAATTGCCGCCGGTGGCAAGGCGATCGGCACCACCGGCCGCGGCATCGGCCCGGCGTATGAGGACAAGGTCGCCCGCCGCAGCGTGCGCGTGGCCGACCTGATGTACCCGCACGAGCTGCCGGCGCTGCTGAAGACCGCCGTCGAGTACCACAACTTCATCCTCACCCAGTGGCTGAAGGCCGAGCCGGTCGATTACGACGCCGTGCTGAAGGACGCGCTGGCCTGGGGCGAGTACATCCGCCCGCTGGTCGACGACGTCGCCACCATCCTGCACGACGTGCGCCGCGACGGCGGCAACATCCTGTACGAAGGCGCGCAGGGCGCGCTGCTCGACATCGACCACGGCACCTATCCGTACGTCACCTCGTCCAACACCACCATCGGCGGCGCGCTCGCCGGCACCGGCGTGGGCGTGGGCGACATCGACTACGTGCTGGGCATCTGCAAGGCCTACGCCACCCGCGTCGGCAGCGGTCCGTTCCCGACCGAGCTCAACGACGACATGGGCGAGCTGCTACGCAAGAAGGGCAACGAGTTCGGCGCCAGCACCGGCCGCCCGCGCCGCTGCGGCTGGATCGACCTGGTCGCGCTGAAGCGCGCCACCCAGATCAACGGCATCAACGGCCTGGCCATCACCAAGCTCGACGTGCTCGATGGCCTGGACACGGTCAAGGTGTGCATCGCCTACGAATACCGGGGCAAGCGCCGCGAACTGGCGCCGCTCGATGCGGACGGCTGGGACGAGTGCAAGCCGGTCTACCTGGAATTCCCCGGCTGGCAGGAATCCACCGCCGGCATCCGCGACTGGAACCAGCTGCCGCCCGCCGCCCGCGCCTATCTGCGTGCGGTCGAGGAACTCTCCGGCTGCCGCCTGGCCCTGGTCGCCACCGGCGCGGACCGCGACGACACCATCGTGCTGGACGATCCGTTCGCCTGATCGCCCATCACACCGTTGCGTCACGCCGACAGACCCCGCCACGCGGGGTTTGTCCGTTCTGGCCGATGGATCGATTTCCCGCAACTATCCTGCGGCGTCGCCTTCGCTGCGCCCGCCGCGCTCGCCCACTGGCAGGCTGAGCGTTTCCTTGACCTCTTCCATCACGATGTAGCTCTTCGAATCGCGCACGTTCGGCAAGGTCAGCAAGGTGTTGCCGAGCAGCTTGCGGTACGAGGCCATGCCGGAGATGCGCGCCTTGATCAGGTAATCGAACGCGCCCGAGACGAGGTGGCACTCCAGCACGTTGGGCAGGCGCAGCGCGGCGTTGCGGAATTCCTCGAAGATGTTGCCCGACTTGTAGGCCAGGCTGATCTCCACGAACACCAGCAGGCCGGCGCCGACCAGGTGCGGGTCGAGCCGCGCGTGGTAGCCGGTGATCACGCCGTCGCGTTCCAGCCGGCGCACGCGCTCGGTGCACGGCGTGGTGGACAGCCCGACCCGCTCGCCCAGCTCGGTAAACGATATGCGCCCCTCGTCCTGCAACACCCGGAGGATTTTCCGGTCGATTTTGTCGAATTCCCGCTTCTTTACCGCCATGGGTTCACCAAGGATTGCCAATCTGGCAGTGATTTTACCCGTCATTCTTCCCAAAGACAGAAAATAAGATTGGTCGACCGTTCCTATACTTGTCGGGATCATTCCTGCGGTTGGCCCGCAGGCCGACTGATGGAAGGGGAGCGAGATGCGGGTACTGATATTGGGCAGTGGCGTGATCGGAACATGCAGCGCGTGGTACCTGGCGCAGGCCGGTTTCGAGGTGACCGTGGTGGATCGCGAAAGCGCGCCGGCACGCGAAACCAGCTTCGCCAACGCCGGCCAGATCTCGCCCGGTTACGCTTCGCCGTGGGCCGCCCCCGGCGTGCCGCTGAAGGCGCTGAAGTGGTTGTTCATGCGCCACGCACCGCTGGCGATCCGCCCCGGCCTCGACCCGCAGCAATACCTGTGGCTGCTGCAGATGCTGCGCAACTGCACCGCCAGCCGCTACGCCATCAACAAGGCGCGCATGGTGCGCCTGTCCGAATACAGCCGCGACTGCATGGACGAATTGCGCGCCGTGACCGGGCTGGATTACGAAGGCCGCCAGCTCGGCACCGTGCAGTTGTTCCGCACCCAGGCACAGCTCGACGACGCGGCCAAGGACATCGCCGTGCTCAAACAGTACGGCGTGCCCTACGAACTGCTCGACCGCGCCGGCATCGTGCGGGTGGAGCCGGCGCTGGCCGCAGTGGTCGACCAGCTCAGCGGCGCGTTGCGCCTGCCGAACGACCAGACCGGCGATTGCGAGCTGTTCACGCGCCGGCTCGCCGCGCGGGCACAGGAAGCCGGTGTCGAGTTCCGCTTTGGCGCCACCGTGGAAAAACTCGAACACGACGGCAGCCGCCTCACCGGCGTGCGCATCGACGGCAAGCTCGAACATGCCGACCGTTACGTGCTGGCGCTGGGCAGCTACACACCGCAGCTGCTGGCGCCGCTGGGCATGCGCCTGCCGGTGTATCCGCTGAAGGGCTACTCGCTGACCCTGCCGATCACCGATCCGGCGATGGCGCCCACCTCGACCATCCTCGACGAAACCTACAAGGTGGCGGTAACCCGTTTCGACCAGCGCATCCGCGTCGGTGGCATGGCTGAAGTCTCCGGCTTCGACCTGTCGCTGTCGCCGCGCCGCCGCGCCACCCTGGAAAAAGTGGTCAGCGATCTGTACCCGCATGGTGGCGACCTGAGCCGCTCCACCTTCTGGACCGGCCTGCGCCCGGCCACTCCGGACGGCACGCCGGTGGTCGGCGCCACCCGGCTGGACAACCTCTACCTCAACACCGGCCACGGCACCCTCGGCTGGACCATGGCCTGCGGTTCCGGCCGCTATCTGGCCGACCTGATCGCGGGGCGCAAGCCGCAGATCAGCAGCGAGGGCCTGGACATCTCGCGCTACAGTACGCGCCCGACCGCGGGAGTCCCTGCCTGATGCGCCCGGCACGTGCCCTGATCGACCTGGCCGCACTACGCCACAACTACCGCCTGGCACGCGAGCTGGGCGGACGCAAGGCGCTGGCCGTGGTCAAGGCCGATGCCTACGGGCACGGTGCCGTGCGCTGTGCGCAGGCACTGGAAAGCGAAGCCGACGGTTTCGGGGTGGCCTGCATCGAGGAGGCACTGGAACTGCGCGAGGCCGGCATCCGCGCCCCGATCCTGTTGCTGGAAGGTTTCTTCGAGGCCGACGAACTGGCGCTGATCGACGCCCACGACCTGTGGTGCGTGGTGCAGGCCCAGTGGCAGATCGACGCGATCGAGCGCGCGCGCCCGGCCAAGCCGTT
The DNA here is from genome assembly GCF_040548735.1 of Rhodanobacter soli. Taxonomy (NCBI): domain Bacteria; kingdom Pseudomonadati; phylum Pseudomonadota; class Gammaproteobacteria; order Lysobacterales; family Rhodanobacteraceae; genus Rhodanobacter; species Rhodanobacter soli. The sequence goes on along the minus strand of NZ_JBEPSD010000001.1, from coordinate 232,597 downwards.
CACGCTCTGGCTGAAGCTCGATTCCGGCATGCACCGGCTCGGCCTCGCCGCGGCGGACTACCGCGCCAGCCTGCAGCGCCTGCAGGCCCTGCCGCAGGTGCGCGAGGTGGTGGCGATGACCCACTTCGCCCGCGCCGACGAACTCGACTGCGCCCGCACCGATGAGCAAGGCGCGCTGTTCCACCAGGTGTGCGACGAACTGCGTTTACCCACCAGCCTCAGCAATTCCCCCGCGCTGCTCGGCTGGCCCAGCGCGCAAGGCGAGTGGGCGCGGCCGGGCCTGATGCTGTACGGCGCCACGCCGTTCGCCGGTCCACATCCGGTCGCCGACCGCCTGCAGCCGGTGATGACGGTGACCTCGAAGGTGATCGGCGTGCGCGAGCTGGCGGCGGGCGAACCGATCGGTTACGGCGCACGTTTCATCACCTCGCGTCCCAGCCGCATCGGCGTCGTCGCGATGGGCTATGCCGACGGCTACCCGCAATTCGCCCCCAACGGCACCCCGGTCGCCATCGACGGCCGGCCCGGCGCGCTGGTCGGCCGCGTGTCGATGGACATGCTCACCGTCGACCTCACCGACCATCCCGCCGCCGGCCTCGGCAGCGAGGTCGAACTGTGGGGCAGGCAGGTGCCGGTCAGCGAACTGGCGTTGCACAGCGAGAACAGCGCCTACCAACTGCTGTGCGGCCTGAAACGCGTGCCGCGCAGCTACGTCGGCGAATGAGGTATTTCCCCCAAGTGGGGGAATGAGTAGAGCTTCTGATCTTCAGAACGAAAGAGCCCCCGCAAGCGGGGGCTCCAGGTTTCTACGTCGCTGCTGGCTCAGTGCTGTTGCGCGTTCGCACTGGCGCCGGCATCGCCGTCGGCTTGCGCCGAGGTGGAGATGCCGTCGCGCGCCGAACCGTGGGCACGGGCCTGGCCGCCGGCGCGGCCGCTGGCGTTGGCCGAGCCGTTGGCGCCAGACGTCGAGCCGGCGTTGGCGTTCGTGTTGCCGTTGGCTGCACCGGAGCCCGACAGGTCGATCGACTTGTCACCGGCGCCGCGCACGGCGTTGGACGTCGGTGGCAGCAGGCCCGGTTGCGTGGTCGCTGCGTTACCCGACGGCCGGCTCGCGGCGTTCGCGCCGGCCGAGGTTGCCTGTGACGCGCTGCCGGCCGCGTCCGTGCCGAGGGAGCCGGCGGCATCGGCCGACTGCGTGCCGGTGGCGGTGGCCTGGCGGGCGGCGCTCAGGCCGGCATTGGCCGAGCCCTCGGCCGCACCTTCGGCGTTCGCGGACGCGTTGCCGGCTGCGCTCCGTGCGCGGTTGAGCGCGCCCTGGGTGTAGCGTTTGGCCGTCGAGACGGCTGAACGCGACTGGCCGACGGCCTGGTCCGCGGTGCCGGCTACGGTATCGCGCGCGCTGGAGGCATCGACCGCACCGGCCGCGGGCGTGCCCAGTGCTCCCGCGCCATCCAGTGCAGCGTTGTTGCTGCCGTTGCCTGCGTTGGCACCGACTGCACCGGTGAGGCCGGCGGCGGAGTCAGCGGCTGCCTGGCCGTTCACCTGGCGGGTGGCCTGGGCAGCCGTACCCGTTGCCGAAGCGGCGGTTGCGGCGGCACGCTGGCGCAGGCGTTCCGCGCGCCGCTCGACCGCACGCTGGTTGATGTCCGGGGTATTGAGATTGCCCATGCCGCGTGCGGAGCCGTCGATCCGGCCGCCGACCTGGCCCATCGTGGCATCGATGGGACCGCGCAGGCCGCCGGTGATGCCGCCGCCGAGTGCGCCGCCACCCAGCACCTGGGCGTGGGCCGGGGCCATCGTGGCCAGGGCAAGGGCGCTGGCGAGCAGGGCGATGTTGAGCGTCTTGTTGTTGAGAGTCGTGTTGCGCATGTGAGGACCTCCTGCCTGCGGCCGATCCGCGGCTTCCGAGGTCCTGTACGTTCGCGCCGGAAAGATCCTTCCACGCCAGCGGGCTGCAGTTGGGTGGTGTTCAGATTCAGGGCGACAACAAGCCATAGCCGCAGCGCGGGTCGCGGCCCACGGCGTCGGGGCGGCGGGCTTCGCCGATCAGGCGTTGCTGCACTTGCGTCGCGGCTCCTGCGCGGGGCGCGTCCAGCAGTTGCGCGGCTTTTCGCGCCACGATCGGCGCCGCGAATGAGGTGCCGCGCAGTGCGTTGCGGCCGCTGCCGATCACGCCCGACGCACAGAAGTCCACCTGGTCGCCGCTGCCGGATTCGGGCAGCACGCGGTCGCGCGCGTCGACGCCGCTGACGCCGATCACGTCCGGGTACGCCGCCGGAAACAGCGGCGGTGCCGCGGGCCCATCATTGCCGACCGCGCTGACCAGCACGTGGCCGCGCGCGATCATCGCCTGCACCGCACGCGCGAGCACCGGGTTGTCGGGGCCGACCAGGCTGATGTTGACCACCGCCACGCGCTCGCGCGCCATCCATGCGAGCGCGTCCACGAGGTTCGAGGTGGCGCCGCCGACTGCATCGCCGCACCACAGGTCGGCGGCATACAGCGTGTCCGGATCGCCGGCGACGAGGCGGGCAGCGACCGCGGTGCCGTGCCGCGACGGATTCGCCGTCTTGCAGCCATGCTGTTCGATGCGCGCATGTGCCAGCGCGGGGTCGGCCGGATCGACGCCGCCATCGACCAGCCCCACGCGTTGCCCGGGTGTGCTGGAAGACGGCGTCGCCGAGGTCGTGGCGCCGGCCACGTCGCCATCGCCTGCGGGCAGGTAGAGATGCTGGTAGGTGAATGCCGCGTCCGGCGCGGCCTGTCGCAGGGCGCGCATGGCCCTGGCCGTGCTGCGCCCGCGGGTGTCGTGCAGCACCACGAAATCCAGACCCAGCGTCGCGTCCGTCGACGCCTCGCGATCCACTACGAAACCCTGCGCCTGCACGGCATCGCGCTGTGCCGCCGACAGCCCCATGGCGAGGAACTCGCCGCGCAGGATCGGTGCGCCGTGGGGATCGACCCCGACGCGCCGGGGTTCCCTGCGCAGCAAAGTATCGATCTGCAATTTCCGCGTGATGGCCAGCGGCCCGCGCAGCAGGTCGTCGACGCTGCGCAAGGGCGAGGCCGGAACGACGGCGGGCAGGTTCGTGCCGGGCACCTGCAGGTTCGGCAGGCCCTGCACCGGCCCGAGTACCTGCGCCCGCGCAGGGGTCGCGCCGGCCACGGCAAACGCGATGGCCAGCAGCGGAACGAACAGGGCAGGCGGGCGGTGCAGCGGCATGACCAGGGCCTCGGGAGCAACGGGGCCGGATGCTAGCATGGGCCTGCTTTACGCCCTCGAACTGCGCCGATGCGCGCGAGGGAAGGAATCCTCCCCTCCGGACGTAATGGAAGGTGATGCGTGAATTCGAGCGACGCCGTGCGCGAAGGACTGATCCCGCTGTTGCCGCGCCTGCGCCGTCTGGCGCGGGCGCTGGCAGGGCAGGTCGCCGACGCCGACGATCTGGTGCAGATCGTGCTGGAACGCGCGTTGGCCCGTGCCGCGCAGTGGCGGCCGGATGCCGCGCTGGACAAGTGGGTGTTCGCGATCGCGCGCAACGCCTGGCGGGACGAGTTGCGTGCACGCGGCCGGTCGCAGCATTTGTTCGCGCCCGAGGAGGCTGGTGAGATGGCTGCCGACCGTGCCAGCGCACAGCCCGCGCAGCAGCTGGAATTGGCGATGGCGCTGGCGGCGTTGCCGCCGGACCATCGCGAAGTGGTGGCCCTGGTGCTGGTCGAGGGCATGTCGTACGGCGAGGCCGCCGAGCTGCTGGAGGTGCCGGTGGGCACCGTCACCAGCCGCCTGGCCCGCGCCCGCGCCACCTTGCAGGCCCATCTTGGGAAAGACACATGAATCCGATCGACGACGACATCTTGCAGGCTTACGTGGACGGCGAACTCGACGCGCCGAGTGCCGCACGGGTCGAGGCCGCGCTGGCGCACGACGCCGTGCTCGCCCACCGCGTGCAGCAGGCGCGCGCCGTGCGCGCGCGGCTGCGCGCCGCGTTCGATCCGGTGCTCGATGAGCCGGTGCCGGCGCGTTTGTCCGCTTTGCTGCAGCCGCGACCGGCGCAGGCAGCGACACCGACCTCGCCGCTCGTCATGCCGGCGGCCGGGCATGGCAAGGGTACGACCCGCCGCCGCGCGACCCGTCGCTGGTTTGTGCCGGGCGCTGCGCTGGCCGCGTCGGTGGCGCTGCTCGCCGTGGCCTTGTGGTGGTGGCAGCCCGGTGGCGATCTGATACGCATGCAGGGCGGCCAGTCATTCGCCGCGGGTGCCTTGACTCATGCGCTCGATCAGGCACTGGCGAGCGAACCGAAGGCGAATGCCCCGGTCGCCATCGGTTTGAGTTTCCGCAGTACCGACGGGCGCATCTGCCGCACCTTCGTGTTGCGCGCCCCGCCGGCGCGAGCCGGCCTTGCCTGCCATGAAAGTGCAGGCTGGGCGCTGCCCGTGCTCAGTGCGGTGACCCCGCCGGAAGGCGGCGGCGAACTGCGCCAGGCAGCGAGTGCCTTGCCGCCCGCGGTGCAGGCCGCGGTCGACGCGCGTTTGCGCGGCAATGTCTTCGATGCACAGCAGGAGCGCGCAGCGCGCGATGCCGGCTGGCGCTAGGCGCGGCGTGTCGTCAGACGCCGTCCCTGCTGCCGGACAACGAGTCCTGAGCAGGACGTTGACTCGCACTTCGCATCGGCGCCGCTACCGTCAGGGCAAACGGCCCGATATGTCGGGTTGCATCCTGCCGACAGCCGGCATCGCCGAAAGCCATCGAATGGCCGCCACATCCCGCCTGGAGGAACCGTCCCATGTCCGATGAAAATGCGAAGACGCCGGCCGACTACATCGTCGATACGGTGGCGCAGCTCAAGGAGATGCGGCATTACTCGAAGAACAACGTGGAAGCGCTGACGGCGGCATGGCTGCTGTTCGACGGCGAATTGTCCAAACTCAAGCAGGCGGAGAAGCTCGCCGACCTGATGGATCGCCAGGGACAACTGCACGAGGCGCTGGAAACGGTGATCGCCGATCTGGAAGAGGTGCTGGCGAAGATGCAGCCGGAACCGGAGGCGTAAGTCCCGGTGCAGCGGCGGTGCCGTCAAAGCGTGGCTTTCGGCGCCTTGGGATCGCGCTTCTTCAGCGTATCGGGCGCCTTCGGCCCGGCGGCTACGTCGACGGCGTAATGCTCGTAGGAGTAGGCGTTGTCCTCGGGGTGCAGGGTGGGGTAGCTCTTGTCCTTGACGTCGGTGTCGCCGCAGCCGCCGAGGTTGTGGATGACTTCATGCAGCAGGATGGCGCCGGCGTCCTTGCAGGTTTCCGAGCCGAATTGCGGATAGACGGTGATCTTGCTGCCGGGGCATTCGGCTTCGGCGCAGGGGTCGAGGATCTGGCCGCCCTCCGATGCCTTCACGTCCTTCGGGGCGCAGGTATAGATTTTCGAGGCCGCTTCGCCCTGGGCACGCTTGAAGCGGTCCTTGACGATGTCCAGGTCGCTCGATGACAGGCTTCCGAAGTGTTTGTTCATGGCGGTGCCTTCCCAGCTCATCGGGAATTCGCGGTTCAGTGCGACCAGTGCGCGTGCGGCGAGTTCGCTTGCGCGCTTGATCGCCGACTCGACCAGTTTCTTGCGGTCGTCGTTGCAGCCCTTGAAGTTCGCCGGCGCGGCCGTGTCCTTGTCTGCCGGTTTGGACTTGTCGTCCTTGCGCTGCAAGCGGGTGCCCTGCGCCTGCTGCACGACGTGGGTCAGTTCGTGCGCCAGCAGGTGGCGACCTTCGCGCGTGTGCGGAGCGTAGCGCCCGGCGGCGAACACCACGTTGTGGCCGACGGTATAGGCCTGCGCATCGACGTCACGCGCGGATTGCCGCGCCATTGCGTCGGTATGCACGCGGACGGTGGAGAAGTCGTGGCCGAAGCGTTCCTCCATGGGTTGGCGCACGTCCGCCGGCAGTGGGGCCCCCGCGCCGGCGAGGGCGTGGCCGACGCTGTCGGGGACTTCTGTGCTGGCGGCATGGCCGCTGGCGTACCGCTGGATGGCCGGCGCCGCGATGCCGCGGGCAGACGTGGGGCCGCTCATCACCCGGTCGGCGACGCGGTCGGCTTCCCGTTCGAGTGCATCGTGGACGGGTCCGGTGGCGAACTGGCGTTGTTTCCTTGCGCACGCGCTGCATTCGGCTTCACCGTGGCTGTGCGTGCCGCAGCTGCATTTGCGCTGCAGCCGGACGGCCCTGGGCGGCGGCGCGAAAGCGGATCGTTGGGCAACGGTGACGGGTGCGTAATCGCTCATGGCGGTACCCCTCGGTTGACTGCCGCAGCATAACGCTGGCGGGGTCGTGGGGAGTGAAGATGCAGTGGTATTGCGCGACGGGGTCTGTCCATCGCGGGACGGCTACGGCGCTTGCGCGTACGGGGGCTGGTGGAATTCCATGGCGGCGAGCCGGAACAGCTCGGGCGTCACCTCGAAATACCGATGGCCGGCGAGGCTGGGCGATTGCCGGGCGGTATCGGACGACCAGCTATCGAAGGCGGTCAGCGCGGCGACGTAATGCTCGTCGATCTGCTTCAGCGCTTTGCCCATGTTGTCGTCGACCAGCATCACGTCGCGGTCGCGCGGTGCAAAGGTGACCATCTTGGCCGAACGGTTGACGCACTGGCCCATCGCCGTAGGCGTCTGGAATTGTTGCGGTCCCATATTGGTCGATACCACCGGGCCCAGCGCGATGGTGATGCGCAGCTTCACCGCCTCGGCGACGTCGGCCGCCAGGCCTTGCCAGCGCTGGGCCTTGAACGCCTTGAACCCACCGAGCAGCTCGGCGGCGGCGCAGATCGCCCGCAACACCGGGTTGCTCATCGGCACATGGCTGTCAAAGCCGACGTAATGAAAGCGGATCAGCGTTCCGTCGCCATTGAATTTTTCGACGATGCCGGAAAACGGGCCGATCCGCTTGTAGATGTTCTGGCTGAAGCGGTTGATCAGGCGCGCCGCGTCAATCAGCGGCAGCTCATCGAACAATGCCGACGATTGGGTAAGGTCTACATACATGATCACCGCGTTCTCGAGGTTCAGTTCGTCCTGCAGCCCGAGCACACGCATGGTCTCGGGGTTGGACTGGAAATAATGCAGCGTGCCCGCCATGCCGGCGTCGCTGGTTTCCTGCAGGGTTTCGAGCAGTTGCCTGCGGTCGTTGCTCTGGAAACCATGCTCGTCGAGGCCGTAGGCGTTGCCCGGCAGGGTCTTGTTGAAGACCTGCACGATGCCGATCTGCCGGCCCTGCCAGCGCACCGGCGACACCAGCGTGTGCATCGGCACGAAGCCGGACTGCTTGTCGTATGAAGCGACGTGGCGGACGTTGGCCTGCAGGTTGTTGCTGCCGATCAAGGCGGCCTTGTCCCAGCATTCGCCGACGATGGTCCAGCTCTCGACCAGTTTCATCTTGAGGATGGCGGCAGTGGCGCCGGGATCCATGTTCCAGGCGGCGACAAAGGCGAAGCTGCGCGGCGATGCGGTCTTTTCGTCGCCGGCATTGAACACCGGGATATAGAGCGACGCGGCCTGCGCACGCAGGGTGCCGGCCAGGCTCTCGATCATTTCGGTGAGTTGCGCGCGCAGCCGGATCAAGTCGCGGTGGCCGGGGACGCTGTCTTCCTCGGCGCTCTTGACGCGCGATTGCACCTTCAGCAGATCGGCCTCCAAGCGGGTGATCTCGGCTTCCTTGATCTTCAGCTCGGTGTCTTTGCCGGTCACGACCTTGTCGTGATAGAGCTTGGCCAGCGTGGCGATGCCGCAGGCGCCGAGGAAGGCGCCGGCGATCTTGGCATATTCGATCCATTCGATCACGGTGCCTCCCGCGAAATCTTCTGGCGGCTCGCGACGGCCTGGGTGATGCGGCCGCGCGTGCCACGGAATATAGCGCGATTGCCTGTCGTCGACCGACCGCGGTTCATCCGGCTGGCATGCGCGATCCCGGGCATGACTTCCGGCCGTGTCCGGCGGTGGCTCGGGGCTTCACTATCGTGCAGGGGAGGGCCGGCGGTCCTGCCCATGGCTGGCCGAACCCACTCCCCACGATCCACATGGAAGAATTCTCAATGCGCAGTACGTTGCTGGTTTCCGCGATTGCCCTGGCGCTTGCCGGTGTTTCGATGACGGCCATGGCCGAAACGCCCGCTGCCGCGCCCACCGCGGATCTCGCCACCACCCAGTTGCCGCGCACGGTGGTGCCCAGCCACTACGACGTGGCGGTGGTGCCGCATGCGGACAAGCTGAGTTTCGACGGCAAGGTCACGATTACTGTCGATGTGCTGCAGCCGACCACCAGCATCACGCTGAACGCGATCGACATGGCGTTCTCTTCGGTGCACCTCATGCCGACACGGCTGCGGATGGTGATAGCCGATCCCAAGGTGTCGGTGGACGCGCAGGCGCAAACCGCCACCTTCACCTTCGATCGCGCGCTGCCCCCGGGCAACTACAAGCTGGCGATGAGCTACACCGGCAGGATCGGCACCCAGGCCACCGGCCTGTTCGCGATCGACTACGACACCAAGGCGGGCAAGCAGCGCGCGCTTTACACCCAGTTCGAGAATTCCGACGCGCGCCGCTTCATTCCGTCATGGGACGAGCCGGCGTACAAGGCCACGTTCGATCTCGAAGTGACCGTGCCCAAGGGCGAGATGGCGGTGAGCAACATGCCGACGGCGTCGACCACCGACCTCGGCAACGGCCTGGTCCGCGTGCGTTTCCAGCCATCGCCGAAGATGTCCACCTACCTGCTGTTCTTCGGCCTGGGCGAGTTCGATCGCGCCACCACCATGACCGACGGCACCGAGATCGGCGTGATCACGCAGAAGGGGCTGGCATCGCAGGCCGGCTTCGCGCTGGAGTCGTCCTCGGCCGTGCTGCGCGAATACAACGACTACTTCGGCGTGCCGTACCCGCTGCCGAAACTGGACAACATCGCCTCGCCGGGGCGCAGCCAGTTCTTCTCGGCGATGGAGAACTGGGGCGCGATCTATACCTTCGAATACGCGCTGCTGCTGAACCCCACCATTTCGACCCAGGCCGACAAGCAGGCGGTCTTCAACACCGCCGCGCACGAGATGGCGCACCAGTGGTTTGGCGACCTAGTGACGATGCGCTGGTGGGACGACCTGTGGCTGAACGAGGGCTTCGCCTCGTGGATGGCCGCGCGCACCACCGAGAAGCTGCACCCGGAATGGAATACCGCGCTGGATGCAGTGGGCACGCGCGAGTCGGCGATGTCGCAGGACGCGGCGGTGACCACGCATCCGGTGGTGCAGCACGTGGAGACGGTGGAACAGGCCAGCCAGGCGTTCGACTCGATCACCTATTCCAAGGGCGAGGCGGTGATCCGCATGCTGGAAGGCTACGTGGGCGCCGACACCTGGCGCGCCGGCGTGCGCAACTACATCAAGGCGCACGCCTACGGCAACACCCAGTCCGACGACCTGTGGCGCGAGGTGCAGGCGGTGGCGGGCAAGCCGATCACCGCGATCGCGCACGACTTCACCCTGCAGCCGGGCATCCCGCTGATCCGTGTGGACGCCGCCGCATGCAGCGGCGGCCGGACCACGCTGAAACTGAGCCAGGGCGAGTTCACCAAGGACCGCCCGCACAAGAAGCCGTTGAGCTGGCACGTGCCGGTGATCGCGCAGGGCATCGGCGGCGCGCCGGCGAGCACCCTGGTGACCGACGGCAAGGCCACCCTGACGGTGCCGGGCTGCGCCCCGGTGATCGTGAATGCGGGGCAGAGCGGCTACTACCGCACGCTGTACACGCCGGCCCAGTTCGCCGCGATCAAGGGCGCGTTCGCCAAGCTCGCACCGATCGACCAGCTCGGCCTGATGAGCGACACCTGGGCGCTGGGCATGGCGGGCCTGCAGAATGCATCCACCTACCTGGACCTGGTCCAGGTCGCCCCGGCCGATGCCGACCCGCAGATCTGGGGCGAGATCGCCGACACCCTCGGCGGCCTGGACAACTACTACCGCGGCGATACCGCACGCCAGGCGCGCTTCCGCGCGTTCGCGGTGAAGCGGCTGGCGCCGGTGTTCGCACGCATCGGCTGGGAAGCGAAGCCGGGCGAGAGCGACCCGGTGGCGATCCTGCGCACGCAGTTGATCGGCGCGCTGGGCAACCTGGGCGACACCGGCGTCATCAACGAGGCGCGCCGCCGCTTCGCGGCACAGGAGCATGACCCGAAGGCCGTGCCCGCGGCGTTGCGCAAGACCATCTTCGCGATCGTGGCCAGGCACGCCGACGCCGCCACCTGGGACCGGTTGCATGCGATGGCGAAGGCGGAGAAGACGCCGCTGATCAAGGACCAGCTGTACTCGCTGCTGTCCTATGCCGACGATGACGCGCTGGCCCGGCGCGCGCTGGATCTGGCCGTCACCGACGAGCCGGGGGCGACCAACAGCGCCGGCATGATCGGTATCGCTGCCTACCAGCACCCCGAGATGGCGTTCGACTTCGCGCTGGCGCATCGCGCCAAGGTGGACACGCTGGTCGACTCGACGTCCCGCAGCCGCTACTACCCGCGCCTGGGTGGCGCCTCGTTCGACCCGGCGATGATCGGCAAGATCAAGGCCTACGCCGACGCTTACATTGCCGCCGGCTCGCGCCGGGCCGCCGACGCCGCGGTCGCGAACATCAAGTACCGCATGATGATCCGCAACGAACGGCTGCCGGCGATCGACGCCTGGCTGGCCAAGAACGGCGACTGAGCCGGCACACGGGCTGTCCGGCGGAGGGCGCTCGGTGCTGTGGAGTTTGCGCGCGGGATGGGGCCTGGCATGTGGCCTGATATATTTTGCGCAGGCCATGGCCTGCGCTGCGCAGACAGAAACATCCGGGGGGCGGCAAGATGGTGGATATCGACAATCGGATGGCGCCCGGCAGCGCCGTCTACAAGACGCTGCTGGAGTCGACCAAGGCGATCCCGTGGAAGATCGACTGGGACAGCAAGCAGTTCGCCTATATCGGGCCGCAGATCGAGGCGCTGCTGGGTTGGGCGCCGTCGAGCTGGGAGAGCGTGGGCGACTGGGCCAGCCGCATGCATCCGGCGGACCGCGAGTGGGTGGTGGATTTCTGCGTGGCGCAGTCGCAGGCGGGGGTGGATCATGAGGCCGACTACCGCGCGCTGACCCGCGACGGCCGCTACGTGTGGATCCGCGACGTGGTGCACGTGGTGCGCAACCCCGACGGCACGGTCGACTCGCTGGTCGGCTTCATGTTCGACATCAGCGAGCGCAAGCGCACCGAGCAGCAGCTGATCAGCCTGCAGAAGGAGATGGAGGAGCTTTCCTTCCGTGACGGCCTGACCGGCGTCGCCAACCGGCGGCGCTTCGACGCGATCATCGAGCTCGAATGGAGCAACGCGCGGCGCAACCGGCAGCCGCTGTCGATGCTCATGATGGATATCGACTATTTCAAGCAGTACAACGACCGCTACGGCCACCTGGAAGGCGACGCCTGCTTGAAGCACGTGGCGCGCATCCTGAATTCGGCCGCGACGCGCGCACGCGACCTGCTGGCCCGCTTCGGCGGCGAGGAGTTCGTGCTGGTGCTGCCGGAAACCGACGAGGCCGCCGCAGGCAAGTTGGCCGAACGCTGCCGCAGCTTGATCCTGGCCGAGCAGATCCCGCACGAACCCTCCCCGATCGGCCCCATGCTGACGATCAGCATCGGTGCGGGCACCTTGATTTCCGGCCACGACGACGAACTGCGGCCGTTCATCGACGCGGTGGACAAGCGCCTGTACCAGGCCAAGCAGCAGGGCCGGAACCGTATCGTGGCCGGATGAAAAAAAGGCCCCGCATGCGGGGCCTTTTGCTGTTCTGTACGAATCGGCGAAGCGGTTTACGCCTCGGCTTCTTCCTTGTACGCATCCACCGGGATGCAGGCGCACATGATGTTCTTGTCGCCGTAGACGTTGTCGACGCGGGCCACCGGCGGCCAGTACTTCTGCAGCTTCAGGCTGGCCAGCGGGAAGGCGGCCAGTTCGCGCGGGTAGGCGTGGGTCCACTCGCTGGCGCTGACCATGGTGGCGGTGTGCGGGGCGTTCTTCAGCGGGTTGTCCTCGCGGTCCAGCTTGCCTTCCTCGACCGCGCGGATCTCGTCGCGGATCTGGATCATCGCATCGATGAAGCGGTCCAGTTCGGCCCGCGATTCGCTCTCGGTCGGTTCGACCATCAAGGTGCCGGACACCGGGAAGCTCAGCGTCGGCGCGTGGAAGCCGAAGTCGATCAGCCGCTTCGCCACGTCTTCGGCACCGATGCCGGTGGCGTCCTTGAGCGGACGCAGGTCGAGGATGCACTCGTGCGCGACCAGGCCGTTGCGGCCGGTATAGAGGGTCGGATAGTGCGGCTCCAGGCGTTTGGCGATGTAGTTCGCGTTGAGCAGGGCGACCTGGGTCGCCTTGCGCAGGCCCTGCTGGCCCATCATCGTGATGTACATCCAGCTGATCGGCAGGATGCTGGCGCTGCCGAAGCTGGCGGCTGACACCATGCCAACCGGGCTTTCCTCACCGAACTTCCTCGGCAGGAAGGGTTCCAGGTGCGACTTCACCGCGCATGGGCCGACGCCCGGGCCGCCGCCGCCGTGCGGAATGCAGAAGGTCTTGTGCAGGTTCAGGTGCGACACGTCCGAGCCCCACTTGCCGGGCTTGGCCACGCCGACCAGCGCGTTCATGTTGGCGCCGTCGGTATACACCTGGCCGCCGTGCTGGTGGACGATGTCGCAGATCGCGACGATGTCTTCCTCGAACACGCCATGCGTGGACGGGTAGGTGATCATCAGCGCGGCGAGACGGTCGGAATACTTCTCCGCGGCGCGGCGGATGTCGTCCACGTCGACATTGCCGTTGGCGTCGCACTTGGTCACCACCACGGTCATGCCGCACAGGTGCGCAGAGGCCGGGTTGGTGCCGTGGGCGGACTCGGGGATCAGGCAGATGTCGCGGTGATCTTCGCCGCGTGAGCGGTGGTAGGCGCGGATCGCCAGCAGGCCGGCGTACTCGCCCTGCGCGCCGGAGTTCGGCTGCAGGCTCACCGCGTCGTAGCCGGTGCACTCGACCAGCATCGCTTCCAGGCCGTCGATCAGTTCCTTGTAGCCGGCGGTCTGCGTCGCCGGCGCCAGCGGATGGATGTTGCCGAACTCCGGCCAGGTCACCGGGATCATCTCGGCGGTGGCGTTGAGCTTCATGGTGCAGCTGCCCAGCGGGATCATCGTGCGATCCATCGCCAGATCCTTGTCGGCCAGCGCGCGCATGTAGCGCAGCAGTTCGTGCTCGCTGTGATGCGTGTTGAACACCGGGTGGGTGAGGAAGGCGCTCTGGCGCAGCAGCGTGCGTGGCAGCGCGTCGTGGACTTCGGCGTCGAGCGCGTCGATGTCGGCTTCGGCGCCGAACAGGCCCGCCAGTGCGACGACATCGGCACGGGTGGTGGTCTCGTCCAGGCTGATGCCGAGGCTGTTGGCGTCCAGCTCGCGCAGGTTCACGCCGGCAGCGCGGGCCTTGGCGTGGACGGTGGCGGCATCGATGCCGGTGACGTGCAGCGTATCGAAGAAATCGCCGCCCACCTTCACTCCGGCCCGACGCAGCGCGACGGTCAGGATCACGGCGAGGCGATGCGTGCGGCGCGCGATGCGGGTGAGGCCTTCCGGGCCATGGTAGACGGCGTACATGCTCGCCATCACCGCCAGCAGCACCTGCGCGGTGCAGATGTTGGAGGTGGCCTTCTCGCGGCGGATGTGCTGCTCGCGCGTCTGCAGGGTGAGGCGGTAGGCCGCCTTGCCTTCGGTGTCGATCGACACGCCGATCAGGCGGCCCGGCATCGAGCGTTTGTACGCATCGCGGCAGGCCATGAAGGCGGCGTGCGGGCCGCCGAAGCCGAACGGCACGCCGAAGCGCTGCGAGTTGCCCACCACGATGTCCGCACCCCATTCGCCGGGCGCGGCGATCAGGGTCAGCGCGAGCAGGTCGGTGGCGACCGCGACCAGGCCGCCGCGTGCGTGCACGGCGTCGGCGATCGCCCGGTAATCGTTGATGCTGCCGAAGGTGTCCGGGTACTGCAGCAGCACGCCGAACGCCTCGGTGCCGGCCGCATCGCCGTCGGCACCGACCACCAGCTCGATGCCCAGCGGCTCGGCGCGCGTGCGCACCACTTCCAGCGTTTGCGGGTGCACGCCGTTCGACACGAAGAACACGTTCGACTTCGACTTGCACGAGCGCTTGGCCAGGGTCATCGCCTCGGCCACGGCGGTGGCTTCGTCCAGCAGCGAGGCGTTGGCGATCTCCATCCCGGTAAGGTCGGCGCACATCGTCTGGAAGTTGATCAGCGCCTCCATGCGGCCTTGCGAAATTTCCGCCTGGTACGGCGTGTACGCGGTGTACCAGGCCGGGTTCTCCAGGATGTTGCGCAGGATGACGTTCGGCGTGAGGGTGCCGTAATAGCCCTGGCCGATGAAGCTGCGAAACACCTGGTTGCGGTCGGCGATCATGCGGATCTTGGCCAGCGCTTCCTCTTCGGTGATCGCCTCCGGCAACGCCAGCGGCGCGGCGGACTTGATCGAGCCGGGAACGATGGCGTCGGTCATCGACTCCAGCGAATCGTGGCCGATCACGCGCAGCATCTGCGCGATCTCCGCATCGTCCGGACCGATGTGGCGTTCGATGAACGCGCCGTGGTGTTCGAGGTCACGCAGGGAAGGAGTGGGGTTGTGGCTCATGAGTGGGCATCCGAAGACTCGCGTGCCGTGCCGCACGCGGGGCGCCCCTCTGTCCTTTTGCCTGAGAGTTTGGAAGCGTGGTGCCTGCGCTTCGTGCCCCTTCGGCGCCGGATTCAACCGGTCTCTCCAGAGTGTTCGCACATGATGGTATGGGAGCCTGAGCGATTACGGGCGTTGCGTCTTCGGCAGCGGCACGAGCCCGGTCAAGGGCCGCCCGCTTCTCCCACCATGCGTTTACCGCGGCGATTATACAGGGCGGGCGGCGCGTGTTGCGGCCCGCCGGGGTGTGGTTCAGAAACCTCCCGCGTTATGCTCGGACACCCCATTCCCTGACCCGCCGGAGCTTCCATGATCCGTATCGGTGAAATCGACCATGTGGTGTTGCGCGCCATCGACGTCGCGGCCATGCAACGCTTCTACTGCGAGGTGCTCGGCTGCCGCGAGGAACGCCGGCAGGACGAGATCGGCCTGGTGCAGCTGCGCGCCGGCGCCTCGCTGATCGATCTGGTATCCATCGACGGCAAGCTGGGCCGCCACGGCGGCGCCGCACCGGGCAGGGAAGGTCACAACATGGACCACCTTTGCCTGCGCGTGGAGGATTACGACGAGGCGGCGATCCTGGCGCACCTGAAGGCGCATGGCGTGCGCGTCGGCGAGCTGGGCATGCGCTACGGCGCGAAGGGCGAAGGGCCGTCGATCTATCTGTACGACCCGCAGGGCAACATGATCGAGCTGAAAGGGCCGGCGGTCGCTTGATAAAGGCCGCCTTGAGGGCGGCCTTCCTGACTTTAATCAAACCCGGAAAAGACGAAGGTTGGCTTGAGGGGTGGCCTTCCTGACTTTAATCAAACCCGGAAAAGACGAAGGTTGGCTTGAGGGGTGGCCTTCCTGACTTTAATCAAACCCGGAAAAGACGAAGGCCGCCTTGAGAGGCGGCCTTCGTTTACAATTGGTGCCCAGGAGAGGACTCGAACCTCCACGGAGTTGCCCCCGCTAGCACCTGAAGCTAGTGCGTCTACCAATTCCGCCACCTGGGCAGGTGTCACGTCGCTCGGTGAGCTGCGTGAGCCGCGTAATTTAGGCATCTGCCGGCGGCTTGTCAACACTTTTCACATCCATTCGCTGCGACGTGGCATTCTCCGCGGCGCAAACATCACAAGGACCTTGAGTGACCAGAAAAACTCCCCCCCATTCCGGCAATCCCCAGGACTCGCGTTCCGCAAAGAAGCCCGCCAAACGGGCGCCGCGAGCCGCCGCTGCACCCGACAAGCGCAACAAGGCTGCCGCAGGCGCCGTGCGCGATCCCCATGCCAGTCGCGAGGCGCAGCGTTATGCGCGCCCGATTCCCAGCCGCGAGGCGATCCTCGACCTGCTCGAGCAGCGCGGCGAATTGCTGACCGAGGCGCGCATCGCCGAGGCACTGGATATCCATGATGAAACCGACCTCGAGGCGCTGCGCAAACGACTCGCCGCGATGGTGCGCGACGGCCAGCTGCTGCTGGGCCGGCGCGGCGGCTACGCGCCGACGCAGAAACTCGACCTGATCGCCGGCGTGGTGCTGGCCAATGCCGAGGGCTATGGCTTCCTGCGTCCGGACGAGGGCGGCGACGACCTGTACCTGTCGCCGCAGCAGATGCGCGCGGTGATGCACGGCGACCGCGTGCTGGCCAGCGTGGTCGGCATCGACCGCCGCGGGCGCCGGCAGGGTGCGATCGCCGAAGTGCTGCAGCGGCGTTCGCCGCGGCTGGTCGGCCGGGTGGTGATCGACGATGGCGTGACCCTGGTGACGCCGGACGACCGCCGCCTGAACCAGGACGTGATGATCAAGCCCGGCCGCGAGCTGGGAGCCCGTTCCGGCCAGATCGTGGTGGCCGAGATCACCGACCCGCCGACCTCGCAGCGCGGCCCGATCGGCGAGATCCGCGCGGTGCTGGGCGAACGCCTGCAGCCGTCGCTGGTGGTGGAAATGGCGATCGCCAGCCACGACCTGCCGCACGAATGGCCGCCTGAGGTGCTGCGCGATGCGGCGCAGGTGGAATCGGTGGTGACCGCCGCCGAGCGCGAGGGTCGCACTGATATCCGCCAGCTGCCGCTGGTGACGATCGACGGCGCCGACGCGCGCGACTTCGACGACGCGGTATATGCCGAGCCCAAGCGCGGCGGCGGCTGGCGCCTGATCGTGGCGATCGCCGACGTCTCGCATTACGTGCAGGTCGGCAACGCGCTGGATCGCGAGGCGTACGAGCGCAGCACCTCGACCTACTTCCCCGGTTTCGTGGTGCCGATGCTGCCGGAGACCTTGTCCAACGGTATTTGCTCACTGAACCCGAACGTCGAGCGGCTGTGCATGGTCTGCGACATGCTGGTCGACGCCGAAGGCAACGTGGCCAAGTCGAAATTCTACGATGCGGTGATGCTGTCGCACGCGCGGCTCACCTACGACAAGGTGTGGCAGGCCGTGGGCCTGCGCGAGAAGGATGCGCGCCACGAGGTGGCCGACGTGCTGCGGCAGCTGGAGAACCTGCACGCGCTGTACAAGGCGATGGCGGCGCAGCGCAAGCGCCGCGGTGCGATCGACTTCGAGACGCCGGAGGTGAAGTTCCGCCTCGACCAGACCGGCGGCGTCGAATCGATGGGCGCTACCGAGCGCAACGACGCGCACAAGCTGATCGAGGAATGCATGATCGCCGCCAACGTGCAGGCGGCGCTGTTCCTGGAGAAGAAGAAGATCCCCGCGCTGTTCCGCGCGCACGAGCCGCCGCCGGCGGAGAAGTACGAGGACCTGCAGCAGTTCCTGCGCGAGTTCAAGCTGCGCATGCCACCGGTCGAGGAAGTGACGCCGGCGGATTTCGCCGAGATCCTGCGCATGGTGCACGACCGCCCCGAGCGCGAGCTGATCCAGAACGTGCTGCTGCGCTCGCAGAGCATGGCTGCCTATCAGCCCGACAACCGCGGCCACTTCGGCCTGTCGCTGCAGGCGTATGCGCATTTCACCTCGCCGATCCGCCGTTATCCGGATCTGCTGGTGCATCGTGCGATCCGTTTCGCGCTGACCGGCCGCAAGCCGACCGACTACACCTACACGCCCGCCGAAATGGCGGCGATGGCGATTCACTGCTCGCAGCGCGAGCGCCGTGCCGAGGAAGCCGAGCGCGACGTGGACGAGCGCTTCAAGTGCGCGTGGATGGAAAAGCACATCGGCAGCGAGTTCGACGGCGTGGTCACCGGTGTCACCTCGTTCGGCCTGTTCGTGGAACTGGACGAGTCGAAGGTGTCCGGCCTGGTGCACATCAGCCAGCTGGTCAACGACTACTACCACTTCGACGCGATCCGCAAACTGCTGAAGGGCGAGCGCACCGGCGCGCAGTTCCGCCTCGGCGACCATGTGCGCATCCAGGTGCTGCGCGCCAGCCTGGAGGATCGCAAGATCGACTTCCGCCTGGTTTCGCCGCGCACGTCGGCCCCGGCGCCGGCGGGCAGCGGCAAGGCGTATGACTATGCTGCCGCGGGCGAGCGCTATTCGCTGCCGAAGAAGGCCGCCGCCACGACCAAGGCACCGGGCATGTTCGATCGCGCTGCCAAGGCGATCGGCCGCGCCTTCGGCCGCAAGGAGGCCGAGGTTGCCGCACCGGCGCCGGCCCCGCGCAAGGCCGCGGCGAGCGATAATCCGCCGCCGCGTGCACAGCCGCCGGCAGCGCGCCAGCATGCCGGCGGCCAGCATCAGGGCCGCAGGGTCGAGCCGTCGTCCGACCGTCGCCCGCGCAAGGGCGGTTCCGCCAAACGCGGGCCGGCCCCGGCTGCCGCCCCGCCGGCGCCGAAGAAGCACGGCGGCCGCAAACCGAAACCGAAAGGCAAGCCATGAGCGAGAGCTGGATCGTCGGGATCAACCCGGTCGAAGGTGCATTGAGCAACGACGCCGAGCGCGTGCGCGAAGTGCTGGTCGAGAACGGCCAACGCAATGCCCGCGTGCTGGATCTGGCCGAGCGCGCGAAGAAGCTGAAGATCCCGGTGCAGCATCGCCCGCGCGACGAGCTGGACAAGCTGGCCGGCGAGGCACGCCACCAGGGCGTGGCGGCGCGTTACGAGGCGGCGCCGGCGGCGCATGAGAGCGACCTGGCCGCTCTGCTGGAGCGCGACGGCAGCGACACCCTGGTGCTGGTGCTCGACGGTGTCACCGACCCGCACAACCTTGGCGCCTGCCTGCGCAGCGCGGCGGCGGCGAAAGTCACCGCGGTGATCGTGCCGAAGGACCGCGCGGTGGGGCTGACCCCGGTGGTGCGCCGCGCGTCGGCCGGCGGCGCCGATAGGGTGCCGTTGATCGCGGTGACCAACCTGGCGCGCACGCTGCGCGAATTGAAGGATGCCGGCGTGTGGATCACCGGCCTGGCCGGCGACACGGACACCACAGTCTACGGCGTCGACTTCAGGGGGCCGGTGGCGCTGGTGCTGGGCAGCGAAGGCGAGGGCCTGCGCCGGCTCACCCGCGAGCTGTGCGATTTCGTGGCGAAGATCCCGATGCCGGGCACGATGGAAAGCCTCAATGTCTCCGTCGCCACCGGCGTGGTGCTGTTCGAGGCGTTGCGCCAGCGGAGCGCGAAACGATGAGCTTCTTCTGGTACGACTGGGCCGGTTACCTCGGCGTGGCGCTGGTGCTGCTGGCGTTTTTCCTGCTGCAGGAGCGCAAGCTGCAGGGCAGCGGTCTGGTCTACCAGTTGATGAACGTGCTGGGTGCGATCGGCGTGATGCTGTCGCTGGGTTTCGGCAGCTTCAACCTGTCGGCGTTCATCATGCAGGTAGCCTGGCTGCTGATCGGCAGCTACGGCATCGTGCGCGGCATCAAGCGACGCCGCGAGACGCGCGAGCTGCCGTAATTGCTCGCCGGCGCGGGGACGACTCCGCGCACTTTCCCATCGCGGGGACGGCCCTGCAGCAAACCGAGGAGCGTCATCATGGCGTGGATCTATCTGCTGCTGGCCGGCTTGTTCGAAATCGTGTGGGCCATCGGTCTCAAGTACACCGACGGCTTCAGCCGGCTCTGGCCCAGCGTTGGCACGCTGGCGGCCATGGCGGCCAGCATTGTGTTGCTGGCGATGGCGGTGAAGACGCTGCCGATCGGCACCGCGTATGCGATCTGGACCGGCATCGGCGCGGTCGGCGCGGTGGCGCTGGGCATCGTGCTGTTCGGCGATCCGGCCACGCTGCCGCGGCTGCTGTGCGTTGCGCTGATCCTGGTAGGTATCGTGGGCCTCAAGCTCACGGCGAGCTAGCGGGAACCGGCGAACGCCTACTCGCCGAGCTTGGTGATTTCCGGGCTCGAGGTGAGGTCGCGCTTGCTGCGTTGCTTGTCCAGCGGCTCGCCGGTGACCTGGAACCACACGTTCTCGGCGATGTTGGTGGCGTGGTCGCCGATGCGCTCGATGTTCTTGGCCATGAACAGCAGGTGGGTGCACGGGGTGATGTTGCGCGGGTCTTCCATCATGTAGGTGAGCAGCTGGCGGAAGTAGCCGGTATAGGCCTCGTCCAGCACCACGTCGTCCTTCCACACCTGGTAGGCGCGCTCGACGTCGCGATCGCGGTAGGCCGCCAGCACCTCGCGTACTTCGCCGGCGGCCAGCTTGGCCAGCTGGTGCAGGCCGCCGACCGGCGCCACCGGCGCCACCATCGACAGCGGGATCGAGCGCTTCGCGACGTTGGCGGCGTAGTCGCCGATGCGTTCGATGTCCGAGGCGATGCGCAGCGCGGCATACACGTTGCGCAGGTCGCCGGCCATCGGCGCGCGCAGCGCCAGCAGGCGCACCACGTCGTGGCCGATTTCCTGTTCCAGCTGGTCGATCGCGTCGTCGTTGCCGACCACGCGCTGGGCAGCGCGCTCGTCGCGGCGTTCCAGCACGTCGATGGCGGCTTCCAGCTGGGTCACCGATAGCTCGCCCATGCGCACGATTTCGCCGGTGAGGCGGGTCAGCTCGCTGTCGTAGCTCTTGATGATGTGGTCAGTGCCGGTGTTCATGTGCTGCCTCATGTCTTGTTTCCTTCTCCCCTCGGGAGAAGGTGCCCCGCAGGGGCGGATGAGGGTGCGGGCGGAGCGAAGCGTCGAGGCTTCGCCCGTACCCTCACCCCAACCCCTCTCACCCATAAAGGGACTCCCTATGGTCGCCGCGGGAGAGGGAAGTTATTTATCAGCCGAAGCGCCCGGTGATGTAATCCTCGGTCTGCTTCTTGCCCGGCTTGGTGAAGATCTTCTCGGTCTGGTCGAACTCGATCAGCTCGCCCAGGTACATGAAGGCGGTGAGGTCGGAGACGCGCGCCGCCTGCTGCATGTTGTGGGTAACGATGACGATGGTGAACTGGCTTTTCAACTCTTCCACCAATTGCTCGATGCGGCCGGTGGCGATCGGGTCGAGCGCCGAGGTCGGTTCATCCAGCAGCAGCACTTCCGGCCGCAGCGCGATCGCGCGGGCGATGCACAGGCGCTGCTGCTGGCCGCCGGAAAGGCCAAGCGCGTTCTGCTTGAGCTTGTCCTTCACCTCGTCCCACAACGCGGCGCTGCGCAGCGCCTGCTCCACGCGGCCTTCCATGTCCGGCTTAGACAGCTTCTCGTGGTGGCGGATGCCGTAGGCGACGTTCTCGAAGATCGTCATCGGGAACGGTACCGGCTTCTGGAACACCATGCCGACCTTGCTGCGCAGGCGGTTCAGCGAATAGCCGGGGTCCAGGATGTTCTCGCCGTCCAGTTCGATCGAGCCCTTCGCTTCCAGCTTCGGGTAGATCGCGTAGATGCGGTTGAAGATGCGCAACAGGGTCGACTTGCCGCAGCCGGACGGACCGATGATCGCGGTGACCTGCTTCTCCGGGATATCCATGCTGATGCCTTTCAGCGCCTGGAAACCGTTGTAGTAGAAGTGCAGGTCGCGCACGACGAGCTTCGGAGCGACAGCCGCCGCTGCCGCCACCGGTGCCGGGTTCGTGGCGAGGGCGGAATCAGTCATGGGACACCTTGGTGCGGGAAAGGATCAGGCGGGAGGCCAGGCTCAGCAGCAGCACGAACATGGTGATCACGAACGCGCCGGCCCAGGCCAGGGCGTGCATCGCGTCGCCCGGATCGTTGGCGTACTGGTAGATGATCTGCGGCAGGCTGGACATCTTGTCCATCGGGTTGATCGCCATGTAGTTGTTGCCGAACGAGGTGAACAGCAACGGTGCGGTCTCGCCGCTGATCCGTGCCAGCGCCAGCAGCACGCCGGTGATGATGCCCGAGCGCGCGGCGCGGATCAGGATCTGCAGGGTCAGCTTCCACTGCGGCACGCCGAGCGACAACGCCGCCTCGCGCAGGGTGGACGGCACCAGCCGCAACATCTCGTCGGTGGTGCGCACGATCACCGGCAGCGCGATCAGCGCCAGCGCCACGCCGCCGGCGAAACCGGAGAACGTGGTGGAACCGTGGGTGAGCGCGGTGCTCGGCAGCACGATGATGGTGTAGACGAACAGGCCCATCACGATCGACGGCGCCGACAGCAGGATGTCGTTGAGGAAGCGGATCGACTCGCCCAGCCGGGTGCGGTTCGCGTACTCGGCCAGCCAGGTGCCGGCCAGCACGCCGATCGGCGTGGCGATGCCGATGCCGATGAAGTTGATCACCAGGCTGCCGACCATGGAGTTGAGCAGGCCGCCGTCTTCGCCATAGGCGGTCACCTTGGTGAACAGCTTTAGGTCCAGCGCGCTGATGCCCTGGCGCAGGGTTTCCCACAGGATCCAGGCCAGGAACGCCAGGCCAATCAGGGTGGCCAGCGTGCTCAGCACCATCGCCAGCGCGTTGGTGATGCGGCGGCGCAGGTAGGGCGAATTCATCAGCGACCCTCCTTGCTGGCCAGCCGGCGCAACATCAATCGCGCAATCAGCAACACGAAGAAGGTGACCACGAACAGCAGGAAGGCCAGCGCCATCAGCGCGGATTTCTGCAGGCCGGCCGCCTCGCTGAACTGGTTCGCGATGGTCGAGGCGATCGAGGCGCCGGGATCGAGCAGCGAGGCCGACAGGTGCATGGCGTTGCCGAGCACGAAAGTCACCGCCATGGTCTCACCCAGCGCGCGGCCGAGGCCGAGGAAGATGCCGCCGATCACGGCCGAGCGGGTGTACGGCAGCACGATGTCCCACGACACCTCCCAGGTGCTGGAGCCCAGCGCATAGGCCGACTCCTTCAGCCGGGTCGGCACGGTCTGGAACACCTCGCGCATCACCGAGGAGATGAACGGGATGATCATGATCGCCAGCACGATGCCGGCGACCAGGATGCTGGCGCCGAACGGGTAGTCGCTGCCGAACAGCTTGCCGACGAACGGCACGTGTTCGGCCACCCACGATAGCTTGCCGTCGTCGGGCTTGTTGCCGAGGTTGCTGGTCAACCACGGCTTGATGTGATCGGCAAAGAACGGGGCGAAGATGAACAAGCCCCACATGCCGTAGATGATCGAAGGAATGCCGGCCAGCAGCTCGATCGCCGAGGCCACCGGCGTGCGCAGCCAGGCAGGTGCGACTTCGGAAAGGTAGACCGCGATGCCGAAGCTGATCGGTACCGCGATCAACAGCGCGATGAACGAGGTAACGACCGTGCCGTAGACCGGCACCATGGCGCCATAGACGTCGTTGCCCGGGTCCCACTCCGAGCTGACCAGGAAGTGCCAGCCGAACGTGCCGAACGCGTCGCGGCCGCCCCACAGCGTGGCGCCGGCGGCACCGAGCAGGGACGCCAGCACGATCAGCGCACAGCCCTTCAACACCCAGCGGAACAGCCGCTCGTGGCGGGCATCGCGACGGCTGCGCTGTTCCAGGATGTCGGTGGTTGAGATGGCCGTTTCGATCGCTGGCATGGTGGTCCAGTGGTGCGGGATGGAAACTCGCACTCCCCCGCCGACCGAGCCGGCGGGGGAGTGCGCTTTACTGCATCAATGCTTGAACTCGGACGCCCAGTACGCCTCGATCTGGCTGACCAGCGTTGTCGGCAGCGGCACGTAGTCCAGTTCGCTGGCGGCCTGCTGGCCCTGCTCCAGGGCGGACTTGAAGAAGTCGAACGCGACCTTGCTGTTGCCGGCATTCTTCGGCGACTTGTACATGATCACCCAAGTGGTGGCGGTGATCGGCCACGCCTGGTCGCCCGGTGCATTGGTCATGATCAGGTTGAAGTCCTTGGCGCTGGCCCAGTCGGCCGTCGCGGCGGCGGCGGCGAAGCTGGCGGCGGTCGGCGAAACGACGTTGCCGGCGGCGTTCTTCAGGTCGACCCAGCTGATCTTGTTCTTCACCGCATAGGCGTATTCGACGTAGCCGATCGAGCCCTTGATCTGGCGCACGTACTGCGAGACGCCTTCATTGCCCTTGCCGCCCACGCCGGTCGGCCATTCCACGGCCGTGCCGAACTTCACCTTGGTCGCCCATTCGTTGCTGACCTTGGACAGGTAGTTGGTGAAGTTGAACGAGGTGCCCGAGCCGTCCGAGCGATGCACCACGGTGATCTTGCCGGCCGGCAGGCTGAGGCCGGCGTTCAGCGCGGCGATCTTCGGATCGTTCCAGTGGGTGATCTTGCCCAGGAAGATGTCGGCGAGGGTGGTGCCGTCCAGCTTGATCTGGCCCGCCTGCACGCCGGCGATGTTGACCACCGGCACGATGCCGCCGACCACGATCGGGAACTGGCCCAGGCCGTACTTCTGCAGGTCCTCGGCCTTCATCGGCGCGTCGGAGGCGCCGAAGTCGATGGTGCCTTCCTTGATCTGCGCGATACCCGCGCCGGAACCGACCGACTGGTAGTTGAGGTGGTGGCCGGTCTTCTCCGCGTACGCGGCCGACCATTTGGACATGACCGGGTAGACGAAGCTGGAGCCGGCGCCGGTGATGTCGGTGGCGTGCGCGGCCACACCGAAGGTCGAGGCCACGGCAAGCGTGGCGACGGCGGCGAAGCGAAGCGGGAGTTTGTTGATGGTCAACACGGTAGCTCCTTGGAGGGAAGTCGGATGCGACCCCGCCATTTCAGGCTTTTCGTGTTGCCATTGGATGAAATGAATGTTTCAGCTGTATGACAAACTGTCATATGGCCACTTTGCGGCAGGGCGGGCAGTGCCCGCCGCTTTGCCGCTCCCGGGTCAAAAGCCGGCGGGCGGTGCCCGCCCTACGACTGGGATCAGGCCGCGTCGAGCCCGCTGTGGGCCTGCTCGAACAGTTCCAGCTGACGCCAGCGGTTGATCACGCTGCAGAACAGTTCGGCGGTGCGCTCGGCGTCATACACCGCCGAATGCGCCTCGCGGCTGTCGAACGCATGGCCAGCGGCCAGCACCGCCTTGCTCAGCACGGTCTGGCCGTAGGCGAGGCCGCCAAGGCTGACCGTATCGAAACAGCTGAACGGGTGGAAGGGATTGCGCTTGTGACCGCAGCGGCGCACCGCCTGGTTCAGGAAGCCCAGATCGAACGCGGCGTTGTGACCGACCAGGATCGCCCGCTGGCAGCCGGCCTCGCGCACCGCCTCGCGCACCACCTGGAAGACATGGTCCAGCGCCTGGCGCTCGGCCAGTGCGCCGCGCAGCGGGTTGGTCGGGTCGATGCCGGTGATCTCTAGCGAACGCGGGTCCAGGTTCGCACCGGGGAACGGTTCCACATGCGTGGACACGGTGGCCTGCAACTTCAGGTAGCCGCCTTCGTCCATCGCCAACGGCACCGCGGCGATTTCCAGCAGGGCGTCATGTTCGGCATCGAAGCCGCCGGTTTCCACGTCGACCACCACGGGCAGGAAGCCGCGAAACCGCTCGGCCATGCGCGGCGCGATGCTGTTGCTGAGAATATCCATCGGCGAAGCATATCAGCCGCGTCACGCGGCGTGAGATGCGACACTTCCGCGGCTTGGCGAATGCGCTGTCTTGAATATGTCATCAAAGCGGCACCCAACCGTAAAAATCCTCCGGCAGACTTGTTAACCAATCGCTAGCCAGCCATCGGATCGACGGGGCGATCGAGATGCTTTCCATCCACTTGCGGAGAATCACATGCGTTCCAAATTGATTGCGGTGGCGATTGCCGCCGGCCTTGGCCTGACCAGTTTTGCCGCCTCCGCGGCACCGGCGCAGAACAGGACGGCCGCCGCCAGCAGCAGCGAAGTCGAGCAGCTGAAGGCGCAACTGGCCGCGCTGCAGGCCAAGGTGGAGGAACTGGAGCAGCGTACCGACGCACAGTCCGACATCAACGTCAGCACCGGCCAGGCGGTGGAGAAGGCCACCAACGTGACCACGGCCAGCGACAAGAAGCTCGCCGCGCTGGAGAAGGCGGTCAACAACACCACGCTGTCGGGCAAGATGTTCTTCGACTTCACCAGCATCGACGACAAGAACAGCGACAAGGGCAAGAGCGACAAGTCCGGCATCGGCCTGGACGTGAAGCGCTTCTACCTCGGCGTCGACCACAAGTTCAACGACATCTGGTCGGCCAACCTCACCACCGATTTCAACTATGCCAGCAGCGACGGCCAGACCAGCGTGTTCGTCAAGAAGGCCTACGTGCAGGGCAAGTTCGACCAGGCCGCGGTGTTCCGCATCGGTTCGAGCGACATGCCGTGGATCCCGTTCGTCGAGAAGTACTACGGTTTCCGCTACGTCGAGAACACCATCACCGATCGCCTGAAGTACGGCAACTCGGCCGACTGGGGCCTGCACCTGGGCGGTGACATCGGCGCCAGCAAGTCGCTCAACTATGCGGTGTCGGTGGTCAACGGCAACGGCTACAAGAACCCGGGCCGCAGCAAGGGCGTGGACTTCGAAGGCCGCGTGGGCTTCGTGCCGTTCGAGAACATGGTGGTGGGGATCGGCGGCTACAGCGGCCACCGCGGCCAGGAGACCGAGAACATCGACGCGGTGCATACCGCCGAGCGCGGCGACTTCATGGTGGCCTATGCCAGCAAGGACTTCCGCCTCGGTGCCGAGTACTTCACCGCGAAGAACTGGAACAACGTGCTCAGCCCGCTCGCCGACAAGGCCGATGGTTACTCGGTCTGGGGCAGCGTAGCGGTGGCCGACGACGTGAACCTGTTCGCCCGCTACGACAGCTCCAAGCTCAGCAAGAGCCTGGATCGCGAGGCCAAGGACACCTATTACAACGCCGGTATCGAGTACCAGGTGACCAAGGGCTTCAAGCTGGCCGGCGTGTGGAAGCACGGCAAGGTCGACAAGTCGGTCGCCACCCCGGTGCCGCCGCACGTGCAGAACACCAAGACCAACGAGATCGGCGTGTTCGGCGAAGTGTCATTCTGATGCAATGCGCAGGCGGCATGCTGCCTGCGCGGAATGAGTGACAGACGGTCTATCGCAACGGAGTTCCACCCATGGACGGAAAACGGCGGGCATCAGCCCGCCGTTTGCTTTTCCGCCGCCGTCAGCGGTTGTCCAGCGTAGCTCCGGTCAGCAGGCCGCGGGCCAGCATGCTGCACTGGCGCCGGTACAGCAGCAGTTGCCACTGGCGCCCGCCGAGTTGCCGCCACAGCACTGCCGAGCGCACTGCGGCAAGCAGGTTGGTGCGTACCTTTTCCACGACATTGGCCTGCTGCAGTTGCTGCGGGTTGCCGCTGACCATCACGCGCGGCTTGAGGATCGACAGGGTGGACGCGTAGACCTCGGCCAGCCGGCTGTTGACCTGGCTGGAATCCTGACCGAAATGCTCGACCTGCCGCTGCGCGGCAACGATGCCATGCTGCAGTTTGTCGAGCAGGTCCGCGCGCGCCGACAGGCTGCGCTCCAGCCGCATCACGGTCACCGTCATGCGCGTCACCGACATGTCGGGGGTGCTTTCGTCCAGCTGTGCGATCAGGGTACGCAGGCCGAGCCTTACGTTCGAGATGTTGCCGTACACGCCGACCACCGAAGGCGCATCGATGCGGAACACGCTGGCCACGCTGGCCTCCATCGCGGCTTCGTCGCAGCGCCCTTCGTTGGCCAGCTGCTGCGCCAGCGCACAAGCCTGGAACAGGCCGGCGAGGGCGATCACGCGCTCTTCAGTCATGGAAAAAGTTTCAAACACGGGATGCCGATTCTCTTGCTGGGGATGTGGAGGATGGAGCGAATGCCGGCAGCAGGCCGCCGTAAGGTGCATCGGTGGCGGCGATCACCGCGCCGCCGAGACAGACTTCGCCATCGTAGAGGACCACCGACTGTCCGGGGGTGACGGCGCGCTGGGGTTCGTGGAAGCGTACCTCAAGGCCGCTGTCGGTCATGCTGACCGTGCAGGCCTGGTCGGCCTGGCGGTAACGGGTGCGCGCGGTGCAGCGGAACTGCGCGGCAGGCGCGGCAGCGTCGACCCAGGTGGGTGTCTCCGATTGCAGCCGCTGCGAGTACAGCCAGTGGTTCTCGCCGCCCTGGGCGACGTACAGCACGTTCGCCGCCACGTCCTTGCCGACCACGTACCAGGCCTCGCCGCTGGCGCCGTGGCGACCGCCGATGCCCAGCCCGTTGCGCTGGCCCAGGGTGTAGTACATCACGCCCTGGTGTTCGCCGATCAGCTCGCCGTCGGGGGTGCGCATCTCGCCGGGACGAGCCGGAATGTACTGCGACAGGAAGCCGCGGAAATCGCGTTCGCCGATGAAGCAGATGCCGGTGGAATCCTTCTTCGCATGGGTCGGCAGGGCCGCCGCGCGGGCCATCTCGCGCACGCGCGGCTTCTCGATCCCGCCCAGCGGGAACAGCGTGGCGGCCAGTTGCTGCTGGCCCAGCGCGTGCAGGAAGTAGCTCTGGTCCTTGGCCGCGTCCACCGCGCGCAGCAGCCGGTAGCGGCCATCCTTGCAGTCGACGCGGGCATAGTGGCCGGTGGCGATCTTGTCGGCGCCCAGGGCATGGGCTTCGTCGAGGAAGGTCTTGAACTTGATCTCGCGATTGCACAGCACGTCGGGGTTCGGCGTGCGCCCGGCGCGGTATTCGGCGAGGAAGTGCTCGAAAACGCCGTCCCAGTATTCGGCGGCGAAGTTGCGCGCATGGAACGGGATGCCGAGCCGGCCGCACACGGCCACGGCGTCCTTGCGATCGGCGTCGGTGGTGCAGGGACCGCTGCGGTCGTCCTCTTCCCAGTTCTGCATGAACAGGCCTTCGACCTGGTAGCCGGCCTGTTGCAGCAGCAGCGCGGCGACCGAGGAGTCGACGCCGCCGGAAATGCCCAGCATCACCTTCATGGCGTGCCGCCTTCAGGTAGATGACTCAGAATATCCAGCGGCAGCCGCTGTCCGCCCAGCCACAGGTCGATGCTCTGCAGGATCATCGGGCTGCGCAGGCGATCGCCCAGCGCGGCGATCTCGGTGCGGGTGAGCCATAGGGCGCGGCGGATGTCGGTATCCAGCGGACGATCCGGGTCGTGGCTCAGCGCACGGGCGGCGAAGCTGAAGCGGACCACCGCGTCGCCGTGCTCGGTGCTGCGCCACTGGTGCACGCCGATCAGGTGCCGCAGTTCCACCGTCCAGCCGGTTTCCTCCAGCGTTTCGCGCAGGGCCGCCGCAGCGAGGCTTTCGCCGTCGTCCAGGTGGCCGGCCGGCTGGTTGTAGACAAGCCGGCCGTTGACCTCTTCTTCCACCATCAGATACCGCTCGCCATCGGCCACCACGCAGGCGACGGTGACGTGCGGGCGCCAGATCTCGGCGGGAGTGGTGGAATCGGCCATGGTGCGGTGGGCGGGGGCTGGAAAAGCCGCCATTGTGCCATCACCTCCCTTGTCACACCGTTGCGGGAGTGGAAGCGGCACCGCGGCGTATACTTCGGATCAGAGATCACACCCCAAGAAACCATGGCCCACGAACCCGAACATGAGCAAGACAGCGGCCGCGGCCTGGCGCTGGAAACCGCGAAGCCCGAGGTGGCGCGACCACCGCTGTTCCAGGTGCTGCTGCTGAACGACGACTTTACCCCGATGGACTTCGTCGTCGAGGTGTTGCGCACCTTCTTCAACCTGGACCAGGAGCAGGCGGTGCAGGTGATGTTGCACGTACACACCCGCGGGCGGGGCGTCTGCGGCGTTTTTACCCGCGAAGTGGCCGAAACCAAGGTAACCCACGTCAACGAATATTCACGTTCCCATCAGCACCCGTTGTTGTGCACTATGGAAAAGCTCTGAGCGACCCCATTTTGTGCCCATTGCGGCGTTGAAGGCCGCTCACAATGCAAAGCGGAGACGATCCGAATGTTCAGCAAGGATCTGGAAGTCACCATCGGCCATTGCTACAAGCAGGCCCGCGAACAGCGCCATGAATTCATGACGGTAGAGCACCTGCTGCTCGCGCTGACCGAAAACCAGTCGGCGCTGGGGGCCTTGCGCGCCTGCGGCGTGGACCTGCCGCGGCTGTCGGCCGACCTGGAACGCATCATCAACGAGACCGTGCCGGTGCTGCCGCCCGGCGACGAGCGCGATACGCAACCCACGCTGGGCTTCCAGCGCGTGCTGCAGCGCGCGGTGTATCACGTGCAATCCTCCGGCCGGAAGGAAGTCACCGGCGCGAACGTGCTGGTGGCGATCTTCGGCGAGAAGGATTCGCACGCGGTGTATTTCATGCACCAGCAGGAAATCACCCGGCTCGACGTGGTCAATTACATTTCGCACGGCATCGCCAAGATCGGCGACGAGTCCGCCGCGGGCGTGTCCGGCGGCGAGCGTGAAGGCGAGGAGGGCGGCGAGCCGAAGGGCAACCCGTTGCACGAGTTCGCCAGCAACCTCAACGAGCTGGCGCTGGAAGGCAAGATCGACCCGCTGATCGGCCGCACCGACGAGATCGAGCGCACCATCCAGGTGCTGTGCCGCCGGCGCAAGAACAACCCGCTGTACGTGGGCGAGGCGGGCGTGGGCAAGACCGCGCTCGCCGAAGGCCTGGCCAAGCGCATCGTCGATGGCGAAGTGCCCGAGGTGCTGGAGGACGCCACGATTTGGTCGCTGGACCTCGGCGCGCTGGTGGCCGGCACCAAGTACCGCGGCGACTTCGAGAAGCGCCTGAAGGGCGTGATCGCGCAACTGAAGAAGCAACCCGGCGCGATCCTGTTCATCGACGAGATCCACACCATCATCGGCGCCGGCTCGGCCTCGGGCGGCACCATGGACGCGTCGAACCTGATCAAGCCGATGCTGGCTTCCGGCGAGCTGCGCTGCATCGGTTCGACCACGTTCCAGGAATACCGCGGCGTGTTCGAGAAGGACCGCGCGCTGGCCCGCCGTTTCCAGAAGATCGACGTGGTCGAGCCGACCGTGGCCGACAGCATCGAGATCCTCAAGGGCCTGCGCTCGCGCTTCGAGGAACACCACCACGTGGCGTATACCAACGAGGCGCTGAAGGCGGCGGTGGACCTGTCGGTGAAACACATCCCCGACCGGCTGCTGCCGGACAAGGCGATCGACGTGATCGACGAGGCGGGTGCGCGCCAGCGGCTGCTGCCGCTGGATCAGCGCACCGGCAAGGTTGACGTGGGCGAGGTCGAGTACATCGTGGCCAAGATGGCGCGGATTCCGGCGAAGCAGGTGTCGGCGTCCGATCGCGACGTGCTGCGCAACCTCGAGCGCAACCTGAAGATGGTGGTGTTCGGCCAGGACCCGGCGATCGAGGCGCTGGCCGCGTCGATCAAGATGGCCCGCTCGGGCCTGGCCGACCCGTCCAAGCCGATCGGCTGCTTCCTGCTGGCCGGTCCCACCGGTGTGGGCAAGACCGAGGTGACCAAGCAGCTGGCGATGCAGCTAGGCATCGAGATGATCCGCTTCGACATGTCCGAGTACATGGAAAGCCACTCGGTGTCGCGGCTGGTCGGCGCGCCCCCGGGCTACGTCGGTTTCGACCAGGGTGGCCTGCTGACCGAGGCGGTGACCAAGCATCCGCACGCGGTGCTGCTGCTGGATGAGATCGAGAAGGCGCACCCGGACGTGTTCAACATCCTGCTGCAGGTGATGGACCGCGGCGTGCTGACCGACACCAACGGCCGCGAGGCGAACTTCAAGAACGTGGTGGTGGTGATGACCACCAACGCGGGTGCGGCGATCGCCGCGCGGCGCAGCATGGGCTTCGTCGAGCAGAAGCACGAGTCGGACGCGATGGAAGTGATCCGCCGCATCTTCACGCCGGAGTTCCGCAACCGGCTGGACGCGATCATCCAGTTCGCCGCGCTCGACTTCGAGCACATCCTGCGCGTGGTCGACAAGTTCCTGATCGAGCTGGAAAGCCAGTTGACCGAGAAGCGGGTGAGCCTGGACGTGGACGCCGATGCCCGCCGCTGGCTGGCCGAGCACGGCTTCGACCCGCAGATGGGCGCACGGCCAATGGCGCGGGTGATCCAGGAGAAGGTGAAGCGCGCGCTGGCCGACGAGTTGCTGTTCGGCAAGCTGGCCGAGGGTGGCGTGGTCCGCCTGAGCGTGGTGGATGGCGAGTTGAAGGTCGACTGCAAGGCGGCCGAGAAGCTGCCGGCCGTGGTCGAATAAGCCGAACGCCGGGCAAAGCAAAGGCGGCGCATTGCGCCGCCTTTGTCATGTCTGGCACCACCATCCCGTGTGTGGAGCGCTGCGCGCAGGCGCGACAGCCCCCACGCCGCCGCACTTACTTCATGCGGTACGTGATGCGTCCCTTGCTCAGGTCGTACGGGGTCATTTCGATCTTGACCTTGTCGCCGGTAAGGATGCGGATGTAGTGCTTGCGCATGCGGCCGGAGATGTGGGCGATGATCACGTGCCCGTTCTCCAGTTGCACACGAAACATGGTGTTCGGCAAGGTCTCCTGGACCGTGCCTTCCATTTCGATGACGTCGTCTTTGGCCATGTGTTCCGGGGTTCACGCACAGCCGTCATGGCTGCGTAAGCCGACGATTATGCCACGGATGCGTGTTTGGTTAAAGAATCATCACCACGGGCTCGACCAGCCCGCGGTCAGGTGAAATGCTCGTCCAGCTTGCGCCGGATTTCCTGCTCGACCATGCCTTTCAGCGGCGCCAGCATCAGACCCAGTTCGGCCTTGACCTGGATCGCGTCGCTGCCGACGGCGATCGAGCCGCTGACGCCGGGGCGGGAAAACAGCAAGGTGTCGTCCTGCCAGCGCCCGTCCATGCCGAATTTCTCGCGCATGCGCGCGGCAACCTGGTCGACCACGGCGCGGGCTTCGGCGATCGACAACTGGTGCGGGCGGCGGATATCGATCTTGGGCATGGCAGGTTCCGGGCTAAAGGCCTCATCTTAATGCCATGTGGCCGCATGCTAGAGTTTCGCGGTCCATCGACCGGTTCATTCATGCGTATCGAATTTCCCAATGCGGCCCGTGAGGATTTCCATTGGGCGCAGACGCAGTTGCGCATCGGCAGCGCGCCCGACAACGACCTGGTGCTGGCTGCCAGCCAGGCGGCGCCGCATCACTTGCGCATCCAGCAGGATCGCCGCGGCTGGGTGCTGCAGGTGCTGCCGTCGGCCGACCGCATCCACGTCAACGCGCGGCCGGTGCGCGAACGCGCCTTGTTGCGCGCCGGCGACGTGGTCAGCGTGGGCGACTGCCGTTTGTTGCTGCGTGCCGACGAGGACCCAGCCCGGCGCCCGCCGCTGAACGTATCCGAACAGGGACGCTGCACGGTGGCCTTGCGTGCCGTGGCCGGCCCGCTCTCCGGACGGGTGCTGCCGTTGCAGGACAGTCTGACGTTCGGTCCGCACGGCGACTGCCCGCTGGAGCTGCCGCAGGGCGACATCGTGGCGCTGCGGATCTTCTGGGAGGGCGGCCAGCTATGGCTGGAAACCACCCAGTCGTGCGAACGCCACCCGCTGCGGGTCAACGGCGTGGCGGTGCAGAAGCTGGCCTTGCAGCCCGGCGACCAGCTCGGCGTGGCGATGCACCGCTTCGTGGTCGACGGGCCGGGCATGGAGCCAGAGCCGGAAATCGTGATGGCCGAACCGTTGCCGCCACAGCTGCCGGAAGACGCTGCCGGCCCGAGCGGCGAAGTGTGGTGGCTGATCGTCACCGCCGCCGTGCTGGCTCTGGGCATCGCACTGGTGCTGCTGATCCGTTTCTGAGGGCACGCGCTGAGGGCACGCGCCGAGGGCACGCGCCGAGGGTTGACCGCGCCATGCTGCGCCGCGCCATAATGCGCTGAATACCTTCGACAGGATGCAGCCGCACGTGAGCAGAGTCTGGAATTTCAGCGCCGGCCCGGCGGCGCTGCCGCAGGCGGTACTCGAACGCGCCCAGCGCGACATGCTGGACTGGAACGGCAGCGGCGCCTCGGTGATGGAGCAGTCCCACCGCGGCAAGCGCTTCATCGCGATGGCTGCCCAGGCAGAAGCCGACCTGCGCGAGTTGATGCAGGTCCCGGCCGACTACGCCGTGCTGTTCCTGCAAGGCGGCGCCACCCAGCACTTCGCGCAGATCCCGATGAACCTGGCCGGCGAGGGCGACAGCGCCGACTACATCGTGAGCGGGCACTGGAGCGCGAAGGCGGCCAGCGAAGCCAAACCCTATGTGCGGGTGAACGTGGCGGCCAGCGGCGAAGCGGACGACTACCTGAAGCTGCCGCCGCGCGACAGCTGGCAGCTCGACCCGAACGCCGCCTACGTGCACTACACGCCGAACGAGACGATCCACGGCGTGGAGTTCCACGGGGTGCCCGAGGTCGGCGCGGCGCCGCTGGTGGCGGACATGTCCTCGAACATCCTGTCCGAACCGCTGGACGTCGGCCGTTTCGGGCTGATCTACGCAGGTGCGCAGAAGAACATCGGTCCGTCCGGCCTGGTGCTGATGATCATCCGCCGCGACCTGCTGCAGCGGGCCGGTCGGCCGATGGCGCGGATCTTCCGCTACGCCGAACACGCCGCCGCCGATTCGATGCTCAATACGCCGAACACCTGGGGCTGGTACGTGGCCGGGCTGACCTTCGAGTGGCTCAAGGCGCAGGGCGGGCTGGGCGCGATGGCCGAGCGCAACCGAGCCAAGGCCGAGCTGCTGTACCGGGCCATCGACGGTTCCGGCGGCTATTACCGCAACCCGATCGAGCTGTCCGCACGCTCGCGCATGAATGTGCGCTTCACCTTGCACGACGCTGCGCTGGACGCCGCGTTCCTGCAGGAGTCCGAGGCGGCCGGCCTGCTGGCGCTGAAGGGCCACAAGGCGCTCGGCGGCATGCGCGCCTCGCTGTACAACGCTGTGCCGCCGGAGGCCGTCGAGGCGCTGGTGGCGTTCATGCGGGATTTCGCGCAGCGGCACGGCTGAGCGGGCAATGACGGAATTTTTCAGGCAAGATGCCGCTTCATCATTTGGACTTCTATCCATCCAGGCGGCCAAAGCATGACCGATCCGAAAACACCGTTGAGCGAGATGCGCGAACGCATCGACAGTATCGACCGGCAGATCCAGCAGCTGATCTCCGAACGCGCGAACCACGCGCGGACGGTGGCGAAGGTGAAGGGGGAGGGGCTTTCCGCGATCGACTATTACCGTCCCGAGCGCGAGGCCCACGTGCTGCGCATGGTGGTGGACCGCAACCAGGGCCCGCTGTCCGACGCCGAGATGGTGCGGCTGTTCCGCGAGATCATGTCGTCCTGCCTCGCGCAGGAGGATCCGCTGAAGATCGGCTTCCTGGGGCCGGAAGGCACCTTCAGCGAGCAGGCCGTGCGCAAGCATTTCGGCCATGCCGCCTACGGGCTGCCGCTGGGCAGCATCGAGGAAGTGTTCCAGGAAGTCGCCGCCGGGCATGCCGACTTCGGCGTGGTGCCGGTGGAGAACTCCGGCCAGGGCATGATCCAGGTCACCCTGGACATGTTCCTCACCTCCGAGGCGACCATCTGCGGTGAAGTGGAGTTGCGCGTGCACCAGTGCCTGCACTCGCTGACCGGCCAACTGGAGGACGTGCGCCGTGTCTACGCGCACGCGCAGTCGCTGCAGCAGTGCAAGACCTGGCTGCGCATCAACCTGCCCGACGTGGAATGCGTCGCGGTGGGCAGCAATGCCGAAGCCGCCCGACTGGCCCGGCACGCCGACGACGCGGCGGCGATCGCCGGCGAAACGGCGGGCAAGGTCTACGGCCTGAAGACCGTGGCCAAGGGCATCGAGGATCGCGCCGACAACACCACGCGCTTCCTGGTGATCGGCCGTTCGCTGTTCCCGCCGTCGGGCAACGACCGCACCTCGCTGCTGATCACCGTCAACGACAAGCCGGGTGCGTTGTACGACGTGCTCAGCCCGTTCGCGAAGCACGGCATCAGCCTGAACCGCATCGAGTCGCGGCCGGCGCATACCGGCAAGTGGCAATACGCGTTCTTCATCGACGTCTCCGGCCATATCGACGGCGAGGCGTTGCAGGCGGCGGTGCACGACATCGGCGCATCGGCCGCCACCATCCGCGTGCTGGGCTCCTACCCGGTGGCCTTGCCTTGAACGCTCGCCTGGACTGGAGCAGCCGGCCGGGTCGGCCGCTGCACGGCAGCGTGCGCGTTCCCGGCGACAAGTCGGTCTCGCATCGCGCGCTGATGCTGGCCGCGATCGCCGAGGGAGAGTCGCGCATCCGCGGCTTCCTCGAAGGCGAGGACACCCGCGCCACCGCCGCCGTGCTGGCGCAGCTCGGCGTGCGCATCGACACACCGTCGGCCGGCGAGCGCGTGGTGCATGGCGTGGGCCTGCACGGCCTGCGCGGCGCGGCGCAATCGCTGGATTGCGGCAATGCCGGCACCGGCATGCGCCTGCTGACCGGCCTGCTGGCCGGGCAGTCGTTCGACAGCATCCTGGTCGGCGACGCCTCGCTGTCGAAACGGCCGATGCGCCGGGTGACCGATCCGCTGGACCTGATGGGCGCGCGCATCGACACGCATGACGGCCTGCCGCCGCTGCACGTGCATGGCGGCCAGCTGCTGCAAGGCATCCGCTACGAACTGCCGGTGGCCAGCGCACAGGTGAAGTCCGCGCTGCTGCTGGCCGGCCTGTACGCCGCCGGTGAAACCGAAGTCATCGAACCGCACCCGACCCGCGACTACACCGAGCGCATGCTGGCCGCGTTCGGCTGGCCGATCGCGTTCGCACCGGGCCGCGCGAAACTCGAGGGCGGCCACGCGCTGCATGCCACCGACGTCGAGGTGCCGGCCGATTTTTCCTCGGCCGCATTCTTCCTGGTCGCCGCCAGCATCGTGCCGGGCTCCGAATTGCGCCTGCCGGCCGTGGGCCTCAACCCGCGCCGCACCGGCCTGCTGCAGGCGCTGCGCCTGATGGGTGCGGACATCACGGTCGAGCAGGAGCGCGAGGCTGGCGGCGAGCCGGTGGGCGATCTCGTGGTGCGCCACGCGCCGCTGCATGGCGTCGAGCTGCCCGAGGCGCTGGTGCCGGACATGATCGACGAGTTTCCCGCGCTGTTTATCGCCGCCGCGGTGGCCAGCGGCACGACGGTCATCCGCGGCGCGGCCGAATTGCGGGTGAAGGAATCCGACCGCATCGCCACGATGGCCAGCGGCCTGCGCACGCTCGGCGCGGCGATCGAGGAAACACCGGACGGCGCGATCATCCATGGCGGCCGGCTCGGCGGCGGCACGGTGGAAAGCCATCTCGACCATCGCATCGCGATGAGTTTCGCGGTGGCCGGACTGGTCGCCACCGATCCGGTGCGGGTCAATGACTGCAGTCATGTCGCCACGTCGTTTCCCGGCTTCCTGGAGCTGGCCAACGGCTGCGGCTTCGCGCTGCGCGGCGCGGGCTGAACTGTTCGCGCCGTGCATGTATCGTTGCGGCAAGGCTTGCCTCCTGGTTGAAGATCGTCCTCATGTCCAATGTCGTACCTCCATTCATCGTCGCCATTCCCGCCCGTTACGGCTCGACCCGCCTGCCGGCCAAGCCGCTGCG
Organism: Rhodanobacter soli; assembly: GCF_040548735.1. Taxonomy (NCBI): domain Bacteria; kingdom Pseudomonadati; phylum Pseudomonadota; class Gammaproteobacteria; order Lysobacterales; family Rhodanobacteraceae; genus Rhodanobacter; species Rhodanobacter soli. Next base: position 195,053 of record NZ_JBEPSD010000001.1, on the reverse strand, counting down.
CGCGATCGACGGCGTGCCGATGGTGGTGCGCGTGGCACAGCGCGCCCTGCAGGCCGGCGCCAGCCAGGTGGTGGTGGCGGTGGATGACCCGCGCATCGCCGATGCACTGGCCGGGCAGCACGGCGTGGACGTCTGCATGACCCGCAACGATCACGCCTCGGGCAGCGACCGCCTGGCCGAGTGCGCGCAGCACTATGGCTGGGCCGACGACAGCATCGTGGTGAACCTGCAGGGCGACGAACCGTTTGCGCCCGCCGCCGGCATCCGCGCGGTGGCACAGGCACTGGCCGGCGACGACGCGCCGATGGCGACCCTGGCCACGCCGATCATCGACGCCGAGGAACTGTTCGACCCGAACGTGGTGAAGCTGGTGCGTGCCGCCGACGGCCGCGCGCTGTATTTCAGCCGGGCGCCGTTGCCGTGGGCGCGCGATGCGTTCGCCGCCGACCGCAACGCGCTGCCATCCGGCTCGCCGTTCCTGCGGCACATCGGCATCTATGCGTACCGGGCCGGCTTCCTGGACCGCTACAGCCGTTTGCCGCGTACCCCGCTGGAACAGACCGAATCGCTGGAGCAGCTGCGCGTGCTGGAGCACGGCCACGCGATCGCGGTGCGGCTGACTCCGGAGCCGTTCCCGCCGGGCATCGACACCGAAACCGACCTGGAGCGCGCGGAGCTGTGGTTGCGCACGCAGCATTGAGCCACATCTGCATGGGTCATCGCCACTAGAATGATCCCATGCAGTCCGCACAACCGCCCCCCTTCGACGGCAAGGCCTTCGTCCGTACGCTGACTTCCTCGCCTGGCGTCTATCGTCATTTCGACGCGGCCGGCGAGCTGCTCTACGTGGGCAAGGCCGGCAATCTCAAGAAGCGCGTCGGCAGCTATTTCCTGAAGCCGCGGATGGAGCCGCGCATCGCGGCGATGGTGGCGCAGATCGCCCGCGTCGAGATCACCGTGACGCGCACCGAGGGCGAGGCGCTGCTGCTGGAATCGCAGCTGATCAAGTCGCTGAAGCCGCGCTACAACATCCTGCTGCGCGACGACAAGAGCTACCCGTACATCTACCTGTCCGGCGGCGAGGACTACCCGCGGCTGGCCTTCCATCGCGGCGCGAAGAACCTGCCGGGACGCTATTTCGGGCCGTATCCGAGCACTTACGCGGTGCGCGAAAGCCTCAGCCTGATGCAGAAGCTGTTCAAGGTGCGCCAGTGCGAGGACAGCTACTTCCGCAACCGCACGCGGCCCTGCCTGCAGTACCAGATCGGTCGCTGCAGCGCGCCCTGCGTGGGGCTGATCAGCGTGGAGGATTACCGCAACGACGTACGCCATGCGGAAATGTTCCTGGAAGGGCGCAGCAACGCGGTGATCGACGAGCTGGCCGAGGCGATGGAGCAGGCCAGCAAGGCGCTGCAGTTCGAACGTGCGGCGAAACTGCGCGACCAGGTGGCCGCCCTGCGCCAGTTGCAGGCGCAGCACCACGTGCAGGGGGCCAGCGCCGACATGGACGTGATCGCCTGCCGCATCGAGGCGGGCATGGCCTGCGTCAGCGTGCTGTTCTTCCGCAACGGCATCAGCCTGGGCACGCGCGATTTCTTTCCGCGGCTGCCGCTGGATGCCGAGCCCGCCGACGTGCTGACGCAGTTCATCGCGCAGTACTACCTGGACCGGCCGGTGCCGCGCGAGCTGATCCTGGGCGAGCCGCTGGCCGACCAGGAGATCCTGGCCGAGCTGCTCGGCCAGCACGCCGGCCATGCGGTGGAGCTGAAGTCCAGCGTGCGCGGCGAGCGCGCACAGTTCCTGCAGATGGCCGAGCGCAACGCGCAGGCCTCGCTGACCGCGCGGCTGGCCAGCCGGCAGACCCTGGGCACGCGTTTCGACGACTTGCAGAAGGTGCTCGGGCTGGCGGCGCCGCCGCGGCGCATCGAGTGCTTCGACATCAGCCACACGATGGGCGAGCTGACCGTCGCCTCGTGCGTGGTGTTCGGGCCGGAAGGCCCGGAGAAATCGCACTACCGCCGCTTCAACATCGCCGGCATCACGCCGGGCGACGACTACGCGGCGATGCACCAGGCGTTGACTCGGCGCTTCCGCAAGGTGGCCGAAGGCGAGGGCGCCCGCCCCGACATCCTGCTGATCGACGGCGGCAGCGGCCAGGTGGCGCAGGCGCTGGACGTGCTGAGGGAACTCGGCGTCGACGGCATCGAAGTGGTCGGCGTGGCGAAGGGCCCGGGCCGGCGCGCCGGCGAGGAAACCTTGGTGCTGGCGCGGATCGAGGCGGGAAATCCCGGGCGCGAGCTGCATCCGGGTTCGTCATCGCCGGCCTTGCATCTGGTCGCGGCGGTGCGCGACGAGGCGCATCGCTTCGCGATCAGCGGCCATCGCAAGCGGCGCGAGAAAGCGCGCGAACGCAGCGTGCTGGAGGACGTGCCAGGCATCGGTGCGCGCCGGCGTTCGGCGCTGCTGAAGGCGTTCGGCGGCATGCAGGGCCTGGAGCGCGCCGGCGTCGAGGAACTGATGCAGGTGAAGGGCATCGACCGCGGCCTGGCCGGGCGCATCTACGCCAGCCTGCATGGCTGAACATCGGCGAACGCCTTCACTCGGCAGTGGCGCGCCGGCATGCGAAACTGGCGCAAATCACTGGAACGAACCATGCACATCAACCTGCCGACCTGGCTGACCCTCTTCCGCGTTGCTCTGCTGCCGGTCATGGTGGTGGTGTTCTACCTGCCGTTTCCGGGCCACAACATCACCGCGGCGATCGTGTTCGTGCTGGCTGCGGTCACCGACTGGCTCGACGGTTATCTCGCGCGGCGGATGAACCTCACTTCGGCATTCGGCGCGTTCCTCGATCCGGTCGCCGACAAGCTGATGGTGGCGGTGACCTTGTTCCTGCTGGTCGAATCGCATCGCGGCGGCTGGCCGGGTGTCCTGATGGCGGTGACCGCGGCGGTGATCGTGGGACGCGAAATCAGCGTGTCCGCGCTGCGCGAGTGGATGGCCGAGATCGGCATGCGCGCCACCGTCAAGGTCGCCTTCATCGGCAAGTTGAAGACGGTGATGCAGATGGTCGCCCTGGTGGTGCTGATCGTGCAGCACGAGAAAGCCGCCGAAGCGCTGCGCCTGTACCACATTGGCGAAGCCTTGCTGGTGATCGCCGGCGTGCTCACGATCTGGTCGGGCCTGTACTACCTGCGCGCCGCCTGGCCGATCCTGAGCAGCGGTACGCCGGGGCAGTCATCCGCGGGCAGCGACGATATCTGATTGGCGGGGCATGTCCCGATCGATACGGGCTTGACGATCCGCTTTCACGTATTAGAATGCGCGGCTCCAATGCGGGAATAGCTCAGTTGGTAGAGCACGACCTTGCCAAGGTCGGGGTCGCGAGTTCGAGTCTCGTTTCCCGCTCCAGTTTGCAGACAAGGCCCCGATCCGTTCGGGGCCTTGTCGTTTCAGCGGTGCACAGGGTCGGTGCAGGGCGCGGGAATCCGGATCGAAAAGCGCTGTCGCAGCTATTCACAAGGGACCGCGTTCTGCTATCATTCGCGGCTCCGATGCGGGAATAGCTCAGTTGGTAGAGCACGACCTTGCCAAGGTCGGGGTCGCGAGTTCGAGTCTCGTTTCCCGCTCCAGTTTCAATGCAGAACCTCGGCTTTCCGGGGTTTTGTTTTTTAGAGGCAACCTGCGATCATCATGGTCGCGCTTCACGAAGCAATGGCCTGGTGGCAGAGTGGTCATGCAGCGGACTGCAAATCCGCGTACGCCGGTTCGATTCCGACCTAGGCCTCCATTGCGCAACGGGCTGCCAGCCAGCCCCGAAAACCCGCCGACGGCGGGTTTTTTGTCGCCTAGAAATCGGAGATGACGGCGACCTCGCTGGCCGTTGCATGCCGGGTCATCCAACGCTGAAAATCGTCTGCGGTCAGCGGCAGGCTGATGAAATAGCCTTGCACGATGTCGCAGCCGAGCGTTTCCAGCATGATTCTCTGTTGCCGGGTCTCGACGCCTTCGGCGATCGTGGTCATGCCGAGGCGCCTGCCGATGTCGACGATGAAACCTGCCAGCGGATCGGTGATGGCCGGCTGCAGCGCACTGATGAAGGTGCGGTCGATCTTCAGCTCGTCCAGCGGCAATTGCTGCAGGTAGGCCAGCGACGAGTAGCCGGTGCCGAAATCATCCAGCGCCAGCCGAAAGCCGATGGCGGAAAGCTGGTGCAGCGTACGCAGCGCCGTATCGAAGTCGTTGAGCAGGGCGCTCTCGGTCAACTCGAGGGTCAGTGCGGATGGCTCGATGCCGGCCGCCTTCACCTGTGCCTCGATGTTCGGCACGAATTGCGGGTGGGCGATCTGCCAGGGGCTGACGTTGACCGCGATGCGTCCGCCGAAATCCATGCCGAGCCGGCGCCATTCCCGGACATGGTTGCAGACCTCGGCGATCACCCAGGCGCCCAGGGCATGGATCAGGCCGGTTTCCTCGGCCACCGGGATGAACGTGGCCGGTGACACTTCGCCCAGCCTAGGGTGCTTCCAGCGCAGCAAGGCCTCCGCGCCCACCGGTCTTCCGCGCATGTCGACCTGCGGCTGGAAGCGCAACGAGAATTCCTGGCGCTCCAGTGCCGTGCGCAGGCCGCGTTCCAGTTCCAGGCGGGCGTCCGCGTCGCGTTGCATATGCGGCAGGAACAGCCGTGCCGCATTGCGCCCAGCGGATTTGGCGCGGTACAGCGCGATATCGGCGCAACGGATGATGTCGGCCGCCCCCGCATCCAGGTTCGGGAATACCGCCACGCCGATACTCGCACCGATGCCCAGCACCCGGCTGTCGATCGCCAGCGGTGTCGCCAGCCGTTCAAGCATACGCTCGGCGACCTGCATGGCCCGCGTGGCCGCGGTGTCGGCATCCTCGTCAAGGGTGCCGAGCAGCACCACGAATTCGTCGCCGCCGAGCCGGGCCACGGTGGATGCGCTGGGCGCCGCGGCGAGCAGGCTGTCGGCGATGGTCTCCAGCACGCGGTCGCCGGCATGATGGCCAAGCGAGTCGTTGATGGTCTTGAAGTTGTCCAGGTCGATCATCAGCACGGCGCCATACTGATCGGACTGCGCCGCATCCGCGAGCAGGTCGGCCAGGATGTACAGCGCGCGCAGGCGATTGGGCAGGCCGGTCAGGGCATCGTGGTAGGCGGCATGGCGCAGGTCGAGTTCGGCTTCGCGGCGGATCTCGGCTTCGGCACGGAGCTCGCTGGCGGTGCGCTCGAGCTGCAGTGCGTGCGAGTGCATCTGGCTGGCCAGCAGCAGGCTCATCAGCAGCACGAATGACAGGAACGCGAAGGCGTCGATCGACGGGTAGGGCTTGCCCAGCGTGTTGACCACGATGGCGCCCCACAGCAAGGCCAGGAACTGGATCAGCAGGCAGACGCCGAGCATGGCGCCGCGCAGGCGCTGCCCGTCGCGGTATTGTCGTGCCGCGCGATACATCGCCCACAGGAAGATGGCATAGCTGAGCCAGCGAAACGCATGACCCCATGCCGAGGGAGTGCCTTCGAGGGTGTACAGCGCTTCTCCCCATGGCAACACCGTCGGAGCGGCTTCGTGCAGGGTGGTATCGAGCATGCTGTACGGCGAGTGCAGGTTGATCCAGAACAGCCACAGCGACAGCGCGCACACGGTTCCGAGCAGGTAGCGGTCGACCGGTCTGCCGGTGTAGCCGCCGACAAACAGCATCAGCGCGGGGAGTGCGAGCACGGCCGCGGCGCACAGGATGCGCAGCGCCAGGATCGCCAGCGCCGGGCTGTCGGCAGCGTCCATCACGGCGTTCGAGCAGGCCAGCGTGGCGATGCACAGGCACAGCACGGCAAAGGCCAGATGCGTGGGGTCGCGCCGTTGGCGCACACCGATCACCAGAAACTGCACGCCTGCCCCGAATGCCACGGCTGCGGTCGCCAGCAGGGCCGCGGTGAAGTAGCCGAAGTTGAGGTGGTTTGCTAGATCCTGCATCCGCCATCCTCTTCCACGGCATCCTGACCTGTGCGCCACGTGGCCGATAGCGTACGCCAAGCCTGGCGGAATGCGGAATAGCGGGTGCCGCCGGTTGTCTTGCTGAAGATTTTGCGACCGGGAAACGTTTTTTGTCGTCCGACCCGTTGGCGGCACCGCTGAATTCCCCTACATTCAGCGTGCCGTGAGGCAATGCAACCAATCCATCACCACGTAGACGAGGGGGAAATTCATGGCAAAGACGCAGAAAGCAGCGGCCAAGAGCAAGCCGGCACCGAAGGCGAAAGCTGCACCGGCCGCTCCGAAGCCGATCAAGGAAGCGCTGAACAAGTCCACCCTGGTGGCGCACATCGTGGAAGCCAGCGGCGTGGTCGCCAAGGATGTTCGCGCCGTGCTCGCCGCGCTGGAAGGCGCGGTCGCCGGTTCGGTGCACAAGAAGGGCGCCGGTTCGTTCCAGTTGCCCGGCCTGCTGAAGATCACCGCGGTGAGCGTGCCGGCCAAGCCGAAGCGCAAGGGCATCAACCCGTTCACCAAGGAAGAGCAGTGGTTCGCCGCCAAGCCGGCGTCGGTCAAGGTCAAGATCCGCCCGCTGAAGAAGCTGAAGGACGCGGCGGCCTGATCCAGGCAAGGCGTCATCGTGGAGTGCGGCGACATTCGCCGCACTCCATCGTTTGATCGGGCATCAAGCGGTCGTTGGTGCCCGGGGCGGGGATCGAACCCGCATGGCCTTGCGGCCGAGGGATTTTAAGTCCCTTGCGTATACCAGTTTCGCCACCCGGGCCGGATATCGAAATGCGTTTGCAGGGAGCCTGCAGGCGGCGCGCATCGTAGCATGCGCTTCGCGGCCGCTCGTCACGCAGCCGTGGTCAGAGCAGGCTCTTGAAGATGTGGATGCCGGCGCTGTACTCGCCGATGATCGTGCCCACGCTGACCAGGAAAAAATTCAGCAAGGTGCGCGCGACACGGTTCTTCCACCAGCCGCTCCAGTGCACGATGTCGTCGCGCAAGGTGTCGAAATCGGCCACCCGCGGGCGGCGCACCCAGGCTTCGGCCATCGCGCTGATGCCGCCGGCCGGAATGCCGGGGCGAAACGGCTTGATCGGCGCGGCGATGAAGGCGGCGAGGATGCTGAGCGGATGGGCTCCGGCGGCCACGGCGCCGAGCGCGGCGAAACCGCCGGTGAACAACACCCAGTCGCGCAATGCCTGCGTGCCCAGTGCGGTGTTCTGGTGGAACGCCCAGGCGATCGCGGCGAACACCAGCAGCACCAGGGTAGCGGCCAACCATTTCGGCCAGCGTGCCTTCGGCGGCAAGATGGCCAGTTCGGCGACCTTGCTGGCGGGATCGCCCTGCTGTTCGCGCAGCAGCGTGCACAACCCCTTGAGATGGCCGGCGCCGATCACCACCAGCACGCGGCGGTTTTCCACCATGGTCGGGCGGGCCGCTTCCTCGCGCAGGCGTGCGGCCATGAACGCATCGCGTTCGCCGATCAGGCTGTCGTAAAGCGGCTTCGAGCCGCTGGCGAATTCGCTGAACGCGCTTTCCAGCAGGTCGCCCTGTTTCAGTTTCTCGATCTCGCCCTGTTCGATGTCCTCGCGGTCGAACACGCTGGCCAGCAGGCCGCCGAGCAGACCGAAGCGCTGCCAGAAACCCACGCTGCGCCAGGCGCGCTTGAGCGTGGTGCCGACTTCGCGGTCGATCAGCCACAACGGCAGGCCGCGTTGCTCGGCGCCGTCCATCGCCGCTTTCATCTCGGCGCCTGGCTGGATGCCGGACTGGTCGGCCAGGCGCTTCTGGAACGTCGACAGCACCAGGCTGGCGGCGACCATGCCGGCCTTGCCCTGGCGGATCACCTTGAACAGGTCCAGCTGCCTGAACGCTTCCGGATCGCGCATGCTCTGCGCGCGGCTGTCGCACAGTTCCACCGCCACGGCATCGAAGTGTTCGCTTGCCAGCAGGGCATCGACCGCTTCCATGCTGCTGCGCGAGACGTGCGCGGTACCCAGCACCACGTATTCCACGCCGTCGCGCTGCACGCGCTCGATCGGCTGGCCCTGCAAGGCGGCAGGCGACGCGGTGATTTCGGTTTCGGGAACACTCATGCGATCAGCAGGCCGGTCGTGGGGGGAATCCAAGCATGGGGATGACGGCCATGCGGAACAAGCAATGGAGCGAGGCTTCAGTCACGGAAGCGCTTGAGCAGGTCGGCATACGCGTCGATGCGCCGGTCGCGCAGGAATGGCCAGATCCGCCGCACATGCTCGCTGCGCGCCAGGTCGACCTCGGCCACCAGCAGTTCGCGTGCATCGGTGCCGGCCTGGGCCAGGAACTCGCCCTGCGGACCGGCGACGAAGCTCGATCCCCAGAACTGGATGCCGGCGCCCACGCTCGAGGGATCGGCTTCGAAGCCGGTGCGGTTGCATGACAGCAACGGCAGGCCGTTGGCTACGGCGTGGCCACGCTGCACGGTGATCCACGCGTCGCGCTGGCGATCCTTCTCGGCCTGCTCGTCGTTCGGGTCCCAGCCGATCGCAGTGGGGTAGAGCAGCAGTTCGGCGCCGGCCAGCGCCATCAGGCGTGCCGCCTCCGGATACCACTGGTCCCAGCACACCAGCACGCCGAGGCGGCCGACCGAAGTGTCGATCGGCTCGAAGCCGAGGTCGCCCGGGGTGAAGTAGAACTTCTCATAGAACGCCGGGTCGTCCGGGATGTGCATCTTGCGGTAGGTGCCGGCGATGGCCGCCGAGCGATCGAACACCACCGCGGTGTTGTGGTACAGGCCGGCGGCGCGGCGCTCGAACAACGAGGCGACGACGACCAGCTTCAACTCCTCGGCCAGCTTGCCGATGCGCGCGGTGCCCGGGCCGGGAATGCTCTCGGCCTGGTCGAAGATCTCCACCGACTCGTGCTGGCAGAAGTACGGGCCGTTGTGCAACTCCTGCAGCAGCACCAGCTCGGCGCCGGCCGCGGCGGCCTTGCGCAGGCCGGCTTCGATCGCGTCCAGGTTGGCGTCGCGGCTGCCGCGGTCGGTTTCCTGCAGCAGCGCGACCTTGAGGGTCTTGCGGGTCATCGGCGTAAATCCTCGGCGTGTCGCCAGGCGTAGACCGTACAGTTTAGCCGATGCGGCTCAGGCCAGCCCGGCGGGCAGCTGCATGGTGATGCAGTGCAGGCTGCCGTTCTGCCAGATCAGCGGGCGGCACGGTACCTGCACGATCTCGCGGCCGGGGTGAGCGCTGCCGATGATGCGTGCGGCCTCGTCATCCGCCTTGTCGCCGTAGGCGGGTACCAGCACGGCGCCGTTGACGATCAGGTAGTTCGCATAGGACGCGGCAAGCCGGCGGCCTTCGTCGATGACCGGTTGTGCCCATGGCAGCGGATACAGCCGGTACGGGCGGCCATCGGCGGTGCGCAGCGCCGCCAACTCGGCGGCCATCCGCTGCAGTTCGCCGTGATGCGGGTCGCCGGGATCGTCGCAAGCCTGGAACACGATGCGCTCGCCCGGGGCGAAGCGGGCGAGCGTGTCGATGTGCGCGTCGGTGTCGTCGCCTTCGAGGTAGCCGTAGTCCAGCCACAGCACGCGCTTGGCGTGCAGGCTGTCGCGCAGGATCGCGCTCATCTCCTCGCGCGATTGTTCCGGATGCCGCTGCGCCAGGCAGCGCCAGGTGGTGAGCACGCTGCCTTCGCCGTCGCTTTCGATGCCACCGCCCTCCAGCGCCCAGTCGACGCGCTTGTGGGCGGCCTCGCCGAAGACGCCGGCGTCGACCAGACCGGCGACGAGCGCATCGTCCTGCTCGGCGCCGAACTTGCCGCCCCAGCCGGTGAAGCGGAAGTCGGTGAGCTGGAAATATCGTCGAGAATCGGCGGCCGCGCCGCCCATCAGGGTGATCGGGCCGGAGTCGCGCAGCCAGGTGTCGTCGTACGGCAGTTCGACGAAACGGATCTTCGCGAGATCCACGCCGGCATCACGCAGTTGCGACTGCGCATGGGCTTTCAGCGCGGCATCGGCCACCACGATGATCAGCTGCTGGAACCGCGTCACCGCTGCCGCCAGCGCCACGTAGGTGGTTTCCACCGCGGCCAGGCGTTCGGCCCAGTCGGTGCCGGCATGCGGCCAGGCGATCAGTACGGCGGCCTGCGGTTCCCATTCCGCCGGCAGGCGCAAGGAGTGGTCGGTCATGCGGGGCGATCTCGTGCGGGTGAGGGCCGCAAATTGTACGACGCGGTGGCCGCGCACACGAACGACGCGGCCCGTGTCGCCACGGGCCGCGTCGGTGGGAAGTCAGCTCAGTTGACGGCCGCCGGATTGGTATTGTTGCCGGCCGGCGTGTTCAGCACCGCATGGATCACGTGGCTGTGCTCGAAATACACGATGAAGTTCGAGTACTCCCAGCGGTTGATCTGCGGGTGCTTCTTCGTGTCGCCGCCGCGCGGCGACAGCTTGCGCTGCGGCGCACCCCAGGTTTTCTCGACCTGGGCCATGCTCAGCCCGCGGGGGGGCAGGTTCATGTCCTTTTCCTGCTGTACGCGATGGATCAGCAGGCTGTCGCCATGCTCCGTCCGCGATTGCGCCGCGCTGGCCGGCTGTGGCGCAGCAAGGCCGGCAGCGGCCAGCATGATGACGATCGGCAAACTGCTCGTGAACTTGACCATGGCTCCCCTCTCCATACAAGGCTGTATGCGGCGTCGTTGTAGCAGAACCGCTTGTGCTGCGCCATGCCGATGGCCGCCGATTGCGATGGGTTCGGCATTCGTCATCGCGCGGCAGCGCCAGCCGGTTCGCCGAGAATAGCGCCATCGCCGCTATTATGGGCGGCTGCGGGCGACTGCCTGCCCAGTTCCGATCCAGGCTTTCCATGATTTCCTTTCGACATTTCGCCTTGCGCCGCGGCAGCCGGCTGCTGCTTTCCGACATCGACCTGGTGATCCAGAGCGGTTGGCGGCTGGGCGTGATCGGCCGCAACGGCTGCGGCAAATCCAGCCTGTTCGCTGCCCTGCAGGGCAGCCTGGAGAGCGATGCCGGCGATCTCGACATGCCGGCCAAGCTGCGGCTGGCCTCGGTGGCGCAGGAAACCCCGGCGCTGTCGGACGCGGCGATCGACTACGTGCTGGGCGGCGACGAGGAACTGGCCGCCGCCATGCGCGACGAGGCTGACGCCGGCGATCGTGGCGACATGGAGGCGATGGCGAAGGCGCATCACCGTATCGAGGAACTGAACGGCTACGACGGCCGCGCCCGTGCCGGCCGCCTGCTGCATGGCCTGGGTTTCCCGCCGGAAACGCACGAGCGCGCGGTGAAGGAATTCTCCGGCGGCTGGCGTGGACGGCTGAACCTGGCGCGCGCGCTGATGTGCCCGTCCGACCTGCTGCTGCTGGATGAGCCGACCAACCATCTCGATCTCGACGCCGTGCTGTGGCTGGAAGAGTGGCTGCGCCGCTACCAGGGCACCTTGCTGATCATCTCGCACGACCGCGAATTCCTCGACGGCGTGATCACCCACACGCTGCATCTCAACGACGGCAAGGCCAAGCTGTACACCGGCAATTACAGCGCGTTCGAACGCCTGCGCGCCGAGCAGTTGCGCCAGCAGCAGATTTCGCACGAACGCGAGCAGGCCGAGCGCGCGCACCTGCAGTCCTTCGTCGACCGCTTCAAGGCCAAGGCCAGCAAGGCCAAGCAGGCGCAGTCGCGGATGAAGCGGCTGGAGAAGCTGGCCGGCACCGAGGCGGTGCGTGCCGAACGCCCCTTCAGCTTCCAGTTCCCTGCGCCCGGGCGACTGCCCGATTCGATGCTGCAACTGGAGGACATCACAGCAGGCTACCTGGCCGATCCGTCCACGCACGCGAACGAGGTGGCGAACATCGTGCTGGCCGACGTGCGCTTCAGCATCGAGGCGGGCGAACGGATCGGCCTGCTCGGCCCGAACGGCGCCGGCAAGTCCACCCTGGTCAAGACCCTGGTCGGCGAACTCGAACCGTTCAGCGGCGAGCGCAAGGCGCACAAGGACCTGAAGATCGGCTACTTCGCCCAGCACACGGTGGAAAGCCTGCGCGAAGGCGCCAGCCCGCTCGATCATCTGCAGGACAAGGCGCCTGGCGTGGCGAACCAGGTCATGCGCGATTTCCTCGGCACCTGGAATTTCGCCGGCGACCGCGCGTTCGAGTCGGTCGATGGTTTCTCCGGCGGCGAGCGTGCGCGCCTGGCGCTGGCGCTGATCGCGTGGGACAAGCCGAACCTGCTGCTGCTCGACGAGCCGACCAACCATCTGGATCTGGACATGCGCGAGGCGCTGGCCGATGCGCTGGCCGACTTCGACGGCGCGCTGGTGCTGGTCTCGCACGACCGCCATCTGCTCGGCATGGTCTGCGACAGCTTCTGGCGCGTCGCCGACGGCGTGGTGGAAAGCTTCGACGGCGACCTGGACGACTATGCGCGCTGGCTGAAAACGCGCGGCGCCGCCAGCAAGAAGGCAGCGAAGACCGTGGCGGCGGCCAAGCCGGTGGTGGTCAAGGTAGTACCAGAAGCCACGCCCGAGGAGCGCCGCCGCCAGGCAGCTGCGCAGCGCGAGAACGAGAAGTCCGCGCGTCAGCGGGTGAAGAAGATCGAGACCCGCACCGCCACGATCGACACCGAACTGGCCGCACTGGAAACCCAGCTGGCCGACCCCGCCACCTACAACGGTCCGACCAGCGAGATGATGCGGCTGAGTCAGCGCCAGACCGAACTGCGCCGCGAGAAGGAAGCGCTGGAAACCGAGTGGCTGGCACTGGTCGAACAACTGGAAGCCTAGACATGCCGACGCCGGAGCAATCGTTGCAACTATGGCTGCCCGCGCTGGCGCATTTCGAACCGGCCCACCCGCTGCGCGAATGGCTGCCCCGTGCCGATCGTTTGCCGGATGGCGGCGTCGGCTATCTGGGCGGCCTCGGCGATCACTTCCCCGGCGTCGGCGCCGACGTGCCTGCGGCGGCGATCACCCGCGAGTTTCTCGCCGGCGATGCGGCGGATGGCACCTGGCTGTCAGCCGATCCGGCTTGGGTGCAGCCCGACATGAACGGCGTGCGCCTGCTGGCTTGCGGCCAGATGCAGCTGGGCATGGACGAGGCGCAGGCGCTGGCCGAGCCGCTGCGACCGGTGTTCGACGAGGCCGGCATGCGACTGGAGATTTCCACCCCGGATCATTGGCACCTGCGTCTGCCGGGCGATACGCCGCTGCCCGGTTTCGCCGCGCCCGAGCAGGCGCTGGGCGAGGATCTGGCGCAGCATCTGCCGCAGGGCTCGGAAGGACGCCGCTGGCGGGTCTTGCTCAATGACGTCCAGGTACTGCTGCACCAGCATCCGCTGAATGCCAGGCGGCAGGCGCGTGGACAGGCGCCGGTCAACAGCCTGTGGCTGTGGGGCGGCGGTCGCCTGCCGGATGCGTTGCCCGGCAAGGTGCTGGGCGTGGTCGGCGACGACCTGCTGCTGCGCGCGCTGGCCGCACGCGCCGGCATCGCCCAGCAGTCGCGCACGGCCGACGCGGTTGCTGCCGGCGGGGCAGGCTGGCTGATCGATCTGCAGGATCTGCCGGCGCACGAGATCGCCTCGCGCTGGTGGTCGACGTTGCTGTCGCTGCTTGACCGCCAGTCCGTCGTGCTGCACTTCGCCAGCGGCGAACGCTGGCGGCACCAGCCGTGGCATCGCTGGCGCTTCTGGCGCGGGGCAGGGCGTTGAGCGTGCTGCAACTGCGCCGGCGCGAGAGCAAGGGCGTGCCGCACGGCTGGCCGGCCTCGGTGCATCCGGTGCTGCAGCAGGTCTACGCCGCGCGCGGCGTGCTGGAACCGGGCCAGGTCGAACACCGGCTGGCGCGGATGCTGTCGCCGCAATTGCTGGGCGGCATGGCGCAGGCGGTGGAACTGCTGGCCGAGGCGATCCGCGACGACTGGTCGATCCTGATCGCCGGCGACTACGACTGCGACGGCGCCACCGGCACCGCGGTGGCCATGCGCGGCCTGCGCCTGCTCGGCGCGCGGCGGGTGAGCTACGCCATTCCGAATCGCTTCGTGCATGGCTACGGCTTGAGCCCGGCGCTGGTCGCCTCGCTGCAGCCGACGCCGCAGCTGATCGTCACGGTCGACAACGGCGTGGCCAGCATCGCCGGCGTGGCCGCGGCGAAGGCGCGCGGCATCCGCGTGATCGTCACCGACCATCACCTGCCTGGCGAGCAATTGCCGGCGTGCGATGCGATGGTCAATCCGAACCTGGCTGGCGACCCGTTCCCGAGCAAGATGCTGGCCGGCGTGGGCGTGATGTTCTACCTGCTGCTGGCCTTGCGCGCGAGGTTGTACGAAGAGGGCGCGTTTGGCGACACGAAGCCGGATCTGTCGTCGTTGCTCGATCTAGTCGCGCTGGGTACGGTGGCCGACCTGGTACCGCTGGATTTCAACAATCGCGTGCTGGTCGAAGCCGGCCTGCAGCGCATGCGCGGCGGTCGTGCCTGCGCCGGCATCACCGCGTTGGTCGAGGCCGGCAAGCGCAGCGTGGCGACGCTGTGTTCCACCGACCTGGCTTTCACCGTCGGGCCCCGGCTGAATGCGGCGGGACGGCTGGAGGACATGCGCCTGGGCGTGGAATGCCTGCTCACCGACGACGTGGCGCAGGCGCGCCGCTACGCCGAGCAGCTCGACGCGATCAACCGCGAGCGCCGCGACCTGCAGGCGTCGATGGTGGCCGAGGCCGAAGTGATGGCCGCCGGCCTGACCCACACCGATGCGGTGGGCGTGGCGCTGTACGAGCCCTCGTGGCACGCCGGCGTGGTCGGTCTGGTCGCCTCGAAACTGAAGGAGCGGCTGCACCGGCCGGTGATCGCGTTCGCCCCCGCCAGCGAGGACGACACCGACCATTTGCGCGGCTCGGCGCGCTCGATTCCCGGCTTCCACATCCGCGATGCGCTGGCCGCGATCGACGCGCGCCAACCCGGCCTGATCGAGCGTTTCGGCGGCCACGCGATGGCCGCGGGGCTGAGCCTGAAGACCGGCGACTACGCGCGCTTCGCCGCCGCCTTCGACGCGATTGCGCGCGAGCTGATCGACGCCGAGCGCCTGCAAGCGGTGCTGTACACCGATGGCGAGTTGCCGGCCGGTACCGCCACGCTGGCGCTGGCTCGCCAGCTGCGCGAGGCCGGACCGTGGGGACAGGCGTTCCCCGAGCCGCTGTTCGACAACCTGTTCGAGTGCGCCGGCTGGAAGGTGATGGGCGAGCGCCACCTGCGTCTGCAACTGCGCGATCCGCGCGATGGCGCGCCGCATGACGCGGTGATGTTCAACGCGTATCACGGCCAGCCGCCACCGCCACGGCTGCGTGCGGCCTACGAGCTGACCATCAACGACTGGCAGGGCCGTGAGACGCCGCGTCTGCTAGTGCGGCATATCGAACCGGCCTGATGCCCTTGCGCGTTTTTCACGCGGCCTGCTCCAGACTGGCGGTCAACTCACCCATGGAGAACGCCCGTGATCTCACTGATCGAAGGACTGCCGTCCGGCACGCTGGGTTTTCGCGCCCATGGCCAGGTCACGGCAGCAGATTACGAAAACGTCATCGTGCCGGACGTGGAGGCGGCGTTCGCGCTGAACCGCAAGCTGCGCCTGCTGTATGTCACCGCCGATGACTTCACCGGCTTCGACCCCCGCGCGATATGGGACGACGCCAAGCTGGGCATGCGTCATTTCAGCGGCTGGGATCGCGTCGCGCTGGTCACCGACGTGCCTTGGTTGCGCGGCACCGCGACGGCATTCAGCTTTGCCATCCCGGCGCAGTTCCGCCTGTTCCACGGCGCGGAAATCGAAGAAGCCACCCGCTGGATCACCGCGACGAGCTGAGCCGCCTCAAAGTATCTGCACCGTGCCGTTGCGCCCGTCGATGCGCACGCGCTGCCCGTTGCCGAGTAGGCGCATCACGTGGCGCACGCTCATCACCGCCGGCAGGCCCAGTTCGCGTGCGGTCACCGCGCCGTGCGAGAGCGGGCCGCCGCTTTCGGTGATCACGCCGCCGGCCTGGTAGAACAGCGGCGTCCACGCCGGGTTGGTGGTGCGCGCAACCAGGATCGCATCCTTCGGGAAGTGCGGGAAATCCTCTGGGCTGCGCACCATGAACACTTCGCCTTCGACGATGCCGGGGCTGCCGCCCAAGCCCTTGAGCACGTTCGTGCCGTCCACCTCGACCGGCTCCGCCTCGCCGAAGATCCAGTCCGGCGTGCGTCCGCAGGCGGCCTGATAGCCAGCCTTGTGCTGCGCGGCGGCTGGCGTGACCGTGGCCAATTCGCCGCTGCGCAGGGCACGGTCGAGTATCGCCAGCGGCACGAAATAGACGTCCATCGGATCGCCCAGCACGCCACGCTCGACCAACTGCGCGCCGATCGCCTTCAGGCCGCGCCGGAACGGCAGGTGCAGGCGGGTGGTCTGGTAGTGCTCGAGGTCGTCCAGCGCGGTGTACGCGCGGGCCAGCCGGATCACCTCGTGCACCAGGTAGCGCAATTCCTCCGGTGCATGGCTGAGCACATTGTGTTCCATCGCCGCCTGCGCGGCCTTCTGGCGGAGTTCGGCGGCGGCGCGATCCTCGTTGGGCCGATCGACCAGCATCTTCAACTGGTCCAGCACGATTTGCGGTGCCTCGACCCAGGTTGGATGGTAGGCATCGAAATCCAGCTCGCGGTGGCCGTGGCGGGCGAGGAAGCGCTGGAACTCGACCTGGAAGGCGGGGTATTGCGCCAGCTCGTCCAGCAGTTCGACGCTGGGGCCGCTGCGCAGCCGCGCATGCAGGGCGGCATCCATGCGCGCCAGCCGCGACAGCGACCACAGTTCGGCATTGACCTGGCCGGTCTTGGTGTCGGTCACCGCCAGCAACTGGTCGAACACCTGCTGCGCCTGTTCGGCCGGCAGCGCCAGTTGCAGCATCTGCTGCAGGCCCACATACAGCGTGCGCTGGGTCAGCGAGATGGCGATGTTCGGCAGGAAATAGCTGGCGCCGAGCGCGTTGATGCGCAGCACGTAATCCCACAGCTCGTTCAACGGACGGCCGTCCAGCGGTTCGCGCATCAGCGCGCCGATACCGATCAGGTAGGTGTCCAGGTCGCGCATCCAGCGCACCGGCAGTTCCTGCACCCAGGCGAACTGCGCGGCGATCTGCGGCAGCGCGGCGCGGATGCTTTCCACGTCCTTGAGCAGGCGCGTGGGCGTGCGCCCGCTGTACAGCTCGACCGCATTCTGGTTGCCGTAGATGTAGTAGTCGCGCATGGCGAACCATTTGTCGCCGAACGGTGGCAGGCCCATCAGCTTGAAGCTGTGGTTGAGCGAGGCGTGGAAACCGGCTTCGCACAGGTCCCAGGTCAGCGGGGTGACCGGGGTGGGAAAGCGTTCGGCCGATTCGTCGCGGGTCCAGCGCGGCGGGATGCGTGTCACGGCGCGGGATTGCAGCAGGTACAGTTTGCCGTCCTGCCAGGCCCATTCGATGTCCTGCGGGAAGCCGAAGTGCTGCTCGGCCGCCAGCGCGAGCTGCGCCACGGCACGGCGTTGGTCGGCGTCGAGGGCGGGGGAGTTCGCCTGTTCCGCAGGCAATGCCACCTGGCGGGTGCCGTTCGCGGCAGCGGTCACCAGCGCGTGCGACTTCTCAGCGATCACCGCCTCGACTTCGGCCAGGTCGCTGCGCTGCAGCCGGTACTCGTCGACCGGCTCCTCGCCGCCGACCACGGTTTCGCCGAGCCCGAACGCGGCGTTGATCAGCACCTGGTCCAGCGCGCCGCGCACCGGGTCGATCGAGAACGCCACGCCGGCCGCCTCGCGTTCGCCCACCTGCACCATCTTCTGCACCACCACGGCCATCGCCGCGTCCAGGTGATCCAGCCCCATCCGCTCCCGATACGGCAGCACATGCGCGTTCCACAGCGAGGCGTAGCAGCGGCGGATCGCATCGACGGCGGCGTCGGCGCCGCGGATGCCGAGCAAGGTGTCGTGCTGGCCGGCGAACGCGGCGCCGGGCAGGTCCTCCAGGGTGCCGGACGAGCGCACCGCCACCGGCGTGTCGGCCAGTCCGAGCACGCCCATCTTCGCAGCCAGTTCATCGCGCAGCGAGGACGGCAACGGCTGTGCCAACAGCAGGGTCTGGATGCGTTCGCTGCGTGCGGCGTGGTCGAGCGCAGCGTCGTCCAGCACGGCACGGATCGTGTCGCGCAACGGTGCCACGAAGGTGCGGTAAGCCTCGCTGCCGACCACGATCCCGGGCGGCACCGGCAGATGCTGCGCGGCCCGTGCCAGGTTCGCGCCCTTGCCACCGCTGATGGCATGTTCGGCCGCTTGCGGATCGGTGAATGCGAACAACTGGCTCATGCCTGACCTTCCTTGCAGTAGCGTTGAACGAGGGTAAGCACGACAGTGGCGAGAGCGATTCCGCACAACACGTCGATGCCGTAGTGATAGCGCAGATAGAGCGTGGCGACGACCAGCGCCAGGATGATCGGCGCCAGCAATAACGCAATGCGCCGGTAGCCGCCCAGCGCGAAGAAGCCCAGTACGTACACGCCGATACCGCTGTGCAGGCTGGGAAATACATCCATGCCGGTGATGCCGGCCTTGACCACGCCGGCCAGCAAGGCTGTCATCGCGCCGCCGTGCACCGGGTAGGGGAAGGTTTCGGGAAAGGCGATATACGGCCCGCCGGCCGGCACCAGCATGTAACCGGCGAAGCCGACCAGATACATCGAGGTCAGCCCGAAAAAGAACGTCGCAGCTTCGCGGCTGCGATGGCGCACGCTGAACGCGATCGCCGGCAGCAGCACCACGAAATAGAACAGAAAATAGCCGCCGCTGAGCAGTTCCGACAGCCATGGCCGCTCCCATCCCAGCAGGTGCTCCGGCAGGCTCAGACCACCCCACAGGTGCCGGTCCAGCGCCAGCAGCGCGGCATCGGCGGTGTGCGTGATGAACACGTCGCGGATCGCTTTGAACAACGGGAAGATCAGCCAGCAGGCAACAAATTGCAGCGTACCTTTCCAGCTTGAGCGGGAGCTGGCAGGCGGTGCCAGAGTGACGAAGATCAGCGCACACCACGCGATGCCGCCAAGCACGCTGCTGACCTGCAAGGTCCGGTCTCCCAATTGCCATGCGCCGATGCTTCCCAGCACCAGGATCAACAGCAGTTCGGCCACGAAGGCGTAGCCGACCCAGCGTTCCAGTCGTGTCATCGTCATTGCGCATTCCTGTGCATTACGTTTGGCCAGCGCCACCAACCCAGTGCGGCCGCGCACCACAGCGCAAGCATCGGCAGCGGCCAGCCGTAAGTCGCCAACAGCAGGCACGGCAGCCACAACAGTGCTGCAACCAGGCCACCGGCCATGCGGAAAAAACTGACCGTATTGCGTGCATCGGCCTTGCCGCCGGCGATTCGCCCGATCAACAGCACCGGTGCGGCCAGCAGCACGAAGGCGGCCACGCCGAGCCAATCCAACGGCCATGCGCGCATCGGTTGGCTCGGTAGTGCGGTCGGTAACGGCTGGTGTGTTTGCAGATGCTGCTGCGCGTCGATGAAAGCTTGCGCATAGGATCCGCCGCTCGCTGCCACAGTCGTCGCATGCGCTTCGGCGACAGCAAGGCCGGCGGGATCGGGGCAGTTCACTGATACCGCATCAAGGGCCTCGGCGATCGCCTGATGAATCCGCCATTCCCAGTCGCGGTCCGTTTCCTCGCCGGCTCGCGTCGGCAGTTCCAGCGGAGCGCCAACCAGGATTTCGACATCGGAGCGGAACTGGTCCGGTGCCCGATAGTGCAAACCCAGCGGCACCAGTTCCAGCGACGCTCCTTCGGCCAACATGGTCCGGGCGATGCGCGCAGCACCGCGCTGATAGGGCAGTGGTCGATGGCTCCATTCGCTGCTGCCTTCAGGGAAAATCAGCAGATCGCCGCCCGCACGCAGCTGCGCGCAACCCGCGTCCACGGGGTTGGCGAACGTGGCGCGTCGAATCCCGTATCGCTGGCGATCCTTCTCACGTACCACCGCAATGCCGTCGAACATCCAGCGTAGCAGCGGGTGTTGCAGCAGCTGCACCGACACCAGTCCCTGCACGCCGGGGAAGGCCCGCAGCACCGTATAGCCGTCGATCGCGCCGTTGCGATGGCTGCTGACGATCAGCCGGCCGCCGCGCGGCTGTGCCGGGTGCTGACGTGCGCCGACGATGTGGACGTGGCGGAAATAGAAGCCGCGCAACAGCCGGGCCAGCAGGCGCACCGACCATCGCAGTGGGCGACCGCCGGGCGGGATCGGCTCCCCCTGCTCGGCGGATCGAGCGGACATCCTTGTTTCGTCATGGCTCATTCGCGGCAATGTAGCGGCAAGCACGAGGCTGCGTCATCTCGCGCCGCATGCACTTGCGGGCGACGGGCGAATCTGTTCAAGTCCGCCCATGCATTCCGTTGTCGCCAGCTTCCCGAAACCCACTGCGCTTTCCGCGCAGGGCTTCATGTTGGCCGGCAACAACAATAATTGCGCGAACAATAACGCCAACCGTTGGCGGGCCCGCGCGTAGCAGCAAGTTTTCATTGAATACGCGACGAAGGCCCGCCCAGTGCGGGCCTTCGTCGTTTCTGCGTCTGTGTTTTTGATCAACGATGAGGGGAATGGTCATGTGTTCGATCTTCGGAATGTTCGACCTGCAGCCGGGCGACGACCTGGCGGCGCTGCGCCGGCAGGCGCTGGAACTGTCGCAGCGCCAGCGTCATCGCGGGCCGGACTGGAGCGGGGTGTTCGTCGACGCCGGGGTGATCCTGGTGCACGAGCGGCTGGCCATCGTCGACCCGGCCAGCGGCGCGCAGCCGCTGCGTTCGCGCGACGGCGCGCTGGCGTTGGCGGTGAACGGCGAGATCTACAACCACCGCGAGCTGCGCGCGGCCAGCACGTACGACTTCACCACCGGCTCGGATTGCGAGGTGATCAACGCGCTGTACCGCGAGCAGGGCAGTGACTTCGTGGGCAGGCTCAACGGCATCTTCGCGTTCGCGTTGTGGGACGGCGAGGCGCAGCGTTACCTGATCGCGCGCGACCCGATCGGCGTCTGCCCGCTGTACTGGGGACACGATGCGCAAGGCCGCCTGTGCGTGGCCTCGGAGATGAAGGCGCTGGTCGGCGTGTGCGCTGACGTGGCGCCGTTCCCTCCAGGTCATGTCTACGACAGCGCCAGCGGCGAACTGCGCAGCTACTACGCCAGGCCATGGCGCGACTACGCCGCCACGCGCGGCCATGACGTGGCCGCGCCGGCCTTGCGCAAGGCGTTCGAACAGGCCGTGCATCGCCAGCTGATGACCGACGTGCCGTATGGCGTGCTGCTCTCCGGCGGGCTGGATTCGTCGCTGGTCGCCGCCTGCGCCGCGCAGTTCGCGCGCGAGCGGGTCGAGGACGACGACCGCAGCGAGGCCTGGTGGCCGCGCCTGCATTCGTTCGCGATCGGGCTGGACGGCTCACCCGACCTGGCCGCTGCGCAGGTCGCCGCCGAGGCGCTGGGCACCGTGCATCACGGCTTCGTCTACACCTTTTGGGAAGGGCTGGACGCGCTGCCCGAGGTGATCCGCCACATCGAGACCTACGACGTCACCACCATCCGTGCCGCCACGCCGATGTACCTGCTGGCGCGGCGGATCAAGGCGATGGGCGTGAAGATGGTGCTATCGGGCGAAGGCAGCGACGAGATCTTCGGCGGCTACCTGTACTTCCACAAGGCGCCGTCGGCCGAGGCGTTCCACGAGGAAACCGTGCGCAAGCTCGACGCGCTGCACAGCTACGACTGCCTGCGCGCGAACAAGGCGATGATGGCCTGGGGCGTGGAGGCGCGCGTGCCGTTCCTCGACCTGGAGTTCATCGACGTGGCGATGGGCCTCGATGCCGCGCACAAGATGGCGGGGCGGGGCCGCATCGAGAAAGCGGTACTGCGCGAAGCGTTCAACGGCGCGCTGCCGGATTCGATCCTGTGGCGGCAGAAGGAGCAGTTCAGCGACGGCGTCGGCTACGGCTGGATCGACGGGCTGAAGGCGCACGCGGAGCAGGCGGTCAGCGACCGCGAGTTCGCCGCGGCCGCGGCGCGCTATCCGTTCAACACGCCGGCGACCAAGGAGGCGTACTTCTACCGGCGCATCTTCGAGCAACACTTCCCCGGCGAGGCCTGCGCCGCGACCGTGCCCGGCGGCAAGTCGATCGCCTGCTCCTCGCCGGCGGCGCTGGCGTGGGATCCGGCGTTCGCGAACGCGGCCGATCCGTCGGGCCGGGCGGTCAAGGGGGTGCACGACCACGCGCTGGCCTGAGCCTTCAGAACGGTACCGTGAGCAGGGACGCCATCACGCACCATCCGACGATGGCAAGTGCCGGCCAGCGTGCCCAGGCGAGCAGGGCGAAGGCGCTCAGCGCGATTGCGGCATCGAGCGGGCGATGCACGGCACTGATCCACACCGGGTCGTAAAGCGCGGCGGCGAGCAGGCCGACCACGGCGGCGTTGACGCCGGCCAGCACGCGTGCGGCGTCATTCCGCGCGGCGAGCGCCTGCCAGAACGGCAAGGCGGCGGAAACCAGCAGCAGCCCCGGCAGAAAGATCGCCAGCAGACAGACCGTGGCGCCGAGTGCGCCGCTGTGGCCGATACCGATACGTTCGCCAAGGAATGCCGCGAGGCTGAACATCGGGCCGGGTACCGCCTGGGCTGCACCGTAGCCGGCGAGGAAGCTGTTGCCATCGAGCCAGCCCGGATCGACCACGGTCTGTTTCAGCAAGGGCAGCACCACGTGACCGCCGCCGAACACCAGCGCGCCGGCACGGTAGAACCCCGCCGTCACCTGGGCCCATGGTGGCGCACCGGACCACGGCACCAGCGAGAGCAGCAACAGGACGGCAAACACGGCCAGCAGCGCGATGCCGCCACGACGTCCATGCTGCAGAACCAGGCGGTCGCCCGGGCGCGCCGTGACCGTGCGGCACAGCCACGGGCCCAGCGCCGCACCGAGGGCGACCACCAGCAATTGCATCCATGCGTTGCCGCCGATCGCGATCAGCAGGGCGGCAAGCGCGGCGAGCAGCAGGCGCGGCAGGTCCGGCGTGAGCCGGCGCGCCATGCCGAGCAGGCCCTGGGCGACCACTGCCACGGCGACCAGTTTCAACCCGTGAATCGCCGCCTGGCCCGGCGCGCCGGACATGCGCGCACTCAGCGCGGCGAAGGCAAACATCAGCAGGGCCGAGGGCAGCGTGAAGCCGACGAAAGCGGCAAGGCCACCCCATCCGCCGGCCCGCAGCAAGCCGATGGAAAAGCCCAGCTGGCTGCTCGCCGGCCCCGGCAGGAACTGGCACAACGCCAGCATCTGGCCGAAGCGCTCGTCATCCAGCCAGCGTCGCCGTTCGACAAACTCGCGATGGAAATAGCCCAGATGCGCGATCGGCCCGCCGAACGAGGACACGCCCAGCCTGAGAAATGCGGTCAACACCTCCCAGGCGGAGCCACCCGGCGCGGTCACGTTGCTCATGCGCAATCGAACAGCGCCATGAAGCCGAAGTCCATGTGCAGTTGCATGTGACAGTGGAGCAGCGACAGCCCGCGCTGGTCGGCGGTGAAATCGACGTCCATGCTCTGGTAGCCACCCAGCATCGCCACGTCCTTCATCACGCCGGCGACGGGCCGGCCGGCGATGCGGGTGATCTCGAAGCTGTGCCGGTGCAGGTGCATCGGGTGGATGTCGTCGCTGGCGTTGTGCATGCGCAGCCGGTAGCGCTTGCCGTACTGCAGCCGGAAAGCCGGCTGCATCGCCTGCATGTCGAACGGCTGGCCGTTGACCGTCCACTGGTTGAAGCCGTGGAGAGCCGCGTTGCGTTTGGCGAAGGTCAGCTCGAGTGTCTCGTCTGGAGTGGCAGGCGATGGCGCATCCGGCGAGGCGAAGCGGCGATAGTCCCACTGGAACGGTGGCGGCTTGATCCATTGCGGCTTGCCGCCGTAGCCGGCGTACTCGACCACGATGCCCATGCCGCGGTTGCGGTCGTCATCGGCCAGGTCGCCGAGTATCCACACGCCCGGGTGCATCATCTCGACGATGGCCGAAATGCGCTCGGCGGTGCCCAGCCACAACACCGGCACCGTCGCCGGATGCGGTACCGGATTGCCGTCCAGCGCCACCACCGTGAACGTGTGGCCGGGCAGGGCGAGGCTGCGGATCTCGGTGGCGCTGCCGTTGATGATGTGCAGCAACACGCGCTCGCCGGCGCGCACGCGGATCGGTTCGCCGTGGCCCAGCATGCGGCCGTTGATCGAGAACGTCTGGTAGCCGACTTCATACCCGTGCGGCGCGCCACCGGCCAGCGAGGCCTTCATCGTCTTTTCGCCGCGCCGCTGCAGGGCCGGGTCGCGTTCATCCGGCCGCAGGAAGTCCATCGCCATGTCGCCGCCCTTGCTGAAGAACGGATCGAATTCCTTCAGCGTCAGGAACACCTCGCGGTCCCAGGCGCCGGACTCCTGCTGCGGCTCGATATACACGGGGCCGACCAGGCCGCTGTACTGGCCGAGGTCGAGATCGGCCCCGGCATGCAGATGCGTGTGGTAAAAACGCAGCCCTGCCGGCCCGGGCATGAAGGCGATCCGGCGCATGCCGTGGGCCGGAATGTACGGGGTGCCTTCTTCGGCAGCGCCATCCACCGCGGTGGGCAGGGATTGCCCGTGCCAGTGCAGTTGCTCCGGCGTGTCGGTGTCGTTGTGGATGTCCACCACCACCGGCCGGCCTTGTTTCAGCCGCAGCAGCGGCCCGGGAAACCGGCCGTTGTAGGTGCGGGTGGAAACGATGTGATCGGGCGCCAGCTCCACCAGGCTGCGGCCGATGCGCAGCGTGTAGTCGGCATGGCCATGCGATTCGGCTGGCCGCAGCGCCAGCGCATCACCGGCCTGGAGCAGCTCCGGCATGGCGCCGGCCAAGGCCAGTCCACCCAGTTTCAGGAACTCTCGACGGTCGATCGGCATGGCGAGCCCCGTTCGGAGGTAGGCGCCGCCAGTGTAGTGTGTCGTGCAACGAAGGCGGCGTCTCCTCTGGTATTCTTGCGAGCTTGCATCCCGGACCGCCAACACATGATCGAGACCAATCCCATCCATGCGCAGATCGCCGACCTTCGTGGCCGGGTCGAGTCGCTTAGGGGGTATCTTTGACTACGCTACGAAAAGCGAACGTCTGGAAGAAGTAACCCGCGAACTGGAAATTCCCACCGTGTGGGACGACCCGGCGCGCGCGCAGGAACTGGGCCGCGAACGCGCCCGCCTGCACACCATCGTCCACGGCATCGACACGCTGACCACCGGGCTGAATGACGCCGGCGACCTGCTGGAAATGGCGATCGCCGACGGCGACGACGACACCGCGCAATCGGTGACCGACGACCTGACCAAACTCGAGGCGCAGGTCGGCAAGCTGGAGTTCCAGCGCATGTTCTCCGGCAAGATGGACGCGATGAATGCGTTCGTCGACATCCAGGCCGGCGCCGGCGGCACCGAGGCGCAGGACTGGGCCGAGATGCTGCTGCGCATGTACCTGCGCTGGTGCGAATCGCGCGGCTGGAAGACCGAGTTGATGGAAGTCAGCGGCGGCGACGTGGCCGGGATCAAGTCCGCCACGTTCCGCGTGGAAGGCGATTATGCCTACGGCTGGCTGAAGACCGAGATCGGCGTGCATCGGCTGGTGCGCAAGAGCCCGTTCGATTCGGACAACCGCCGGCATACCAGCTTCACCTCGGTGTTCGTGTCGCCCGAAGTCGATGACGACATCGACATCGAGATCAATCCGGCCGACCTGCGCACCGACGTCTACCGTTCGTCCGGCGCCGGCGGCCAGCACGTCAACAAGACCGAGTCGGCGGTGCGCATCACGCACATCCCGACCAATACCGTGGTGGCTTGCCAGACCGGCCGCAGCCAGCACCAGAATCGCGACACCGCGATGAAGATGCTGGCTGCCAAGCTGTACGAGCTGGAAATCCAGAAGCGCAATGCCGAGAAGGACGCGCTGGAAGCGACCAAATCCGACATCGGCTGGGGCAGCCAGATTCGCAACTACGTGCTGGATCAGAGCCGCATCAAGGATCTGCGCACCGGCATCGAGCGTTCGGACACCCAGAAGGTGCTGGATGGCGATCTCGACGAGTTCATCGAAGCCAGCCTGAAATCCGGCCTCGAGGCCGGCGCCAAGCGCATCGACGCGTGACGCCCGATTCCTTCCGCTCCGTTCACTGACGAGGCAGCCCGCATGAACAGCAAGAAGATCTGCGCCATCCTGATCGCCTCTGCCGCGCTGGCCGCGTTCGGCGCGGCAGCGCAGTCGCAGCAAGGCAGCGCCGGCCAGGGCATCAAGCAGGATGCCAAGGCCGTCGGCCACGGTGTCGCCGACGGCGCCCGCGATGTCGGCCACGCCACCAAGCACGTCGCCAAGAAGGTCGGCCACGGTGCCAAGGAAGCCGGTACCGGCATCGGCCATGGCGCCAAGAAAGCCGGCATCGCCATCGGCCACGGTGCGCGCGAAGGCTGGGACGCGACGAAGCATGCCGCAAAGCAGGTGTTCGGCAAGGACGATTGATACGCGATGCCGCCGCGGAGAGGCGCCGGTACGCATCGGTTTGGCAAGCAGACGATAGACGAAGAGGCGTCCGCCGACCGGCGCGAGCGCAGGCAGCATTGGGATCCCCATGAGTGAAATGACCGACACCCCTCCCATCGACGAGAACAAGCCTGACGTCAATCGGCTGGTCGCCGAGCGCCGCGAGAAACTGAAGGCGCTGCGCGGGCAGGGCATCGCATTCCCGAATGACTTCAAGGTCGACAGCTTTGCCGGCGACCTGCAGGCCGAGTTCGCCGACAGGGACGTGCATACGGCCGAAGCCGTCGAGGCCGCCGCGCGCCGGGTGAAGGTGGCCGGGCGCATCGTGTTGAAACGCGTGCAGGGCAAGGTCAGCTTCGTGCAACTGCAGGATTTCAGCGGACGCATCCAGCTGTTCATCCACCAGGGCACCGTCGGCGAAGCCTACGAGGCGTTCAAGGGCTGGGACGTGGGCGACATCGTGGGCGCCGAAGGCGTGCTGATGCGGACCAAGACCGGCGAGCTTTCCGTCCGGGTCGACAACCTGCGCCTGCTGACCAAGAGCCTGCGCCCGCTGCCGGACAAGTTCCACGGCCTGGCCGACGTGGAGCAGCGCTACCGCCAGCGCTACGTCGACCTGATCGTCACCGAGGAAGCGCGCCGCACCTTCATGCTGCGCTCGAAGATCATCGGCTACATGCGCCAATGGCTGGAAGCGCCTGCACGACGCTTCATGGAAGTGGAGACGCCGATGATGCACATCATCCCCGGTGGCGCCACGGCCAAGCCTTTCGTCACCCATCACAACGCGCTGGATCTGGACCTGTACCTGCGCGTGGCGCCGGAGCTTTATCTCAAGCGTCTGGTCGTCGGCGGCTTCGACCGCGTCTACGAAATCAACCGCAACTTCCGCAACGAGGGCGTGTCGACCCGGCACAATCCCGAGTTCACCATGCTGGAGCTGTACCAGGCCTACGCGACCTACCACGAGATCATGGATCTCACCGAGGCGGTGATCCGCGACACGGCGCAGGCCGTGCTGGGTACCACGCAGCTGGAATGGGACGGTGCCGCGATCGACCTCGGCCCGGCGTTCCGCCGCTGGCGCATGGAAGACGCCGTGCTGGAGCACAACCCCGAGATCCGGCGCGAGGAACTGCGCGATCGCGAGGCGATGGCCGTGCACGCCAGGCGTCTCGGCGCGCAGGTCAAGCCCGGTTACGGGTGGGGCAAGCTGTTGCTGGAGATCTTCGAGAAGACCGTCGAGCACACCCTGGTCCAGCCCACCTTCATCACCGACCATCCGGTCGAGGTGTCGCCGCTGGCGCGCGAGAGCGATGCCGACAAGGGCATCACCGACCGCTTCGAGCTGTTCGTCAACGGCAAGGAACTGGCCAACGGCTTCTCCGAGTTGAACGACCCGGAAGACCAGGCCGCACGCTTCCAGGCCCAGGTCGACGCCAAGGACGCCGGCGACGACGAGGCGATGCACTTCGACGCCGACTACATCCGCGCGCTGGAAGTGGGCCTGCCGCCTACCGGCGGCCTTGGCATCGGCATCGACCGCCTGGTGATGCTGCTGACCGGTTCGGCCTCGATCCGCGACGTGCTGCTGTTCCCCTACATGCGCCCGGAGGCCTGAATCATGTGGTACGCGATCATCGGCACCGACAACACCCCTTCGCTGGAAGCGCGAAAATCTGCGCGGCCGGCGCACATGGCCCGCTTGCAGCAGTTGCAGGACGAGGGCCGCATGCTGCTGGCCGGCCCGTTCCCCGCGATCGACGCGGAGGATCCGGGCCCGGCGGGTTTCACCGGCAGCCTGATCGTGGCCGAGTTCCCCTCGCTGGCCGAAGCGCAGGCTTGGGCCAAGGCCGATCCGTACCTCGCCGCCGGCGTCTACCGCGAAACCACCGTCAAGCCGTTTCGCAAAGTGCTGCCGTGAACACGGGGCAACCCGTCATCGCCCAGATCCGCGAACGCCTGCAGGCCGCGTTCGCGCCGACCGAGCTGGAGGTGCTGGACGAGGGCCACAAGCACGCCGGCCACGCGGGGGAGGGCAAGGGCCACTTCCACGTGCGCATCGTCAGCGCCGCCTTTGCCGGCCAGTCGCCGATCAAGCGTCACCGGATGATCTATGCGGCACTCGACGGGCTGATGGACAACGGCATCCATGCCCTGTCGATCGACGCAAAGTAAAATTTCAATAGATAACAATAATATAAATTGCATTATTCAAGTAGTACAGCACACAGGAATGCATTGCAGCGCCGCCCCGCGTTTGGCACAGTGCCTTGTCGCCCGGCCGCGCGGGCATTACCGATGACCCATTGATGACCGCATGCGCCTGACCACGATCAAACTCGCCGGTTTCAAGTCCTTCGTGGACCCGACCACCCTGCACTTGCCGAGCAACATGATCGGCGTCGTCGGCCCGAACGGCTGCGGCAAATCCAACATCATCGATGCGATCCGCTGGGTGATGGGCGAGAGCGCGGCCAGCCGTCTGCGCGGCGATTCGCTGACCGACGTGATCTTCTCCGGCTCCAACACGCGCAAGCCGGTGGGGCAGGCCACGGTCGAGCTGATCTTCGACAACGCCGACGGCTCGATCCAGGGCGAGTACGGCCAGTACGCCGAGATCTCGGTGAAGCGCCAGGTCACCCGCG
Organism: Rhodanobacter soli; assembly: GCF_040548735.1. Classification (NCBI taxonomy): domain Bacteria; kingdom Pseudomonadati; phylum Pseudomonadota; class Gammaproteobacteria; order Lysobacterales; family Rhodanobacteraceae; genus Rhodanobacter; species Rhodanobacter soli. The sequence continues at coordinate 165,798 of NZ_JBEPSD010000001.1, read as the reverse complement.
ACGGCCAGTCCGCCTACTTCCTCAACGGCGCGCGCTGCCGTCGGCGCGACATCACCGACCTGTTCCTCGGCACCGGCCTGGGCCCGCGCAGCTACTCGATCATCGAGCAGGGCATGATCAGCCAGATCATCGAGGCGCACCCGGAAGAGCTGCGCACGCACCTGGAGGAGGCCGCCGGCATCTCCAAGTACAAGGAGCGCCGCAAGGAGACCGAGAGCCGCATCAAGGCCACCCGCGAGAATCTCGACCGCGTGCGCGACGTGCGCGACGAGGTGGACAAGCAGCTCGAACATCTGAACCGCCAGGCCCGCGCCGCCGAGCGCTGGAAGGCCTTGAAGGAAGAGCAGACGCGCAAGGAAGCCGAGCTGCGCGCGCTGGAGTACCGCGGCCTGAAGAGCCAGCACGACGGCGAGGGCGAAGGCCTGTCCGCCGCCGAGATCGAGATCGAGAAGCAGTTGGCCGGCCAGCGCCAGATCGAGGCCCAGCTGGAAAGCGTGCGCGAACGCCACACCGACGCGAGCGAGCACCTGAATGCCGTGCAGGCCGAGGTGTACAAGGTCGGCGCTGAGATTGCCCGGGTCGAGCAGCAGGTTCGCTACAACAAGGAAACCGCCGACCGGCTGCAGCGCGCCCATGGCGACGCCGAACGCGAGCATGCCGAACTGGCCGCGCACATCGCCGCCGACCGGGAACAGGGCGAGGCACTGCGCCTGGCGCTGGCCGAAGGCGAACCGAAACTCGAAGCCCTACAGCAGTTGCAGGACGACACCGCCGAAGCCCAGCGCAGCACCGAGGCGAAACTGGCCGACTGGCAGCAGCGCTGGGACAGCCACACCCGCAACGCCGGCGAATCCAACCGCGCGGCCGAGGTGGAACGCACCAAGCTCAACTACCTCGACCGCCAGGCGATCGACCTGGCGCGCCGGCGCGAAGCGCTGGAAGCGGAGCAGAAGGCCACCGACGTGGCCTCCCTGGACGCTGCCGGCCAGCAGCTGATCGACGAGCACGACACCCAGCGCGAACGCGTGGAAACCTTGGGCAGCCTGCTCGATCAGCACAAGTCCAGCCACGAAAAAGTGCTGGAGGAAGAGCGCCAGGTGCAGTCGGCGCTGAACGAGGCACGTCAGCAGTTGCAGGCGGCGCGCGGTCGGCACGCCTCGCTGGAGGCGTTGCAGCACGCCGCGTTGGGCCAGGAAGAAAGCGCCGCCAGCAGCTGGCTGGCGCGATTGGGGCTGGACCGCTCGCGCCGCCTCGGTGAATCGCTGCAGGTCGAAGCGGGTTGGGAAACCGCAGTGGAAACCGCGCTGAGCGGCTTCCTCGACAGCGTGCTGGTGGATGGTTCGCATGCACTCGCCGCCGAATTCAGTGCTCTGGACAACGCCGACGTGGCGCTGCTCGACGCCGCCGACGGTGGTGCCAACACCGCCGGCACGCTGGCCGCCCACGTGCGTGGGCCGGCTGCGGCGCTGGCGATCCTCGGCCATGTGCTGACCGCCGAATCCCTCGATGAAGCGCATCAGCGTGTGGCCGCGCTGTCGGCACTGGCGCCGTACCAGTCGGTGATCACCCGCAGCGGCGAATGGCTGGGTCCGGGCTGGGCGCGCGTGCGCCGTGCGCAGGGCAGCCAGGTCGGCGTGTTGGCGCGCGAGCGCGAGCTGCGCCTGCTGGTCGAGCAGGTCGCCACGCTGGAAGCGCAACTGGAGGAAGCCAGCGAGCGGCTCGATGCGCTGCGTACCAGCAAGTTCGAGGCCGAGCGCGCGCGCGACGACGCGCAGCGCGAGTTGTACAACGCGCATCGCCGCCAGTCCGAACTGGCCGGCCAGTTGCAAAGCCATCGCGGCAAGCTGGAGACTGCGCGCGCCCGCGCCGAGAAGGTCACCGGCGAGCTGGCCGACCTGGCTACGCAGATCGACGAACTGCAGAAGCAGACCCGCGAGGCGCGTGCCCGGCTGGACGAATCGGTCGGCCTGATGGGCGACCAGGAAGACCAGCGCCGCGAGCTGGAAAACGAACGCCGCACGCTGCTTGAGGCGCGCGAGGAAGCGCGCATGAATGCGCGCGAAGCCGCCGAGCAGTCGCATGCGCTGGCCTTGGCGCTGGAGTCGAAGCGCTCTTCGCTGAGCTCGCTGGAACAGGCGCTGGGCCGCATGGACGCCCAGTTGCGCCAGATCGAGGCGCGCCGCAACGAGATCACCGAACAGCTCGCCGCCGGCTCCGACCCGATCGCCGAACTCGAGGCCGAACGGCAGGCCTACCTGGACCAGCGCCTGCTGGTCGACAAGCAACTGGTCGAGGCGCGTCGCGCCCTGGAAGACTGCGACATCGAATTCCGCAAGCTCGAACAGCAGCGGCATCTGGCGGAGCAGGGCCTGGCCAGCCTGCGCGAGAGCCTGTCCGAAAAGCGCCTCGCCGCCCAGGCGCTGCAACTGCGCGCCGAGCAGCTGGCAGCGGCGATCGCCGCGTCCGGCCTGGAACTGGAAACCCTGCTGGCCGAACTGGCCGAGGACATCGACGCGGACCAGTGGCGCCAGCAGCTCAACGACATCGGCCAGAAAATCGCACGGATCGAGCCGGTGAACCTCGCCGCGATCCAGGAACACGCCGAGCAGAGCGAGCGCAAGACCTACCTGGACAACCAGCTGGCCGACCTGGTCAGTGCGATGGAGACGCTGGAAGGCGCGATCAAGAAGATCGACCGCGAGACCCGCCAGCGCTTCAAGGAAACCTTCGACAAGGTCAACGCCGGCGTGCAGGAGCTGTTCCCGCGCCTGTTCGGCGGCGGCCATGCCTACCTGGAACTGACCGGCGACGACCTGCTCAACACCGGCGTGTCGATCATGGCGCGGCCGCCGGGCAAGCGCGTGTCAAACATCACCTTGCTGTCCGGCGGCGAGAAGGCGCTGACTGCGGTAGCGCTGGTGTTCGCGATCTTCAGCCTCAATCCCGCGCCGTTCTGCCTGCTCGACGAGGTGGACGCGCCGCTGGACGAAGCGAACGTGGGACGTTTCTCCAGCATGGTGCGCGAGATGAGCGAAAAGGTGCAGTTCATCTTCATCAGCCACAACAAGGCCACCATGGAAGCGGCCACCCAACTGTGCGGCGTGACCATGCGCGAGCCGGGCGTGTCGCGACTGGTGCAGGTGGACCTGGCCGAAGCGGCTAAACTGGCAGGAGCTGCCTGAGGAACCCATGATGACGCTGCAACCCGTGCTTGCCCTTGCCTGGAACCCCGCCGTCGGCATTCCGCTGCTGATTGTCGGCGTCATCGTGCTCGCGCTGATCTGGTTGTTCGGCCAGCCAAAGAAGGAGCAGGGCAGGCGCAGGGTCGTGTCGGACCAGCATGCCGGCGAGCGTCGCGAACCGACTCTGGGCGAGCCGGGTGACGATCCGGTCTCGAGCGATCTCTTCACCGGCGGTGGTGCAGGTCCGCAGCAGGGCGAGCTGGAGATTGGCCTGCGCGAGGAACTCGAACGGCTGGGCGCCACGCTGTCCGGCGAACGTGCCAAGCCCCCGGTGACCGCTGCACCCAAGGCCAAGCCAAGGCAGCAGCCCAAGCTGGCCGATCATGTCGCTTCGATCATCGACGCCTTGCGCGCACCCAGCTCCAGCGAGCCGGCGGCCGCTGATATCCCGCCCGCGGCGGAGGAAACGCCTGCGCCGGCGACGCCGGCAACTGCCGCAACGAGCGGTACGCCGCCGCGCTCCGATCTTGGCCGGCGTCCGCCCCAGTTGCCGGTGGAGCGCATCGTCACGCTGTTCGTGGTGGCACGCGACGGAGGGCGCTTCCATGGCCCGGATCTGGTCGTGGCCGCCGAGAAAGCCGGCCTGGAATTCGGCGACATGGGCATCTACCACCGCCTGGTCGACGGCAAACGCGAGCTGGGACCGATCTTCAGCGTCGCCAACATGCTCAAGCCGGGGAATTTCGACCTGGCGCGGCTGGATGCCTTGCGCACGCCCGGCGTGAGCTTCTTCATGACCTTGCCGGCACCGTTGCCCGCGCTGGATGCCTGGGACGCCATGCTGCCCACGGCGCAGCGCCTCGCCGAATTGCTGGATGGTCAGGTGCTCGATGAAGAGCGCAACGCGCTCGGGCGCCAGCGCATTGCCCACATCCGCGATCAGCTGCGCGGCTGGGACCGCGACCACGAAGGCAAGGAAATCATCTTCGGCCGCTGAGCCTTCCCGCGCTGGCTTGCCGCCGTCAACCGGCGGCGTGGCGGCGGGGCAGTTTCCAGCCGGGCCGGATGAAGTGGCAGGTGTAACCGTCGGGGTAGTGTTCGAGGTAGTCCTGGTGCTCGGGCTCGGCCTCCCAGAAATCGCCGACGGGCGCCACCTCGGTCACCACCTTGCCGGGCCACAGGCCCGAGGCATCCACGTCGGCGATGGTGTCCTCCGCGATTCGTTTCTGCTCCTCCGACGCGTAGAAGATCGCCGAGCGATACGAACTGCCGCGGTCGTTGCCCTGGCGATTCAGCGTGGACGGGTCGTGGATCTGGAAGAAGAATTCCAGCAGCGCGCGATAGCTGATCCGTGCGGGGTCGAACACGATCTCGATCGCCTCCGCGTGGCTGCCATGGTTGCGATAGGTTGCGTTCGGCACGTCGCCGCCGCTGTAGCCGACGCGGGTCGAGACGACGCCGTCCTGGCGGCGAATCAGGTCCTGCATGCCCCAGAAGCAGCCGCCAGCCAGGACGGCGCGTTCGGTCGTCATCGCACGTCCTCCACCTGGTCCAGATAGGCGCCATAGCCTTCGGCTTCCATATCGTCGCGATGGACGAAGCGCAACGAGGCCGAGTTGATGCAGTAGCGCAATCCGCCGCGATCGGCCGGGCCATCGGGGAAAACGTGGCCGAGATGGCTGTCGCCATGCATTGAGCGCACCTCGGTGCGGATCATGCCGTGCGAGGCGTCGCGCCGTTCGTTGATGTGGGCCGGCTCGATCGGCCGGGTGAAGCTCGGCCAGCCGCAGCCCGATTCGAATTTGTCGGATGAGGCAAACAACGGCTCACCCGACACGATGTCGACGTAAATGCCCGGTTCCTTGTTGTGCAGGTATTCGCCGGTGCCGGGACGTTCCGTGCCGTTCTGCTGGGTCACCCGATGCTGCTCGGGGCTGAGACGCGACAATGCATCGGGGTTTCTGGCGTAGCGGGACATGTCGGGCCTCCCTTGGTTCGTTTCAGTCTGCATGAAGATGGCTGTCGCCGCGCCCAAATCAAGCCCGGTATGCACCTAGGTCGCCACAACGCAACAGGCGCAGCAGCCGTACGGTAGACCATGGCACACGGTGGCGACCGGTTTCCCAATGCCGCACCGTATGCAGCGAAACTCCGAGGTACGCGGCGCAGGCCTTGCGGCTCAGGGCGCAACTGTGGCGCAATTCAAGAAAGTCCGCGGGGGAGATGTACCAGCGGCGTACGGGGCGGCGTTTGGTCGTGTTCTTCATCAGGTTCTGTAATTTTACATAATATACATTATGCGAAATTAGCAATTGCGCTTATCCTTGCCCTCGCGGCATATGCCGCATGGGAATCCAAGGAAAAAGAAAGACATGCGCGGATTTTGGAGCGTTAAGAACTGGCGTCTGGATGGCGACGCCCTGCTGATGCCGAACGGCCAGCACCTGCCGCTGAAACACGTCCTACAGTGGCGACGTGACCTGATCGAAGGAAACGCCGACCTGACAGGCAAATGGTCAGGCTGGCGAATCAGGCAGCAATGGTTGATTCCGCCAGGTGGAACCATGAGACGCGGACGGATCGCCCAGCATGTACTGGCACACGATATCCGCATGCACGAATGGTCATCGCAAGAAATCAGCCAACGGCAACTAAAACTGTTCTGACAGATCGGGCGAGCCGCACGAACCGGACCGCCCGATCTACTTCAGCAGAAGACCCCGAGAATCACACCGCACAGGACGGCCACCGACCCCCACGGCCTGCCGGTACGAAGAACCATCGACCAGGAACACAAAGCCGCCGTGGCACTCCTCGCCGGGCATGAGCGGCGGACCGGACGAAGGAGGCGCGGAGCGAGCCGCCAGAACGACCGCAGGGGCTTGCACAATGGCAACAGCGGAAGAAACCGGCGTATCAAGCTCGCGGGCATGCTGAAAGATGTAGCGATACATTGGCAACGTGGCCAGCACCAACACCGCCGCAATGGCGTAATACGTCCCTGCCCGCATGATTCCCCCGAATCGACCATCCACACCGGCAGCATACCGCACGCACAGACAAGCACGGCAGGCGACATCGCGCAGCGCTTTGCGGGTGACTGTCATCGGTCAGCCAAAGCACTGAAAAGCAGGTTTAGCGGGAAAAGGTTTGTACCTGCGGGATCACTGGCGAGGAAGTGCGGGCAGGATTGGCCACACATTCCAGATGGACTACTCCCCTGCCCTTAGAGACGCGCTCCCGCGCTCGGCCCGTTGGGCCAAAGAGCTGGCCAAGACGACACCTGCCCGCTATCTACCAGCCCAGCTACTTGCACCCGGACCCTGAACGAGTTCGGGAGGCGTGTACACGTCAGGGATAGCCCGTTTATGCCACTGGGTGGACTCAGGCGCCTGCGCGACAGTACTACCCCGCCCCTGATCCACCTGCGCCACCGGATCGCCAGCAGGAGGCACGGCAGGCACGTCCAGCGGCCATGCCGTGACCACCATCGAAGACTTGCCCGCCGACAACGTAACGCCGTAGCCATGCACCGACACCGAGACGCCCAGCTCGCGCAACTGATCGAGCGTCAGACGGTCGAGGACCGCACCGGCATCCTGGCGCCACTCCACCACGCCAGCCACCGGACGGCCCGGCATGGTGACCGTACCGGCCAGCCGCGCGCGCGCTTTGTCCGACAGGTCGAACACGTACGCCTGCCCGTCTTTCAACTCGGCGTGCGACTTGTGCGCCAACGCCTCCACCGACGCACCCGCATGCGGCAACACCTGCCCGGTATCCAGGGAAGCGACAGCAGGCGAGCGTGACACAGGCGCAGGCGGCGCCGACTTCGCCAGCCCCGAGTCAGGCCCAAAAAACGATGTGAACTGGTAGACAGCCAACGCGACCAAGGGAACAACAAAAATGGCGTACTTGAAAATCTTGCGCCAGACCGTAGTGCCGCCAGCCTTGTAAACCGAAACGTTGCTTGAACCCTTTGCATACCCCCGATAAAGCGGAAAAATCGCCGGATCGTAGGAGAACGTTTCAACACCGATTTTTTCGAACTTCTCAGGCGCGAGCGAGTGATACCGCGTGACGTTGTACTTGCCATCCATGCCGACCGCCGTCAGCTTCTGGAAACTGTTCTTGCGCTCGATCCGACCACGCACCGACGAATGAAGGCGCTTGTAAAACTGGGTCATCAACACCACGTCGCCGCCGTTCTGGCCGATCAACGCGAAGAATTCTTCAATCGCCGGATTGATCGCCTCACGACTCGCAACGTAGAAGCCATGGCACTCATCGATCACGCACAACGAGTCCTGCAAGTGCGGCGGAATCTTCCAATCGCCGTCCTCATTCTGGACGGCCAAAAACTTGCCGCGCACCTCTTTGCTTGTGAGGTGCACCAGGCGCTCATCCAACGTCGCCGTGTCCATCTTCAGATAGTCGGCAATCGCTTGCCGCTTGTCCGCTTCGTCCAGGCCATTGAGCCGCGCGTAGACCGTCCGGCCCGCCGTTAGAGCCGGAAGAATGTGATTTTTCATCACGTCATACGACTTGCCCGAGCGCGGAATTCCCTCATTGAAAACAATCACAGGATCACCACTGGAAAAGGGTCAGGAACTTGCGCAGCAGCCGGAAGGCGTAGCCCGCCCCGATCAGCGCCAGCGCGGCAGGAATTTGCAACTTGGCCATGAAGAACCCCGCGATAGGACCGGCCTGCCCAAGAAGGTTGCCCATGGAGTTATTGGCAATCCAGTCAGGAACAGGGATCGACGCAATCGCCAGCGCCACCACGCCAAGCACGGACGCAAAGGCATACGTCACCAGGTCCTTGAAGAACTGCGCAATCGCGGCGAAGAAGGTATTGAACGCGTACGACAACCAACCCGTAATACGCGACAGCCAGCCGGTCCCCGTAGTCTGCGCGGGCATCCCGGTAACCTTGCCAAAGCCACGACCGAGCGAGCCAAGCGGCGCCGTCGTCAGCGTGCCGGAACCCGTCAAGCAAGTCTGCTGGGTGCTGCCCTTCACCGTGACGCAGGTCGAACCGTTGGAACCAATGGAACCGTCAGAGCAGACGATCACGCCGGACACCAGCGAGCAGCCCGTAGGGATCGTGCCATCAGCCCGGGCCGCAGGCGCGTACGTCACAGCGCCCAGGCCAAACAGACCCAGCAGCACGACGAACACGGATACCTCAATAGATCGCAATACGGAACGCACTGAACGCCCCCACGGCAAGCACCATGTAACCAGCGAGCGCCAACAGCGCCAGCATCCCGTCCGCACAGAAGAAATCGAAACTGAACCCGGCCTGCCCCCAGTACTTGTTGCCAGGAATGTGCCACGTAGGGCATGCGCCGCCGATCCCCGACGCGCTGAAGAAACCGGACGCAGACGACATGATGGGAGAGGCAGACACCTGGGCCTTGAAGTCGCCATACACACTCGCCGGAGTGTCCGTGCCCGGCGTGTACATCTGGCCCATATTTCCGTCCGCATTCCCCACATCGCAGGCACCGCCCGTGCACTTGGTGGCGGTCGAGGATGCCGAAGCCGGCGTGTCGGTACGCGTGGAGGAAGTGCCCGTCGTTACGCCGGTCGAATTGCCCGACCCCGTGCCGGAACCATCGCCCGTGGTCGTCGTCGTGCTGGTGCTGGTCGTCGTGCTGCTGCTGGACGATGCCGGATTGTGCGTAGTGCTTGCCGTGTTGGTCGAGTTATTAGCACTGGACGAAGAAGAAGCAGGAGCTAAAACGGGACCTGGACTGGACGTAACACACTTGCCGCTGATCGGATCACAGAAGGTTTTAGAGCCGTCCGCATTTACCGTCTCGGTCGCTTTCGCAGGAACCACACCGAGCTTAGGCGTACCTTGGGCCGGGCAAGAATTGCCGGTAAGCATTTGCGCGCCCGAATTAGGTCCGCCCAGAACAAAGGACATCTCGCATTGTGTCGTGCCGGACGTACACGCCTCACCCGTCAGCGAGGATTGCGTGTAATTCGTACCAGGAGCAACAATCTGGCCAGCAGTGCAACCGTTAGGCGGGACATAAACATACGGAAAGCCGGTCGCGTCGTGACATGCCCCCGACGCTTGACACGCAACAGCCACATATAGGCCTGATCCGTTCGCCTGCAAACCACGGTCTTCGCAGCGCTTAGTAGGATAAGCGGTCAACGTCGGAAGATATGCGGCGCACGATGCAGCAGCACCAGCCCGATCAGCAGCCGAAGCGGTACGAGGAAACGAAAGGCAACCCGCAAGACAAATAAGCAGCGCGAACGCAAAACGTAAACCCGCAAAACGACTAGTCATGGTTGAATCCCGCAGCTGCCGCCCAAGCACAAAGCGCACCGAGGAACCCGCAAAAAAGATTCATGATCACAACCGGCCCCCATCTTCGCGGCGACGTTCCTCAGCCCACTCGAATTCGTCCCATTCATCTTCCGTCCATTCCGACATGGGCTTCTCTTCGGGGTCGGGCGCTTCCAGGAGAAGCGGTTCATCGTCCTGCTCATCGAGCGGCGTATCGTCCTCGCAGTCCAACTCCAAAACGTCATCATCATCAGGGTCTAGCGCGTCCGCAGAGAACTCCGCGTCAGGCGCCGATGCATTTGCATCACGACCACGCGCCGCCCAAAAATTATCGTCCCATTCCATGGTTCCCGGCTCGCCACCCACAGGCGCACCGCCAAAGAACCCGGCGACTTTGCGAACGATGAAGACGACGAACAGCACGCCCGCGAGAATCACCGCCACCGCGATCAGCGAGCCGATTACCGGCGCCTTGTCAATCAAAGAAAACGCGTCCTGCCCGGCCTGATTGGCCGTATACGTGCCCGAGCAAGGACCGCCCGAGACGGAGGCACCGCCGATACCGCAAGGTGGCAATTGTTGATCTGGCATAGCCGTCCATCCCGCTGAAAAAGTAACGGGCGAGGAAGTCCCCCGCCCGTTGGTGTCACACGATCAGCCGAAGAAGCGCGCCACTTTCTTGGTGGCCCACTTGGCGAAGCCGACGCCGGCGAGGATCACACCCGCACCCACCAACGCCGTGATGGCCGTGCTGCTGTCCAGACCCGTCAGGATGGACGAGAAGTCCGGACCGATGGCGAACGCGTTCACCGAAACCACCGCCGCACCGGCCAGCAGGGATGCCACCAAGGTCTTTGCCTTGTTCATAAAATCACCTTTTGATTGATCGACCAAAATTGGTCATTTGTCATCGAACATCGAAACAACGGCCCCAACGCAACGCGCAGCCAGATACATCACCATCACCAGGCCCCACGCTCCGAAGAACCACCCCAGCGCCTGGTCAGAAGTCGGGGCCGAAAAAGCGTCCTGGACTACCTGATAAACGCCGTATTCGCTCCCCGACACCAGCACGTAACCCGTGCACTCGCCCACGGTCTGACCCGTCGGGGTCAGGGTTCCGTCAGCATTAAGCACTACGCATTGAGCCATGAGAACAAATCCTTTCAGCCGTATAGACGGCTATTACTTGGAAGCCTGCGGAACCTGCTGCGGCTTGTTGATCTGCGGCAGCGGCACCAGCACCGCCCGGCTCATGGTCAGACGGCCATTGGTGACGGCGAACGATTCCGGCGCGAGCGTGTATTCACCCGGAGCAAGCTGCTTGCCCGGATCAAGCGTGAGCTGAAACGCAGTCGGCAGACCGTCGATTTCCAGCACCGCCCACTGCTTGATACGCTGGCGCGTGACGCCTTCCCAGGTGGACTCGAACGGCTCCACGGCTTTGTTGAGTACGTTGATTTTCATGCTGCTAACTCCGTTGGTTGTTGATCGATCCGATAAGCCCACACTTGCCCGCCAGCGCCCACCACCACGCGCCACGGAGACGGCAAGAACTCCCCCGTGAATTTGTCCATGTACCCGCCCGACACCTTGCGAATGTCCGCCCGGCCCGTCAGTGCGTCGCGTACCCACATCGGCGCCTGCCAATAGCGAACGTGCCGCCGCCCTTCTGGCTGCAAACCGCCGTGACCACACATCCGCGCACCACGCGGGTAATTCCGCGCCTGATCCGCCGTCGTCTTGCTGGCGTACTTCGTGATGTAGCCAATCGGCGACTGAGCCGTAACGATGTTGGTCATACCGTGCGGCCACCAACCCTGCGCATCGGCGTGCGGCAGGAACTTGCCTTTCGGGAGCCACACCACGACGTGGTAATGCAGCGCGCCTCGCTTCTGAAGCTCAGCAACCCACACGTAACGCAGACGGACACGACGTCGAGCGCACCACTCACGCATGGCTTTCCGAAACGCTGAAAAATGCCCCGGTTCCCAGCCGTCAACGTCCGCATAGGTCAGCGTGATGAATTTCTTGTTCCACAGGCCCGCATTGCGTTCGGTATGCGCGTCGAAATGCAGCAAGCGGGCAGCGTGACCAACAGCGGTCTTCATACGCTTAATGCGCGATGCTTCCCGGTTCACTACCAACCGTTCGCGAAGCGGCCGCTTTTCCTGCCCTACGTTCCCCTTCGTGTCACTTGTTGCATTAGTGATAAACCCCAGGGCCAGCGGCTCCGCGTCGCTTCGCTCCGCGGAGGCGCTGGCCCTGCTGAACTGGCAAATATCACCCATGCCATTTACTCCGGGCGATATCCAGAAACGGCGCACTGATCGCGGCGTCCTGCTGGTTGCGGGTAGCCCAATACAGGCGCGTATGACGCACGTCGAGCGCGTCAGCGGCATCGAGCATGTGAAACACGCCGTCATTGCAAATCGCACCGTTGGCGAAGCCTGCCGGGTACAGATCGAACGCTTCGACACCCATGCCAGCAGGCGGATCACGAGGCGCCGGGTACCCAAGCGGCGGGTACTTGCCGAGATAAAGCCTATTCATCGGAACCAGCCATGTCCGCAGCGGTTTCGAGGTTGTCCGCCAGCGAGTCAGCCGTAATCGACAGCACGAAATGCAACGCCTGCTGACCATGCGACTCGGCGCGATCACTCAGCGCGCGCAGACACGCCAGAACACGACTGGTCTCGGCCATCAACACCGGCCCGGTTTCACCCGTCAACATGAGGACACTCCAAACCGACCCGTTGAAGGGCCAGATGAATGAAGGAATACGACTGTTCGGATTGAGCGAACGGCACCGGCCTGCCCTGCTGGGCGAGCCATTCACGATGGATCGAATGTGCGTCCCACTTCGTCAGCTCGCGACGCAGCGAAAGCGGCACTTCACCGCCCGCTTTGCAGATCATCGATATGGCCGTCCGAATGCCATTTCGCATGCCCTCGGCATAGACCATGCCCGCGTCAGCTTCGACGGTCGTGGACTGGCGCGCGGTCACTGCTCGCCCCGATGCGCGATCCACAAAACCACGCGCGTCACTTGGCGCCCGAACTCACGCAAGCCGAGGAAGAACACGTAGACAGCCAGGAGAGACAGAACGACTTGCATCACGACCCCCACACCGTGCGGTCATACGCACGCGACCAGCGCCGCCAGGTGCGGCAGCGGCGACGAAGGAAAAGGAGAACGCCACGACCGGATAGCGCGCCGACCAACGCACCGAAGTAGCAAGCGCAGAAGGAACCGACGAGGCCGGCGAGCCACAATGCACGAATAACCTGCACAACCTGATCGACTGTGACGGTACTCATGCCCGTGCACCGAGCATCAGATCAGCCGCGCGTTCCAACATCGGCGCGCGTTGAGCAGCGACCAATTGAGCCAACCGGAACGCAGACAGCGCCGCGTCCTGTTGCGCGTGCGACCGATGCTCTTTGCGCATGGCCTGGTCAATCCGCTGTTCCTCAGCGGTCATAGGCTGGGTGTGCCTCATACCACGCTCCCGACGTTGGCGAGGGCGGCGCGCCACCGCTCCCATTTCACAAGGGGTACGTGGTAAGGGGTGAGGCCGCTACTCGCTCCGTTGTATGCAGCGATTTGCGCGCTGATTTCGATCAGCTCCGCCACGGCGGCGTGCACGTCATACGACAGAGCGTCGCTGTCGCAGGCCGCTCGAATCTTAGCCAGCACATCCATCGACCCGCTCACAGCGGCAGCCCCGGACAGACCATGGAACGTTCCGCCGCCCTGCCCTTGCCGTACCGCAGGGGAACAGACGACAAAGCCAAGCGATGTGCGGTCGCAGGGCGGCGGAAACTCGGGGAAATCGGGTAGCCAGTGCAACCGGCCAAATTCGACCGTAGACGAGCATTGAGCTTGGCGAGCCGGTAAACCACGACTACGAGCCAGAACAGCGCGAGGAGGAACGGGATTGCGGCGAGAACGTACATTTGAAGCCCCTGTCACGTCGAGAACCGCTCGACATGGGGCGCATGTATAGTAGTCCTCGACACCGCATGTCAAGGAGTACTCGACGTGAACGCAACAATTAAATTGCTTGACAAGTACCGTGAATCGTGCTCGCTAGCGTCAGACAACGCCGTTGCAATCAAGCTCGGGCTAAGCCGTTCGACGGTAAGCCTATGGCGTGGCGCGAAGGGCCACCCGGAAGCCGACAGTGTAGAAAAAATGTGCAGCGCCATCGGCGAGCCGCTACGCCAGTGGCTACCCCTAATCGAAGCGGAACGCGCCCGATCCCCCGCTGTCAGAAAGGTGTGGCTTCGACTTGCGCAAGCCGCAGCCGGGTTCGCAATGATCTACCTGTTTAGCCGTCTAGACGTCCATACGGCAGGCGAGAACTTAGCATTTTTGCCGCTGGCGTTTATACATTATGCGAAATTACAGAAGGTGCGCCGGTGCCTCTGGCTGATCTCCCCTGGGGGTTTTGACTCCCGTAGCTAGGTCCTGTTGCACGTACCGATTTATCCTCAACCAACGCGCTACCTCTACTCAAATGGCGCGGACAATCATCCGCATGTTGCAACTGCTGCGCTCAAATATCCCCAGTATCCACAACGGTTGTGACTCCCGTAGCTAGGTCTGACCACAAGCGGCAGATGGACTGCGCCAGTCCGGCATCTAGGCATGTACCAATGTCACCAACTGCGCCATCAAATGCATCAGTGATTTGTAGAATCGGCAGCTGCTTCTGCGCAGCGAAGGCGGAGACTCTGTGAAGAGGCAGGTGGAGGCCAGTGGCTTTGCCGGCATTGCCGACGCCAGAACCACAAGCGGCTTGGGTTCACACGAGTGAACGTGCCGCAATCAAAACCGGAGAACTCCCCTGCCCGGCATGTCTTCGCCGATCGCCTTCACGTTCAACTCGATGGGTCGCAGAAACAGACCTGGATGTCGATCGCCGTCGACTCAACCTACCCGCTGGCTCAGCGCGCATCGAGCAAACTGGAAAGTCGATCGGGCGTGCCGGGAATGCGCTGCAGCGAGGGATAGTGCAGGGTTCCCCGATAGGTCAACGAAGCCGTCCGGATTCGACCATCATTAATGAAAGTGAGCGTTATCGGCACATCTCCGGCTCGCTTCACGGCAGCGTTGATGGCGGCTAGGGAGAAAGGATTGCCATCGACGGCCTTGATCCTGGTGCCGGGAGCGATGCCGGCCCTGAACGCCGGGCCTTCCCATACGACCGAGCTGGCCACGCCGTCCGGCTGTACCTGAAGCCCGATCGAATAGTCGAGATTGCTGACGCCGGCATCCGCTTCATCCTGGCGAAACGTTTCGCTTGGCGTGTCGGTGTAGACAAGCTGCCAGCCTGCACGCGCCAGCCCGGCCGTCGCCTCGGCATCGTCGTGGGTGTCAAGATGGCGTTGCAGAAAGTTGGTCCAGTCGTTCGCCGCGACGGCGTTGAGCACAGCGCAGATGTCCTGGAAGGTATACGTGGAAATGACGCCTTGCTCCCCCCTGGCCGAAAAAAAGCGCTGGGCGAAGTCGTCGAGGCTGCGCTTGCCGTGGCTCAACTGGCGCAGGCGCGCGTCCACGTCGAGCCACAACAACACGCCTTCGGGGTAGTAGTCCTCCCGGCGCTGCCAATCGCGCCACGCCACGTGATGCCCGGCCATGTAGGAAGCGTCATTCGCGCTGTCCGCAAGGGTTTTCCAGGCCCTGCCCCGGCGATGGGCGACGAGCGCCGCATCGAGGGCCAGCTTGTCCAGAATCTGCTGGCGCGAGCGCAAGCCGGCGCGGGCAGCGAGTACGCGCCCCCAGAACTCCGTTTGCCCTTCATAAACCCAGAGCAGGCTGCCGTCGACGGGCGTATTGAAATCGGCTGACCACAGGCCCGCAGGCTGACGGCTGCGGCCATTCCAGGCATGCACCAGTTCGTGTGCGATCAGGTCCTTGTTGTTGAGCTGGGCAGCGCTGTCGGTGAAATAGTCGGCCGGCATGTTGTTCTCGCCCTCCTCGAGGTGTTCGATGCCGCCCCCTGGCGACAATTCATCGCTCAGCGACAGCAACGCATCGTAGTGGCGGTACGGAGCGGCTCCGAAGACCTTGAGGGTTTGTGCAACGAGCAACCTGAGTTTGGATAGATCGCTCTGGGCGACCACGAGGTCCGATGGCGCGTCGGCGAGCACGTCGAGCCGGACCGGCGCAGCCGTTTCCGTCGAAAGCATGAATTGGCGCCGGTAGCGACCCGCATAGACTGGTGCGTCGACCAGCTTGTCCAGCGTGGTGCGCGAGAAGGTAAACAGGGGGCCGTCATGGCGTCCGGTCGTGAGCGCAGTAAAGACCTGCATGCCTGGCGCCAGCGTGACCGAGGCATCCACCGGGATATCGCGCACATACCAGCCCGCGGGATAAAGCAGCAATCGCTGCCACTGCACGTCAACCATGTCAGTCCGCAACAGTGCGGCACGCTGCGGGGCAAGAAACTGGAAATCGAGGGCAATCGTTTGCGCGCCGTTCGGCACATTGATGCGGAAGGAATGACTATGGGTCGGATCACGATGCCAAGCCGTTCGATGCCCATCGATGTGCACGACCAGTCCGGTGAGTTCGATCGCCGATACAGTCGGTGCATGGCTGCCCGTCTCCCACTGGGGATAAAGCAGGACCATGTCGCCCGGGTGCTGCACCGGGATCGTCTCGTGCATGACGAAGATCTGGTGATCCGTGTCCGTGGCGGTGACGGCCAAAGTCATTGCACCGTGGAACGGTTGGTCGCGAGGTGGAGGAAGCGACGCCAGGGGTGCAACGGCCATGGGCCCGGTGGAGGCGAGCGTCGTGTTCGGCCAAGACGATCCAGCCAACATCAATAAGGCGATCGCCAGCACAACCGGTGCCCGAGCGGGATGTGCGACACGATGTGGCTTCGCGCCAGTCACGATTCTCTGCATGGCCTTCCATCTCGGGTTGCAGTGCTGGGTGGGACCAAGGAATTGTGATTTCAAACGATCCTACCTTCGGGCAGCTTTCACACGGCGACCAACAGTCGCTGATCGGCCAGGAAGGGACGGTCACCGGCCTGCCGGTGGATACTTGCTCGTCCAATCGTCTATACGAAGCCGAGGGCCATAACCCCACCATCAACAGATAGATCGACACCTGTTACATATGCCGAGTCAGCCGAAGCAAGGAAGAGCGCGGCACCTGCGAACGTTCGCCCCATGGATCGGAGCGCCGCCTTGCTTGCTGCGTATACCGAGTTGTTGGGCATCGCCATCGCGTCCCGGGCAGTCTGGTTGAAGACCGCCACGATCTATATGTCCGGGTGCCGGCTGTACTGATCGATCGCTGGTGGCGCCACCCGCTTGCGCCAACTCATCCAGCCGACCACAAGTGCCAATGTCGCCGCGACGAGTGGCGGCACAGCGTGCCCGTACTCGCCGTGAAGGATGACGGTCGCGAGAGCGGCAAGCATGACGGTGCAGCCGAGCGCCGAACCTAACAGGCGACTCGGTGCCCGGAAAAGCAGAATGGCAGTAGTGAGTTCCAGTGACCCGGTCACGAAATGGAACCAGCGCGGATACCCCCACTTCAGGTATTCCTGGTAGATGGATTCCGGGGCGAAGATGTTGCTGAGTGAACCCACGACGAAGAAAGCGGCAAGAGCCAAGGGTAAAACTTGGCGCCAGGAGATTCTGGACATTGGCACGACCTCAGATGATGAGTTTGCTGCCGATGGGACGCGACCTTCGGGGTAGACTCCGAAAGCCGCATCGACGGCTGATCCGCGGACCTATGCTGTAGCGGCCTTCTGCGCCGCCGCGAAGACATCGCGGGCAGATGTCGCACCTGGGACGTGCTCTGTACCTTCGATGCCGAGGTCCATCCCTCCCGCGTTGACGGCCTCATACATCGCTTCGGCCGGGCCAGACTGGCCTTTCGGAATGCCGAACTGCTCGAATGCACCCGGCCAATCGGCCCGCGGCACGGCAACGGCTTTAACGTCGAGCTTCATCACTTCACCCAATTGCGCCGCGACTTCATCCGCGCTCACCATCGATCCGAGTTCGATGGCCCGATGCCCCGACCATGCCGGTCCGCTCAGAAGCGTTGCGATCTCGGCACCGATGTCGTCAGTGGCGACCATGGTCGATTTCCGATTTGTCGGGTTGTAGAAGACGGGCAGCGCGCCACCCTGGGCGACGTGCAAGCCGTAAAGGAAGTTTTCATAAAAACCGCCGGCTCGCACGTAGGCGATCGGCAATGTCAGGTTGCGAAAGCCCTGCTCCAGAAGCGACAGAGCCGTGATCAGTCCCATCCCGCTGGTTCGGTTCGCGCCCATCGACGAAAGCGCGACGACCCGCGGCACCGGCGCCTTGGTGAGCGCCTCGACATAGTTCGCGATGACACCCTTGGCTTCCTTGAAATTCGGCCCGGGGGCCCAGATGGGAGGCAACATGAGAAACGCGCCGTCGACGCTCTCGAGCGCCCGCTGGATGGCGGCCGCATCGTTCCAGTCTCCGGCGACCAGTTCGACGCCCTGCTCCGCCCAGCTTGCCGCCTTCGCGGGGTCTCGGACCAGCGCGCGCACCTTCTTGCCTTGCGCCAGCAGATGTCTTGCCGTCGCGCCGCCAACTTTTCCCGTAATTCCCATCACTAAAAACATGAGCGTTCTCCTGAATCTTTCGGATTTCTGTACGTGAGTAAGGGCCAACTAACAGGCAGGAATTCCTACCGATAGCGTTAGAGGTATGTGTGATCCAAAGCCATAACCCTGCTCAATCGTCAGACGGCGAGGCCGCTCCGAGCGCGATCCGCCTGTATGCCGGAGCCAGTGACGAGAAAGCGGGCGGGAACAGATGGGGACACGGAGACTCGGTGGGCGGGAGACGTGTTGCTTGGGGTAGGTCTACTATAGAGACCGCTGCCGCGCGCTGTAAGGAGGCAGTTTTTTGTAACCAGCGATCTCGAGGAATTCCGCATGAGCAACGCATCGAGGGCAATCGAAAGATTCAGCCGATATCCGTTGGGCGAGTCCCAGTCCGTCCACTGCCCAGTGCGCGACGTGCTCGACCGTATCGGCGACAAATGGAGCATGCTCATGATCATGGCTCTCGCGATGCGACCGCACCGCTTCAGCGAGCTTCACCGCGCTGTCAATGACATTTCCAAGCGCATGCTCACCCAGACCTTGCGCGATCTGGAGCGCGATGGACTGATCACCCGCCATGTCTTCCCGACCAAGCCGCCGGGCGTTGAATATCGGTTGGCCCCGCTGGGCCACTCGTTGCTGGAACCGATGGCTGGCCTCATCGATTGGGCGGATCGTTGCCATGGCGACATCCATGCTGCACGCGCCCGCTTCGATGGCACGCCCGGCGATGCCGCACGTCAGGCTTTTTCTACTCGATCGAAGGTGAGCACCAACCGGCAAGGGTGATCCACTCAAACCGGCACGTTGTTCGCTCCCTACCAGCACTCATCGCTGAAGACAGGGCTTCCGGAAAGCAGGCGTTCGCGACCGCCTAAGCAAAGAGACGTAATCACCATGCCCGGCGTCCACCTTTAGTCGAGTGCGGCCCGCAACATGAAGGTCCGGCATGAGATGCCGTCGTGTACGGCGCGCGAGCTATCGGATGATCGGTAACCTCATCGAACCGCCACGCGCCGGCCTCAGGGTTGCCCGCCTGCGCGTGTCGTCGCCTCATTGATCGCGCGGACCTTGGCTTCGTCCACCTTCTCGATCTTGCGGTCGTAGGTGAACAGGCCGTTGTGCTCGCCCTCGACATCGGTGATCTGGGTGTAGACGCTTCCGGACATGCCCTTGGCCACGCCTTGGTCGCGCAGCACCGTGGTATTGGCGACGTAGCCGGCGGTCAACGCTGCGCGGTCCTTCACTGCGCCGTAGGGGTTGATCGGCGTGTTGGGCCAGATATGGCCGGGAATATCCAGGGTCAGGCCGCCGTGCTCGCCGTCGATGGCGGCGCGTTCCGCATCCGGGCTGGGCAGGCCGGGGCCCTGGTACTCATGCACGTCATAGACGTCGCCGGCGTGCGGATCGCCCTTGGTGTCGCAGCAGTTGGCGCCGCTGCGCGCATCGACCAGGCGCGAAGGGTCGAGTTGCTTGATCTGCGCGGCCAGCTCGGCGGCGGCCGGAATGCTCCACTGGCCCCAGCCCTCGTTGAACGGGATCCAGCCGATGATCGAGGTTTCGCCCGCAAGCTGGTCGACGATGGCCGAGACGTCGGCGCGGAAGCTGGCCTTGTCGGCGGCGCTGAGCTTGTCGTTGCGCCCGGTCGGCAGCGCCGGCATGTCCTGCCATACCATCAGGCCGATGCGGTCGGCCCAGTAATACCAACGCGCCGGCTCCACCTTGATGTGCTTGCGGATGGTGTTGAAGCCCAGGTCCTTGGTCTTCTGTATGTCGAACTTGAGCGCCGCGTCGGTGGGCGCGGTGTAGATGCCATCCGGCCAGTAGCCCTGGTCCAGCGTGGCCAGCAAGAAGGTCGGCTTGCCGTTCAGCACGATGCGGTTACGCCCGCCGACCTTCTCGACGGCGATGGTGCGCAGGCCGGCATAGCTGGTCACCTCGTCGCGTTGATCGCCCTGCATGAGCGTGGCCTTGAAGGTGTACAGGAACGGATCCTTCGGGCTCCACAGGCGCGGATGCGCGATGGCCAGATGCAGCGGTTGGCCGGCCGGTCCGCTCGCCTCGCCCACCGCCTTGCCATCCGCGTAGGCGGTGACATGCAGCGTGGCGCCCTCGCCGCGACCGTCCAGCTTCGAAGTGACGGTGAAGGCGTCTCGGCTGCGTGCCGGGGTGAAGTTCAGTTGCGCCAGGCTGGTGGCCGGCACCGGTTCCAGCCACACCGATTGCCAGATCCCCGAGGCCGCGGTGTAGAAGATGCCTTCGGGTTTCAGACGCTGCTTGCCGACCATCACGTTGGCGCCGTCCACCGGTGCATGCACGGCAACGATGATCTCCTGCGGGCCGTGAGGGCGAAGCGCCGGCGTGATGTCTGCGCTGAAGGACGTATAGCCGCCGGCATGGCGTGCCACCTGCGTGCCGTTGACGTATACCGTGGCGTCGTGGTCCACCGCGCCGAAATTCAGTCGCACGTGCTGGCCATGCGCGGTGAAGGCAGCCGGGATATCCACCAGCCGGCGGTAGAACATGAAGTCCGCATGCTTTTGCACGCCCGAGAGCACCGACTCGATCGGATACGGCACCAGCACCTGCCCCTTCAGCGTCTGGCCGAACGGCGGCTTGCCCTGCCCGCCATCCGGCGCGTATTGCCACAGCCCGTTGAGGCTCATCCATTGCGGATGCTCCAGGGACGGGCGCGCCAGCTGCGGGCGCGGGTACTCGGGCAACGCGTTGCGGGGCGACACCTCGGCCGTCCACGGCGTCGCCAAGGGTGCCACCTTGCCGTTCCAGACGGCTGCCTGCTCTGGCGCCGCCATCGCTATCGAGGCGAAGCTCATCGCCATGGCCACGCCTATCAAGATGCCGGCGCCACCTACCCTGCTGTTTCCCGTCATTCGCCCTTCCTCATCAGACGTTCCCTGCGCTTGCCCATTCCCGGAGAGGAACGTTGCATGCGCCTGGAGCTGGCCGCATCGCGGTACTCCGGTGATTACTGCTGATGCACCGACATCGATGGCGGCGCGTCGTGCGGGTCCGCACCCCAGGCTTTGTTTGGCTCGGGCCCCATCGTGAGCACCAACGTGGCGCCGTTCGCGATGTCCGCGTGGCTGAACCAGGGCTTGGTCCACCGCTTGCCGTTGAGCATGGCGGACTGGATGTACACGTTCCGGGCCGAGTTGTTGCGCGCGATGATCTCGAAGACTTTGCCGTTGCCCATGTGCAGGCGGACCCGGTCGAAGATCGGACTGCCGAGGATGTAGTCAGGGCTCGAAGGATCGACCGGGTAGAAGCCCATCGCGCTGAGCACATACCACGAAGAGGTGGAACCCTGGTCGTCCATGCCAGGGAATCCGTAGCCGCTGGCGTCGCTGCCGTACAACTCTGCGAGGATGCGGCGTGTCAGCGCCTGCGTCTTCCAGGGCTGACCGCTCCATGCATAGAGATAGGCCGCCTGCTGGTCCGGCTGGTTGCCCTGGACGTACTGGCCAATCATCCCGGTGCAGTCGCGGCAAATGCCTTTGGGCTGGTAGGGCGTGGAAAAGAAGGCGTCGAGCTTGGCGTTGAACGCGGCGCGCCCGCCTAGCAGGTCGATCAGGCCCTGCACGTCGTGCGGCACCAGCCACAGCGTGGACCAGCCCGAGGCCTCCTTCATCATGAAGTTGTAGTAGGGCTCGCCCGGGTCGAACGGCGCGATCCACTGGCCATCGGCGGTCTTGCCACGCATGAAGCCGGTCGACGGATCGAACACGTTGCGGTAGCTGGCGGCGCGGCGCAGGAACATCCGAGCGTCGTCCGCCTTGCCGAGCCGGCGGGCAACGTCGGCCAGCGCGTGATCGTCCCAGGCATATTCGAGCGTGGTGGCGACGCCTGCCTTGCCGCCGGCATAGGGCGGACTGGGATTGCCGGGCGGGACGATGTCGGCGATCCAGCCGTTCTTCGCGTACTCGTCCAGGTAATGGCGTGGACCCTTGGGATCGGTCGCGTTCTTGCGCAGGTAGGTGTACGCGCCAGCGTAGTCGAACGGAATGCCCCGCTGCCACGCGCCGTCGTAGAGCAACACCGCATGGTCGCCATGGAACGAGGTGTTCATGTAGCCGCGCTCGCGCGCCATGTCGAGCTCGGAGCGCATGATGTCCTGCACCACCTGCGGTTCGAGCAGCATCAACAGCACGATCTGGTTGCGGCCGGTGTCCCAGAACGGCACCGGCCCGTAGCGGTCGTGCTCGGCCACGCGCACCTGGCCGTTGCTGTCGGTGAAGCGTTCGCCCTTGCGTGCGACCAGCCGCGGGCTGGCGAACGACTGGAACAGGGTGGAGTAGAACAGCATGCGCTGCTTCGGCGTGCCGCCTGTCACTTCGACGCGGTCGAACAACCGCGTCCAGGACGCGCGCGCCTGGTTGTGCACGCGCTCGAAGTCGCCGTCCGGGTCCTCGGCGCGCAGCCGCTGTTCCGCTTCCTCGGCGCTGTGGCCGTGGGCGATCCTCACCAGCACCTGCTCGCCGGCCTTTGTGTCGAACGTGACGTAGGCGCCCGCGTAGCTGCCGGACACGATGCGCCGCTCGGCCTGCACGTCCTTGTCGCCGAGGCCCCAGTCTTCGCTGCCCCGGCTCGCGCGGAAGGTGCCGAAGGCAACGAACGGCCGCGAGAACTCGGCGACGAACCAGGGACCGTCCGTGTCGTTCTCCCGCGGCTTGTCCGCGGCGACGCCGCGGATCGTGCGGTCGCCGACCACCTCCACGTGGCCGCCCTGGCGGCGCAGGTTGACGATGACGTTCGAGCGGTGGCTTGCCGGGAAAGTGAAGCGCATCAGGCTGGTGCGCTGCGTCGCCGTCAGTTCGACGCGGGTGTGGAACGTGTCCAGGTTCACCGAGTAGTAGCCGGGGGAAGCCTTCTCGTGCGCCTTGTCGTAGTACGACGGCGTGTAGGCCGGCGGCACGGTCCAGTCGCCCACCACGGGCATGACCATCGGCTCGGCGTTGCCGCCGTAGGTCGAACCGCCACCTCCGGTGAAGCCGATCATCGTCGGATTGGTGTAGTAGTAGGGCGTGCCGACGCCCATGGGGTAGCTAAGATCGAGGTTGACGTTGACCGGCGCCGCCTCGGTTGCACTGTGCGGCAGGCGCGCGCCCGGCGAGGTGAGGCCCGAGTACAGCAACTCGCCCGGAGGCGGCGCGTTGCCGATCAGTGCCTGCCGGTCCAGCGGCGCGGTGCCGACCCGCGGGTCGGCCGCGTCGACGGCATGCATCCCACGCTGCGGCGCGTCGACGACCTGGGCATGGACCACATCCATGCTACCCAGCGCGAGGACCGCCAGTGCAGTCGTCAGGAACCTGGGGCGGTTCCGGTTCGACGATGCGCCACGGCGGGAGCGTGCGTCAGATGTTTCCATGGTGTTTTCCCATGTGAGGTGAAGGCGCACCCTCCGCCGTGCGGGACCCGATGCACGGCGATCGAGGACGACCGTAGTTCGGGCGGCTGTCATTCTTTTTCCGGGCCTACCCATCGCGGGCCAGGAGTGAACCCGACCCTAGGGTGTCCTTGCCTAATCGTCAGCGCCGAACTTGTACGTGACGCCCAGGTAGTACTGGCGTCCGGCATATTCGAGTTGGTTTAGCCGTGCCGTCGTGTCGCTACCCAGGTACGAGCGGGGCATGGCGCGTGTCAGGTTGATGACCGATGCGGTCAGCATCAGGTGCTTGTTGAATTCGTAATCGCCGTTCAGGTCGACCTGGTGATAGGGCCGCGTATAGATGGGCAGGCCTGCCGCGAGCCCCTGCATGGTCCGGCCGATCCAGTTGCTGGTGGCGCGCAGCAACAGCCCGTTCTTTTCATAGAACAACGACACGTTTGCCGCGTACTTGGCGCTGCCGATCAGTTCCGACTTGCCGACCTGCGTGTCACCGAGCGAAACCGGGGTCTCGTTGGTCTTGTTGAGCGTGTAGTTGGCTATATAACCGAAACCCGATTTGAAGGTGTGCTGGGTGTACAGCTCCACGCCCTTGGAGGTGCCCGAGCGGCCGTTGGCGTTGGTGCTGTACTGCAGGAAGTTCTCTTCGGCGCCGCCGACGTTCACCGTGATGTTGTTGACGGTGACCGGTACGACGAAGTTCTTCACCTTCTTCTGGAACAGATCCAGGCCGACGACCGATTCGGGTGCGTAGTACCACTCGCCCGCCAGGTCGAACTGGGTGGCCGTGAACGGCTTCAGGTCCGGGTTGGCGCCGCTGCCGTACCAGCCCGGCGGGGGCGCGCCGAACTGCTTGCGGTCGTCGTAGTACGCCTGGGTGTTGTTGGTGAGGCTGCCCAGCTGGGCCAGATCGGTGTAGTTGGCGCGGGCCAGCGCCTGCGAGCCGGCGGCGCGCAGCACGAAATCCTCCGCGAAGGTCCACGCGACATTGAAGCTGGGCAGGAGCTTGTTGTAGCGCTTGCTGGTGGAGGCATTGGAGAACGTCTCCACCACCGACTGCTCGCGCGGCAGGTACTGGAAGTCGCCCGGCGCGCACGGCCCGCCGCCGGCATTCACGCCGCTGGCCGGGCAGATCAGGATGTTGCCTGCCGCATCGTGGTAGTACACCGCGTTGTTGGTGGTGATCTGGTTGGCGACCGTGAGGTCCTGCTTCGTGCTGACGAAGCGCAGGCCCACGTTGCCGCGCAGCGCGCCCGTGTCGAAGTTCGCCTGGACGTAGGCCGCCGAGATTTTCTCGTCGATGGAGGACTTGTCCTCGGGGCGGTTGTAGATCACCCGGTCGTAGGTCGCATTGAGGTAGTTGTAGTAGGCCGGGTAGTTGATCGCCGGGAAGATGCTGTCGTTGTAGGCCTCGTTGCTGCCGTCGAGCATGCTCGGCAGGAGGAAGTCCGCGGGCAGCTGGCCGGCCGTCGGATCGCAGGTCTGGAACTGCAGCGTGGTGCCCTTGCAGTACCAGCGCACTTCATTGCTCTGCTGCTCGGCGTGGCCGTCGCGGTACTTGACGCCGAACTGCAGCGATTGCATCCAGCCGTCGTCGAAGGCCCAGGTGAAGTCCGCCTGGGCGAAGTTCTGCGAGTTGTCGGTATTGACCATGTTGGAGCCGGTCGAGCCGAGGTCCACCTGCCCCGCGCCGGCGAGCATGTTTTTCAGCACGTCGGGCGAGGCGGTGATGGTGGGCTTGCCGTTCAGCGTCCACGCGGCGCCGTTGCTGCCGTCCACCCACTGGCCGTTGACGAAGTTGCGCGGCTTGGCGGCCATGCCCAGCTCGATCGACGGGCCGCCCGTCGCCCAGGTGCGGCCGACGTTGAACGATCCGCTCAGGTTGCCGCCGTTGTCCCACTCGCCCTGGATGTTCAAGGTCTGCGAGGTGGCCTTTTCGACGGAGTAGTTGCCGTTGAGCCACGGGATCTCCGTGGAGCAGACGTCCACCGCCTGGCGCTGCGCGCCGGTGCTGGGGTTCGTCGTCGAATTGCAGCCCTGGCCCGCAGGCGGGAGCACATAGTTCGCGCCGGTGACGACGGTCCCCGACGGATCGAAGGTCAGGCCGTTGGGCGCGAGCAGCCGGCCCTGCTGGTCGTCAAAGTTGTTGTTGCTGGGCAGGCCCCATTCGGGAATCTCCAGGGTGTTGGTGATCTGGGACTGCTCCCGTTGGAAGCGGAAGTAGTTGCCCGTCAGCAGCAGATGATCGATGGGCTTGAATTGCACCGTGACCTGGGCGCCCTTGGTCTTCAGGTCCAACTGGTTCTGGCTGGTGGAGAACTGCTGCGGCATCCAGTAGCCCGAATACTGATTGCCGGCCTGGTCGACCACGCCGTTCCCCCACAGGTCGATGTTCGAAGCGACGCTGCTGTCGTACGGCTGACCGTGCACGTTGACCGGCGGTTGGGCACACGTCGTGCTGTCGGAGCAGTTGTCCGCCCACCAGTGCCAGCTCGACGCGTTGGCCGTGTAGTCGACGTCCCGGCGCTTCTGGTAGGTGCCCGCGACCAGGATGCCGAAGGTTTCGTCCTTGTTCTTCCACGACCACAGCGCCGAGGCCTGGGGCGTGATCCTGCTGCTGTTGTCGGAGCCCGCACCGGTCAACGACACGAAGCCGTCGTTCGCCTTCATCTCCAGCGGGCGGCGCGTGCGCAGGTCCACGTTGCCGCCGATGCCGCCCTCGTCCAGGCGCGCTTCCAGGCTCTTGTAGAGCTTGATGTCCGAGAACATGTTGGCCGGCATCAGCGTGTAGTTGAACGAGCGGGTCAGGCCGGCCGAAGTGTCGGCCGAAGCCACGTAGTTGCCGTTCAATTCCGTCAGCGTCAGCTCGGGCGCGAGGCCACGGATGCTGACCGTCTTGCCTTCGCCGGATTCGCGGGTGATGACCACGCCGGGTACGTGCGCCAGCGCATCGGCGATGTTCTTGGCGGGGAACTGCGCGATGTTCTGCGCGTTGATCACCTCGACGATGGAGTTGGAATCGCGCTTGTCCTGGATGTTCTGGTTGACCGACTGGCGAAAGCTCGTGACGACGATCGTTTGGAGCGTCGTGGGATTGGCTGCGTTCCTGTTTTTCTCCTTATTGGCTTTCTTGGCCTTGTCGTCCTCCTGCGCCTTTGCACTATCGGACGTCGGCGCCGACGCCGGTGTTGTCGCTGAGGTTGCAGCAGGCTCAGATGTTTGTGCAAAGGCGACCGTGGATATTCCCAGGCAGCCGCCAACCGACAAGGTCGCCAAGGCGAGTGCGGCGTACAACGGATTGCGCGTAAACACGTGTGGCAGGTAAGTCATTGGTCGATTCCCCATACTTGGTGGGCGCCGTTCAGGAGCCGGCGCGGTGACCCCGTTTGATCACTGCTGCGATGCGCGATTTATTGCTTCAGGCATCCTTCTTCCTCTCAATTTGGATCGATCTAAAATTTTGGTAGCCCATACGGGCACTCGACTCGTCAACGGTGGAAGTTTTAAAGCCCCGGATGCGCTGCTGCGAAAGTCCGGGTCTGTCGCCAAAGCGGCACGCCGCCGCATGCCCCGGCGCAGCCGGAGCCAGACAAATGGGTGAGGTCGGAGCCGCGAACGCGCGCGTTGTAGTGATGGTGGCAGCGGTCCAGCCCTACCCCATGATCCGTACGGAGAATGCGGTGGCAGCCATCATCCCAGTTGCTGGCAACGGCCCCCGCGAGCGCCGGCACGCATGCTGGGCATGGGCTTGTCATCACGGGAATACGGACGGTTTCTGGTTTCATGCGGCGCTTCCCATTGCTTTCAACCGATCTGGCGGAAAGCAGGACATCCGGGCGGCACCGACGTGCGCGTCCCTAGCCCCTCCCCACCTCACTTCCAAGTCATTTCAGATCCTTCGCGGCAGCGAGATGCCCTGAATCACTCCTGACTTGGATCGATCTATATCCCCTGGGGCAATTAACACGCCGAAAACGCAAGGTGTCACGCTGCGACGCAAAAAAAACGGTGGCGAGATGGGGTTCTGTGCCGTCTAGATCGTCAAATGCGGACAGTGCCCGCCATGGTCCAGGCTGTGCGAAAACTCAGGGGATCGACGCTGACGAGCACGAATTTCAACCTTTTTGCCGTCCGTGGCGCAATCCGAGTGTCTGAACATCTGCTCACTGCCCGGAATGCCGAACTCTCGCGAGCAAACGGCCAGCCTGGTGCACTCTGCTCACCACCGGCGCCCTCTTCCGTCACCTCGCAACATCGCTCGATGTCGCGCGCATCGCGGATCAGGTGCAGCGCACTGTCCAGCGCCACGCGGCCACGCGTACCTATCAGAAAATGGGTGGTGTGTCGGTCTCACGCTACTGAAGCGGGAACGCTGGTTTCAGCCAGCCAGTCAACCACCGCGCGCAGCGCATCGGCATTGTTCGACCCTGTATCCCGCAAGTGGCGATACAGAGCCAGTTGCTCATGCGCGCTGCTGCCGCGGGCGAGGATCGTGCCGAGGTGCCGCAGCGATTCCTCGCAACCGAACTGGTGCGCGTCTTCCGATACCAGCTGGATCGCGGCGTCCAGCACGCGAGCGCACTCGATCGCCTCGCCAGTGTGTTCGTCGATGAAACGCGCGTCGAGGCCGAAGCGCTTCGCGCGCCAGCGATTCTCGTCGATTATCCGGCGCGTCAAGGCGGTTCGAGCCATGCCAAGTTCGGGCCTGCGCACATGGGCACGAACCAGGCAACGGAACAGTGCGGCCAACGCGAGAGCGTCATCGAGATGGGTGCAGGCGTCGGCGATGCGCAGCTCGAGCGTGGGATAGTGTTGTGCGGGACGGATTGCCCACCACAGGAAGCTCGCGTCCTTGATGGCATCGACTCTTTTGAGCAGTTCGCAAAAGGTCTGGTATTCGGCCTCGTCAGCAAAGAAGTCCGGTATGCCGGCGCGAGGCCATTCGTCATAGGCGGACTGGCGATAGCTGAGCAGCCCCG
The DNA here is from genome assembly GCF_040548735.1 of Rhodanobacter soli. Taxonomy (NCBI): domain Bacteria; kingdom Pseudomonadati; phylum Pseudomonadota; class Gammaproteobacteria; order Lysobacterales; family Rhodanobacteraceae; genus Rhodanobacter; species Rhodanobacter soli. The sequence continues at coordinate 137,302 of NZ_JBEPSD010000001.1, read as the reverse complement.
TGCATCGGCGGTTCCAGAAAGGCGACGAGGTCGACAGCGCAAGGAACAATGGAAGCCATGGCATGAGGCGATTCATCAACGCGACGCGATCGACATTCGCCGGTGGCGCAACGTGCACGTGCAGGCCACACAGCAGATTCCGGCGTCCAACCATCTGGAAATCATCGATGATGCGTGCGTAGCGCGATTTGTCCGTGTGCGATTGATGATGCCAGGCGCTTAGCGGATGCGTGCCGGCCGCGACGAGCCTTAAACCGGCGGCATCAGCGACTTCGGCGACGCCACGACGCAGCCGCTGCATCTCCATATGTGCTGTCGCCACGTGGTCGAATACGGGCGAGCAGATCTCGATCTGGGATTGCAGCAATTCGTGGTCGACATAGGCGCCGAAGCGTTGTCGACACAGCTTCAAGAATCCCTTGGGCACGCGCGATGGAGCGCGACGCGTCTTGCGACTGACCAGGAAGAACTCTTCCTCCAAGCCGAACGTGTAGGCGTTGAAAGGCTCTGCAGTCATCTTGAGTTCCGATGCTGACGAAGCGTCAGCATCATGCACGGCAAATGAGGATTCCGTTAGCAGGGATAGCGAACGGACGGAGGGGTTATCTCCCTTTTCATCGCGGAATGACGGTCGGCGCTGTAGCGTCGTTCATGACTCATGGCGCTCGCGGAACCTTCCATGGCCAAACTGCGCATCGGCATCTCCGGCTGGCGTTATCCCCCGTGGCGAGGCAAGTTCTATCCGAAAGACCTTCCGCAACGACTGGAACTGCACTACGCCTCGCGACAGCTGGATACCATCGAGATCAATGGCTCTTTCTACTCGCTGCAGCGCCCCGGCAGCTGGCGAAGCTGGTACCGCGACACGCCGCGCGGCTTTGTCTTCGCCGTGAAGGCACCGCGCTTCATCACCCACGTGCGCAGGCTGCGTGAGGTGGAAAAGCCGCTGGCGAATTTCCTTGCCTCCGGCGTGCTGGAGCTGCGGGAGAAACTTGGACCCATGCTCTGGCAGTTCCCGCCCAATCTGAAATATGACGACGAGCTGTTTGATGCATTTCTCTCGCTGTTGCCAAGAGACAGCGAGAGGGCGGCTTCCATGGCCAGGCGACATGACGGCCACATCAAGCACGTCGGCGAGATGCCGGCGGACCGGAAACGCCGCCTGCGCCACGCCATTGAAGTGCGCCATGAGAGTTTCGACGATGCAGACTTCATCCGCCTGCTGCGCCGGCATCGCGTCGGGCTGGTGGTTTCCGATGCGGCGTCGAAATGGCCGAAGCTGCAGGATGTGACCGCCGGTTTCGTATACATGCGCCTGCATGGCGACAAGGCCTTGTATGCGAGCGGCTATAGCGACACCGCACTGGATGACTGGGCACGACGGATTCACATGTGGATGAGGGGAAAGCAACCGCGCGATCCACGCCATCGCGCCAGCCGCCTTCGGCCTCCTGCGCGCAAATCGCGCGACGTCTACTGTTACTTCGACAATGACGTCAAGGTGAAGGCACCTTTCGATGCGATGGAATTACGCGCCAGGCTGCAATCGTGATCTGCTGGCCGGCGTTGCCGCGCGAGGAAAATCCACGCGGCAAACATCTCCCATGCACACCCTTCCGTCAGAACCATTCACTCGCCGACTCGGCATCTTGGCCGGAATGAACGGAGATACGGGATCGCTTGCCGGAAAGGTCTCTTCCAGAGCCTCGTCCTGATTCCTGCTTTCCCTGTCCTTGCGCTGTTGACGCGCCTTTGCGGTCTCCGGCTCGCCGGGAAGGTCTCTGTGGTCGGGGTGCTCAGGATCTTTGCGGTCGTGGTGGGACATGGGGTTCTCCGGCTTGCCGTTGGCCTGTGCCTGCAGCGTGCGGGCTTCCGCGTTAAGTCCTGATATGCATTCCGTCCAGATCCTGGTCGGATTTCGTTCCGTGGCCGGGCGCAGTCGCTTCTTCAACGGCCGCGTTGACACTTCGCATGCATCTTCTTCAATGCGGTTCCGGCAAAGTTTCGACCATCGGTCTGTCCACCCGCCCGATCACCATCCGACTCACCCATGGGAGCTATTGAATGAACACGACCGCCCTCCCGCGCTGTGCCCACCCCGCCTGCACCTGTACGGTTCCCGTCGGCGATGCCTATTGCAGCGAACACTGCCGCAAACGCGTGGAATCGCCGACGTCCAGCGAGCCCGAAGGCTGCCAATGCGGCCACCCGGAGTGCGACGCCGTGCGGGCCGAGGCCGAGAGGATGAAACGATCACGCTGAGCTGGCATCAACGCTGGTCCTGAGGTGAATGGCTTTCGCGTGGTCGTGGTCAGGAAATGGCTGTGGGGGCGTCGAAGGGCAGCGGCGTCGCGCCCATGGCAAGCAGTGCCGCATCAGCGGCAGCCAGCGTCGCTCCGTCGCCATCGACGACAACCAATACATGACCGGCGGCGATCTCGGCCTCGAACTTGCGCCGTACCGGGCTGGGTTCGGCGGTGCCGGTAAGCATGCCCACCCAGCCTCCCACCGCGGCACCGGCGATGGCCATGGCGGCAGCGCCAGCAAGAGTGAGGCCCAGTGGGGGTACCGAGATCGCGGCCAAGCCCACCAGCAGACCGCTGCCACCGCCTGCCAGCATGCCCTTCATGCCGCCACGGCCGAAGTCGTCGTGGGCGTCCTGTCGATCGTCGGGAATCTGATGGTTCTCGATGTCGCGTCGTGCGACCAGGGAAATGCTGTCGTCGGACAGGCCAGCCTGACGCAACGCCATGACGGCGGATTCGGCGGCATCCATATCGTGGGTGCTGAATACATGTCGTGTCTTCATGTCGGCTTCTCCTGCGATGAAGGCCTCCCGATTTTCGTGGCGATGTGGTGACCAGTGCGTGAGTAGACGGGACCGCCGTCGCTGCGACACCAGCATGCAGTTCGCTTGAACAAAAACGTGCCGCGGCCATAACGCGCGATGTCGTTTCCTGTATGCCGCGTGGAAGCAACTCCCCTGGACCCAGGCACGGGTCATCCATGAGCCCAAGGAGCACCAGGATGAAAAACACTCACGACATCAAGACCCTCAACAACCTGATCGAAACCACACTGGACAGTGCGAACGGCTACGCCGAGGCAGCCAAGGATGCCAAGAGCCCGCAGCTCGTTTCACTGTTCAATGAGCGTTCGTCCGAGCGCAAGGAGGTGGCATCCACCTTGCAGAAGTGCGTGCGTTCGCTGGGCGGAAAACCCGAGGACGAAGGCACCGCGCTGGCCTCGGCGCATCGCATGTTCGTGAACCTGCGCGCCAGCCTCACCTCCAATGACAACAAGGCGGTCGTCGACGAAGTCGAGCGCGGTGAAGATCACCTCAAATCGAAGTTCGAGAGCGCCATGAAGGATGCGGATTTGTCCCCGGAGACCCAGGCATTCATCACCGATGCGTACGTGTCGGTACGCAATGGCCATGACCAGATGAGGGATATCAAGCGGGCGTTCCACGGATGATCCACAGCATTTCCATCGCCGCGCGAGCGGGTGACGCGCGGCGGCCTGCTGCATGCATCTACGGCCGGTTGGCGATGTCCCTCTGGCCCGGTACTGCAGTCAGATAAAGGGCGAAGTGGGCTGAGCGCTGCTCCTGCTCAGCCTGCCTTGCGGGCCGCGGCGCGCTTCGCGGTCTTCTTCGCGGGCGCCCTTTTCTTCTTTGGCGCGGCGGCGGGTTTTTTCCGTGCGGCAGTCTTGCTGGCCGCTTTTTCCGGGGCCTTTTTCGCTGGGGTGCGCTTCTTGCTGGCCAGGCTCTTTTGCAACAGCGACATGAAATCGACCACGTTGGTGGTGGCGTTCTCCGCTACGTCGCTCTCGTTCTCCGGCTCGGGCGAGACCACGCCCTTGGATTTCATGCGCTTCTCGAGCACTTTGCGCAGACGGTCGCGGAACTCGTCGCGGTAGTCCGACGGCGTCCATTCATCGCTCATGGATTCGATCAGCTGCTCGGCCATCTGGATTTCCTTGGCCGATATCCGGTAGTGCGACGCCGTGCCCTCGGGAATCTTATAATCCTCCACGTCGACCAGTTCCTGCGGATAGCGCATCAGCATCAGCATCAGTGCGTTGCCGTGCGGCATCACCGCGGAGAGGTACTCGCGCGTGCGGATCACCACCCGCGCTATGCCTATTCGCTCGGTACGCTTGAGCGTTTCGCGCAACAGCACGTAACCCTTCTCCGCCTTCTTGCCCGGAACTAAAATGTAGGGCTTCTCGAAATATTCCGGCCCGATCGAGTTCGCATCGACGAAGGCTTTCACGTCGACCACCTCCCGTCCCTCGGAAGCAGCCGATTTGATGTCCCCCGGTTCCAGCACGATGTAGCTGCCCTTGGCGTATTCGAAGGCCTTGACGATCTCCTTCCAGGGCACTTCCTCACCGGTTTCAGCGTTGACGCGCTCGTAGCGCACAGGCGTGTTGTCGCGGCTGTCCAGCATGCGGAAATGCAGGTCGACGCTGCGTTCGCCGGACATCAGCGAGACCGGCACGTTGAGCAGGCCGAACGAAAGGGTTCCGCTCCAGATGGGACGTGCCATGGCTTGGGTCTCCGGCGACGTTGTTCGATCAGGACGTCTTTCGGGCGCGTGTTCTCGCCGCTTTCTTCGCGGCCGCCGAACGGCCGGCGGCGCCCTTGGTATGCGCTGCCTTCTTGGCCGCCGCCGAGCGCGAACCGGCGGTGCGTTTGGCGGCGCTCTTCTTGGCGTGGGACGACAATGCCGACTTCGATGCCGCCTTGTGGCCTTCCTTCTTCAGCGCCCCGGTGGTTGCCCTCGAACGTTTCGCCGCGGGCTTGTGGTGTTCGTGAGAGGCGGCTTCATCCTGCGCGGCCTTCTTCCGGGTCGACTTGCTGGCGGTCTTGCCGGCAGGCACTTTCACTCCGGCGCGCCTGGCCTTCGACAGGCCGATCGCAATGGCCTGTTTGGTCGAGCGTGCGCCGTGCTTGCCTTCGCGTACGTGTTCGATCTCCTCATGCACATACTCCCCAGCCTGGGTGCTGGGGGCCTTTCCTTCCTTCTTGTCTTTGACCGCTGCGCGGCGTGTGCGATGTTCGGGCATGACAATCTCCGGCAGTGAAGAGGAATGTCGCACACGGACTATTCCAGTTTCGGCGTGGAAGTGCTGTCAAGGTCGCCGTTATCCGCGCTTCACCTGCGACGTACGCATCGTCCGCTAACTTGGCTTGCGTTCCCGATGACGGAGTATTGCAACATGGTTGCAACCAAGCGCACCGCCAAAGCTGCCGGGACCGTCGCACGTCAGCGCGCGATACAGGCGGCTACTGATCGCGATGGGAAACGCGAGGCGAAGACGAAAACGGCACCGTCGAAAAAGCCCGCGGCGAGAACGGACAAGCCCGAAAATCCCCTGCCCGCCCAGCACCTGCAGAAACCGGGCCTCGAACAACAGCTCGATCCCCGTCCGCAATTCCTGGCGCCGAACTATATCGGTAGCGGCAAGCTGGCCGGCATGACCGCGCTGATCACCGGCGGCGATTCCGGCATCGGCCGCGCGGTGGCGGTGCTGTTTGCACGCGAAGGGGCCGACGTGGCCATCGTTTACCTGTGCGAGGACGCCGACGCCGAGGAAACCCGCGATTATGTCGAGGGCGAGGGCCAGCGCTGCCTGCTGATATCGGGCGACGTCAGGGACCCGGCGTTTTGTCGCGATGCCGTGGCAAGGACGGTGAAAGCATTCGGCAAGCTGTCGATCCTGGTCAACAATGCCGCCTTCCAGGAACATGCCGATTCGATCGAGGACATCACCGAAGAGCATTTCGACGAAACCGTGCGCACCAATCTCTACGGCTACTTCCACATGGTCAAGGCCGCCTCGCCGTATTTGGGCAGCGGCTGCTCGATCATCAATACCGGCTCGGAGACCGGCTTGTTCGGCAACGACAAGTTGCTCGATTACTCGATGACCAAGGGTGGCATTCATGCCTTCACCAAGGCACTGGCGTCCAACCTGGTGTCGCGCGGCATCCGGGTGAATGCGGTAGCGCCCGGCCCGGTATGGACACCGCTGAATCCGGCGGACCAGTCGGCGGAGCGGATTCGCGATTTCGGCAAATCGAGCGCCATGGGCCGCCCCGCCCAGCCCGAAGAACTGGCCCCGGCTTATGTCTTCCTCGCCGCTCCATCGTGCGCCAGCTATGTCTCCGGCGCGGTGCTGCCGGTGATGGGCGGCCCCACCAGCTGAACCTCCGGCCGTCATCGGCGACACTGTCGGGTCCATGAGATGAGCAGCCTGCGGGATTACCAGCGCAAACGCGACTTCTCCAGGACACGCGAGCCTGCGGCCAATGACGCCGCGGCGGCGAACCGGCGCGCCATCTTCGTGGTGCAGCTGCATCACGCCAGCCGGAGGCACTTCGACTTTCGCCTGCAGGTGGGCGATGTGCTGAAGAGCTGGGCCGTGCCGAAGGGGCCCAGCTACGACCCCGCGGTGAAGCGGCTGGCGGTCGAAGTCGAGGACCATCCGGTTTCCTACGCGAACTTCGAGGGTGATATCGAGCATGGCTACGGCAAAGGCCATGTCGATCAGTTCGACACCGGCGTGTGGACCACCGAAGGCGACGCCGCGGCCCAGCTGCAGAAGGGCCACCTGCGTTTCGAGCTGTTCGGCAAGCGGCTCAAGGGTGGCTGGCACCTCGTGCGCAGCGGCCGCAAGGAACGCCAGCCGGCGTGGTTCCTGATCAAGGCCAAGGATGCGTTTGCCGGCGATGTCGAGGCCGACGACCTGCTCGATGCGAAGATGGCCCGCAGCACCCGCGCCGCGGCGAAGACGCCCGCAACCAGGGCTGCTGCGAAAAAATCCGTTGCCCGCAAGAAGCCGGTCCCCAGAGCAAGGAAGGCGCCGCGGCTGCGCCTGGCCAGGGCGGCGGCCGCCTTGGAAGGTGCGCGTGCGGCGACCGTCGACAACACCTTCTTCAAACCGGAGTTGGCGCGCCTGCGCGACCATCCACCGGAGGGAAAGCAGTGGCTGCATGAGGTCAAGTGGGACGGCTACCGCATCCTCACCGCGATCGCCGACGGCGAGGTGAAGCTGTGGTCGCGCAACGCCCTGCCCTGGAACGATCGCCTGCCCGACATCGTGCAGTCGCTGGAATCGCTCGGCCTACGCTCCGCCCGTCTCGACGGCGAGCTCGTCGCGCTGGACTCGCGCGGGCACAGCGACTTCAACGGCCTGCAACAGACCTTGTCGGGCGAGGCGCAACTGCCGCTGGTCTACATGCTGTTCGACCTGCCCTATTTCGAGGGCAGCGATCTGTCGCGGGTCGGCCTGCTGCAACGCAAGCAACTGCTGCAGAAGTTGCTTGCGCATGCGCCGAAGCACCTGGCCTTCAGTACCCACGCGATCGGCAACGGTGCAGACGTGTTCCGGATGGCAACCGAGCAGCAACTGGAAGGCATCATTTCCAAGCGCGTCGCTTCGGCCTACCTGCCCGGGCGTGGCGACGACTGGCTCAAGATCAAACGCCTCCAAAGCGACGAATTCGCCGTCGTGGGCTATACGCCGCCCAAGGGCAGCCGCAGCAGTTTCGGATCGCTGCTGCTGGCCAGGCCCGATCCCGAGGTGAAGTCCGGCTGGGTCTACGCCGGGCGCGTGGGTACCGGGTTCTCGAACGAACAACTGCGGTCGCTGGGGAAGTCGATTGCCGACAAGGGCAGCCCCCGGCCCACGGTGGCGCTGGCCGCGATCGACCCTCTCCTGCGCGAGGCGCGCTGGGTCAAGCCTGCCGCGGTGGCCGAGGTGTATTACCGTGGCGTCGGCAACAACCGCTTGTTACGCCAACCGAGCCTGAAGAGCATGCGCATCGACAAGAAAGCCGCGGATCTCGTCGACTCCGACCGCGCCCAGGGCAAGCCCGCCGGCACGCCGCGCAAAAGACCGGTTGCCGCTGCGACCCCGGCGGACATTCGGATCACCCATCCCGAGCGCGTGGTATTTCCCGACGACGGCATCACCAAGCAACAGGTGGCCGACTACTACGCTGCGGTGATGAAGTGGTTTCTTCCGGGCGTGGTAAACCGCCCCACCTCGGTCATTCGCTGCCCCGAAGGCACGGCGAAAGCATGCTTCTTCCAGAAACACATGGTTCCCGGCCTGAAGCATGTCGGCAGCGCAAAATTGAAGGAGGAGTCCGGCGCACAGGCGACCTACATCTATCCGCTGGACGCCACTTCGGTGCTCGAACTGGTGCAGTTCGGCGTGCTGGAATTCCATCCCTGGGGCTCGACCATCGAGCAGCCCGACCGCGCCGACCGCGTCGTGTTCGATCTCGATCCCGGCAGCAACGTAGCCTGGGATCGCGTTGCGGCAGCGGCACGACTGGTGCACCGGCGACTGGCACAACTGGGCCTGGCTTCGTTCCTGCGCACCACCGGCGGCAAGGGCCTGCATGTGGTGGTTCCCCTGAATCCTGGCTGCCCCTGGGCACAGGTGAAGGATTTCGCGCGTGCGTTCGCCAGTACGCTGGCGCAGGCCCATCCGCTGGAATTCATCGCTACCGCCAGCAAGGCACAACGCCACGGCCTGATCTACGTGGATTACCTGCGCAACAGCCGCGGCGCGACCAGCGTGGCGTCGTATTCACTGCGGGCACGCCCCCGCGCGCCGGTCGCCATGCCTCTGCGCTGGAACGAACTGGGCAAGCTGAAAAGCGGCCACGCCTTCGACATCCGTTCCACGCCCCGGCGGCTTGCGCGATTGCGCACCGATCCGTGGGCCGGCATCGATGAGGTACGCCAGGATCTCGACGGGATCGTGAAGAAACTCGGCTGACGACTCCGCAAGCCGGTTCCAGGCGGTGCGAAGGACTGGCATGCCGTCGGCGTGCAGCTGCCATCGGATACCCACGTGCTGTCGACATGCCGGCCGGCAGACTGCCGGCATGGTCGATGCATTTTTTGCACTGTGGATGCACAACGCCTGGGTGCGGCTGGGACTGATGGTGGTCGTCGGCTTGGTGCTGGCGGTCGTACTTCGCGCCGTGGCCTATGCCGTATTGCAACGGTCTGCGGTCGGCCACCCGGTGATCGCGGACATCATGGGCCGGGCCAGCGCGCCGATGGAATGGCTGATCCCGCTGCTGACGCTGACCATGGCCCTGCGCATCTGGCCGCCGGCTGCATCAGCACCGGTAGCCCTGCTCCAGCATCTGCTGCTGATCGCCCTGCTGGCGACAGGCACATGGCTGGCGGTGCGCTGTATCGGCGCGTTCGAGGGCGCGGCGATCCGGCGCTATCCGATGGACGTGGCCGACAACCTGCGTGCGCGCCGTGTGGTGACCCAGGTGCGCGTACTCGGACGCACCGCCGACGTCATCGTGATCGTCATCGGCGCGTCGATCATCCTGTTGACGATTCCAGGCGTGCGGCAGCTCGGCGCCAGCCTGCTCGCCTCGGCCGGCGTGGCTGGCCTGGCGATCGGCCTGGCCGCCAGGCCGGTGTTGAGCAACCTGATCGCCGGGCTGCAGATCGCGCTGACCCAGCCGATCCGGCTGGACGACGTGGTGATCATCGAGGGCGAATGGGGGCGCGTCGAGGAAATCACCGGCAGCTACGTGGTCGTGCGCATCTGGGACGAACGGCGCCTGGTGGTGCCGCTCAACTGGTTCATCGAAAACCCGTTCCAGAACTGGACGCGCCGCAGTTCGCAGCTGGTCGGCGCGGTGTCCCTGATGGTGGACTACCGCATGCCGCTGGCGCCGCTGCGCGAGGAACTGAAGCGCTTGTGCGATGAGGCGCCGGAGTGGGACCGGCGTGTCTGCGTGCTGCAGCTGACCGACGCCAACGAACATGCCATGCAACTGCGTGTGCTGGTGAGTTCCGCCGATTCCGGTCGCAACTGGGATCTGCGCTGCCGCGTGCGCGAGGGTCTCATCGGCTACATCCAGGCCCATCATCCCGAAGCATTGCCGCGCTGGCGCGGCGAGCTCGACAGGAGCCACCCGGCGACGGATGAAGCCTCCATGCCCGCCAGTCCCGAACCCCAGCACGCCCCTTCCCCGGAAGACGGCGGCCCCCGCCGTGGTGGAGCCTGACCTGCACGCATTTGTACGGGGAATCCGCAGGCGCCATCGACATCACGCCCCACCGAGCGTCCGGCGAGTCCATTGCCCGTGGATTGACGTTCAGCGCCTCGCCGCTGAACGGCCCGCGTGCACCTGCTTGATCTGCCGCAACCAGTCGTAGCCGTCCTCGGGCTGCAGGCCGGTGGTACTCGGGTGGCGAGGTGTTGCAGTTCGGCGTGCGGCATGGGCGCCGTCGAACCGGTTACGCGGATATTGCAGCAAATTGTTGAGGTGATGCTTCATTCGGATAGTCCTCGGCGAGGCATGGATGGACCGGACCGGCCAGCCTGGATCTGCAACGCACGCCGGTCTGTTTGCGTGACAAAAGGATCGGGGCGGCGGCGGCGCCGATAAACGGCCGGTGGGCGATCGCTCTGTTCCCGCCTGGAAACGGTGATTGTTCACTCCGGGAAACTCACTGGCCATCAGTCAGGGGTTTTGCCGGGAATGGCCCGTGCCCATGTAGCTGCCCATTGCAATCTGGCTGCCGGATCATGGGCAAATCACTACTGCTGTTTCTTGCTTTCAGCCTGGCCGCGGTCGCGCCATCGGGCGTCCGTGCGGCCACGCTGTACGGCGGCGACTACGCCAGGATCGGCGTGCCGGACCTGGAACAGGCTGTGGCATTCTTCCAGGATGTCCTGGATTGCCGCCTGATTGGCCCGGAATCCGCGGCGGCCGAGGCGACACCGGGCGACGCTTCGCCCTCCCGCCTATTGTCCTGCGACGCCGGATCGGTCGTCGAGCTGTTCGACAATCACGGCGTCTCCCCTTCTCCCGCATCGGGCCGGACCGATCAGCCGCTGCAGTTCGTTTCGGACGACGTGCAGCACGCCAGCGCATGGCTGCGGCATGCAGGCGTTGGCGTCAACGGGTCGCCACACCGACTCACCTCCGGTCCGCTGGCTGGCCGCATGGCGCTTGATTTCGTGTCGCCGTGGGGGCTGCGGCTGCAACTGCTCGGCAACGACGCCAGCGCACCTGCCGGCGGCGCCCTGGCTACGGTCGACGGCGGCTGACGCTCAGCGCCGGGCGCGGAAGAACTCGCGCAGCATGCCGGCGGACTCCTCGGCGAGCAGGCCGCCGGCCACTTCGATGCGGTGGTTGTGGCGGGCATCGATCAAGGTGTCGAACACGCTGCCGGCGGCGCCGGTCTTGGGGTCGGCGGCGGCGTAGACCACGCGGCCAAGGCGGGCATGGATCATCGCCATCGCACACATCGAGCACGGCTCCAGCGTGACGTAGAGCGTGGCGCCGGACAGTCGGTGGTTGGCCACTTTCTCGCCGGCGGCGCGCATGGCCATGATCTCGGCATGGGCAGTCGGGTCATGCAGGGTGATGTTGCGGTTCCAGCCCAGTCCGACGATCTCCCCGTCCTGCACCAGCACGGCCCCCACCGGCACCTCGTTCTCGGCGTCGCGGGCGTGCGCCGCGAGCTGCAGCGCACGCCGCATGTACTGCACATCGGCAGTTGAGAATGTACTTGAGGTTTGGTCTATTTCGTCAGTCATTTCAATTGATTGTGGCTTGAACATGAGAAAGCCGGCAAATTGCCGGCCCTCCCTTGTGCCTGCAAGTGGTTGATTTTGCTATTCCCACTCGATCGTGGCCGGCGGCTTGCCGCTGATGTCATAGACAACGCGAGAAACACCACGCAACTCATTGATAATTCTATTTGAAACTCTGCCGAGAAACTCGTACGGCAAGTGCGCCCAGTGTGCGGTCATGAAGTCGATGGTCTCCACCGCGCGCAGTGCGATCACCCATTCGTAGGCACGTGCGTCACCGACCACGCCGACCGATTTCACCGGCAGGAACACGGCGAACGCCTGGCTGGTCTTGTCGTACAGGTCGGCTTTGCGCAGTTCGTCGATGAAGATCGCGTCGGCCTGGGCCAGCAGTTCGGCGTATTCGCGCTTCACCTCGCCCAGGATGCGCACACCCAGGCCGGGACCGGGGAACGGATGGCGGTAAACCATTGCCCGCGGCAGGCCGAGCTCCACGCCGATCCGGCGCACCTCGTCCTTGAACAGCTCGCGCAGCGGCTCGACCAGCTTCAGCTTCATGTGCGCCGGCAGGCCGCCGACGTTGTGGTGGCTCTTGATGACGTGGGCCTTGCCGGTCTTGCTGCCGGCGGACTCGATCACGTCGGGGTAGATCGTGCCCTGCGCCAGCCACTTCACGTTGCCGCCCGCGGCAATGAGCTTCTCCGACTCTTCGTCGAAGATCTCCACGAACAGGCCGCCGATGATCTTGCGCTTGGCTTCCGGATCGGCCACGCCCGCGAGCGCCCGGAAGTAGCGGTCGGCCGCGTTCACACGGATCACCTTGACGCCCATGTGCTCGGCCATGGTGGCCATCACCTGGTCGCCTTCCTGCCAGCGCAGCAGGCCGGTGTCGACGAACACGCAAGTCAGCCGGTCGCCGATCGCCTTGTGCAGCAACGCGGCGACCACCGAGGAATCGACGCCGCCGGAGAGGCCCAGCAGCACGTGGTCGTCGCCGACCTGTGCGCGCACGCGGGCGATCTGGTCGTCGATGATATTGGCCGCGGTCCACAGCGTCTTGCAGCCGCAGATCCCGGTGATGAAACGCTTCAACAGCGCCCCGCCCTGCTTCGTGTGCGTCACTTCCGGGTGGAACTGCACGCCGTACCAGCGCTTGCTGTCGTTCTCCATCACCGCGACCGGAATGCGGCCCGTGGTACCGGTGACGACGAAGCCCGGCGGCGCTTTCGACACGTGATCGCCGTGACTCATCCACACGTCCAGCTTGTGCTCGCCCGAATGATCGGTGAGGCCGTCGAACAGGCGGCTCGGCGCCACGATGTCCACGCTGGCATGGCCGAATTCGCGGGCGTCGGCTGCTTCCGTGGCACCGCCAAGCTGGGCGGCCAGGGTCTGCATGCCGTAGCAGATGCCGAGGATCGGCACGCCCGAGTCGAATACCTGCTGGGGCGCCTTCGGTGCATCCGTCAGTGTGGTGGACTCGGGACCGCCGGACAGGATGATGCCCTTCGCTTCATACGCAGCGATTTCGGCGGGATCGTGATCCCAGGCCCAGATCTCGCAGTACACGCCCAGCTCACGCACGCGCCGTGCAATCAACTGGGTGTATTGCGCACCGAAGTCGAGGATCAGGATCTTGTCGGAGTGGATATTGGTCATTGCATGGCCGGGAATGGGGAGTCGGAAATGGAAAAGCCGGTTCGCTCGGCACTCGGCGCGTACGGGAAAATCAGGAAGCGGGGAAGTCGTTTTCAACGATTCCCCATTCCCAATTTCCCATTCCCGGCTTGTCAGGAATTCAGCCGGTAATTCGGCGCTTCCTTGGTGATCTGGATATCGTGCGGGTGCGCCTCGGTGACGCCGGCGGAAGTCACCTTGACGAACTGCGCCTTGTGGCGCACGTCCTCGATGGTGGCCGCGCCCAGGTAGCCCATCGACGCGCGCAGGCCACCGATCAGCTGGTGGATGATGTTGCGCAGCGGACCGCGGTACGGCACGCGGCCTTCGATGCCCTCGGGCACCAGCTTGTCGGCGTCCGCCTCGTCCTGGAAGTAGCGATCCTTGGAGCCGAGCTGCATCGCGCCGATCGAGCCCATGCCGCGGTAGCTCTTGTAGGAGCGACCCTGGAACAGTTCGACCTCGCCCGGCGATTCCTCGGTACCGGCGAACATCGAGCCGAGCATCACGGTGGATGCACCGGCGGCCAGTGCTTTCGGGATGTCGCCGGAGTAGCGGATGCCACCATCGGCAATCAGCGGGATCTCGTCCTTCAGCGCGGTGGCGACCATGTCGATCGCGGTGATCTGCGGCACGCCGACGCCGGCAACCACGCGGGTGGTGCAGATCGAGCCGGGGCCAACGCCGACCTTGACCGCGTCCACGCCCACGTCGAGCAGCGCGCGCGCCGCTTCGCCGGTGACGATGTTGCCGGCGATCACCTGCACCTGCGGGTAGTGTTTCTTGACCCAGCCGGCGCGTTCGATCACGCCCTGCGAATGGCCGTGCGCGGTATCCACCACCAGCACGTCGACACCGGCATCGACCAGCGCGGCCACGCGCTGCTCGGTATCGCCGCCGACACCGACGGCGGCACCGACCAGCAGGGCCTCGTGGTGGTCCTTCGCGGCATGCGGGTTGTCGCGCGCCTTCTGGATGTCCTTGACGGTGATCAGCCCGCGCAACTGGAAGGCCTCATTGACCACCAGCACCTTTTCGATGCGGTACTTGTGCAGCAGTTGCAGCACTTCGTCCTGGCTGGCGCCTTCCTGCACCGTCACCAGCTTGTCCTGGCGGGTCATGATGTTGCGCACGGGGTCGTCGTGCTTGCGCTCGAAGCGCAGGTCGCGGCTGGTGACGATGCCGACCAGCTTGCTGCCGTCGACCACCGGCACGCCGGAGATGTTGTGCGCGTGGGTCAGCCGCAGCACTTCACGGATCGAGGTGTCCGGACCCACGGTGATCGGGCTGCGGATCACGCCGGCCTCGAACTTCTTCACCAGGCGTACTTCGGCCGCCTGCTGCTCGGCCGTCATGTTCTTGTGGATGATGCCGATGCCGCCGTTCTGCGCCATGGTGATGGCGAGTCGGGCTTCGGTCACGGTGTCCATCGCGGCGGACACGATCGGGATGTTCAGGCGCAGGTCGCGGGTGAACCGCGTTGACGTGTTCACATCGCGCGGCAACACGATGGAATGGCCCGGAACAAGGTAGACGTCGTCGTAGGTCAGGGCCTCGGCGAGGATGCGCATGCGAAAAGTCCCGCTGCAAAGAGGAGATTATACGCGCCCCGCCGGGATGCTCGCCAGCCGTGCGGCTGAACACCGCGGCACTCCGCGATGGCTCAGGCTACCCGCTGCGGCGCGGTGTGCGCCTCGGCCGCTTCCAGCGTGTTCTCCATCAGCGTGGCCACCGTCATCGGGCCGACGCCGCCGGGCACCGGGGTGATCCAGCTGGCGCGTTCGGCGGCCGGGGCGAATTCCACGTCGCCGACCAGACGGCCGTCGTCGAGCCGGTTGATGCCCACGTCGATCACCACGGCGCCGGGCTTGATCCATTCGCCTTTCACCAGCCCGGCCTTGCCCACGGCGACGATCACGATATCGGCCTGGCGCACGAAGGCTTCCAGGTCGCGGGTGAAACGATGGCAACTGGTAGTGGTGCAGCCGGCGATCATCAGCTCCAGCACCAGCGGCCGGCCCACGTGGTTGGACACGCCGATGACCACCGCGTGCTGCCCGCGCACCGGGCGATCGGTGTGCCCGAGCAGGGTCATCACGCCCTTGGGCGTGCACGGGCGCAGGCCGAAACGGCGCAAGGCCAGGCGCCCCACGTTGATCGCCTGGAAGCCGTCGACGTCCTTGTTCGGGTCGATGCGGTCGACCAGCGCGTCCTCGTCGATATGTGCCGGCAGTGGCGATTGCACCAGAATGCCGTGCACGTCCGGGTCGGCGTTGAGGCGGTCGATCAGGGCGAACAGTTGTTCCTGGGTGGTGTCGGGCGGCAGGTCATAACCGAACGAACGGAAACCCACCTGCTGACAGGCCTTGCGCTTGTTGCGCACGTAGACCGTCGAGGCCGCATCGCTGCCTACCAGCACCACCGCCAGTCCCGGCGCTGGCAGGCCTTGCGCCACCCTCGCGGCGACGCGCAGGCCGACACGCTCCAGCAGTTCCTGTGCGATGCGTTTGCCGTCGAGGATGCGTGCGCTCATGGGAATGCCCGGGTGTAAAGTCGGTCATTATCCGGGCTTGGCCTGATGCGCACAAACGGAACGCCGCATGGGTGCAGACGAGACGATTCCAGCCGCGCTGGAACTGACCGACGGTCGATTGAACTTGCGTCCATGGCAGGACCGCGACGCGGCGGCGCTGTCAGAAGCCGCACTCGAGTCTACGCAAAGCGTTGGCCGCTGGCTGCCGTGGTGCCACGCCGATTACGACCGGCATGCTGCTATGGCCTGGGTGACGCATTGCCAGGCTGGCTGGCGCTCGGGCGAGCACTTTGCCTTTGCGGTTTTCGATGCGGCCTCGGGCGACCTGCTCGGCGGCGTCGGTCTGGGCCAGCGCAATCGGGTTCATCGAAGCGCCAACCTGGGTTACTGGGTGCGCCAGTCACGTCACGGGCAAGGTACCGCGTCGGCCGCGGCTGCCATGGTCGCGCGTTTTGGTTTTGGGCGGCTGGGGCTGATCCGTATCGAGATCGTCGCGCTGCCCGACAACCGGCCGAGCCGACGCACGGCCGAGAAGCTGGGGGCACGCTTCGAGGCGGTCGCCCGTCAGCGCCTGTGGGTACGCGAGCAGGCATGCGATGCGGCGGTGTATGCCCTGATTCCGCAGGACCTGGGCTGACCGACCGTGGATCCGCGCAGCGTGGCCCGGCAGGAATCCGGCGACTCAGCGCGTGCGCTTGATCAGGTCGCTGACCCGGCGCCTGGCCTTGTGCTGCTGTTCCTTGGTCAGCACCTTTTTGCGCCCGGCGTATGGGTTCTCGCCCTCGCGGAAGGCAATCCGGACCGGCGTGCCTTCCAGCTTGTAGCGCTTGCGGAAGAAATTTTCGAGGTAACGCTGGTAGGCCGGCGCGATGTGCTTGGTGCGGGTGCCGTGGATCACGATGGTCGGCGGGTTGGTGCCGCCCGGATGCGCAAAGCGCAGTTTCGGCGCGTGACCGTTCACCAACGGCGGCTGGTAGCTCTCGTACGCCTTTTCCAGCGTCTTGGTGAGGTCGGAAGACACCAGCACCTTGGTCGCCGACGCGTGTGCACGCACCACCGCGCGCATCAGCTCGCGCAGGCCGGAACCGTGCAGCGCGGAGATCTGCACCTGCTTGGCCCAGTCGACGAACACCAGCCGGCGATCCAGCGCGCGGCGGCATTCGTCGCGCTGGTACGGGTCCATGTCGTCCCACTTGTTGATCGCGATCACCAGCGCCCTGCCCTCGTCCATCGCGTAACCGATCAGGGTGAGATCCTGGTCAGCCAGGTTTTCGCGGGCGTCGATCATCACCACCACGACCTGGGCCGCGGCGATCGACTGCAGCGTCTTGATGACGCTGAATTTCTCGACGGCTTCCTCGACCCGCGCCTTGCGCCGGATACCGGCGGTGTCGATCAGCGTGTAGCGTTTGCCGTCGCGCTCCAGCGGTACCCGGATCGGGTCGCGGGTGGTGCCGGCCACGTCGGAAACGATCAGCCGCTCCTCGCCCAGCAGGCGGTTGATCAGGGTCGACTTGCCGGCGTTCGGACGGCCGACGATGGCGACGCGGATGCTGCCGTCCTCGCCTTCCGCCTCGGTGGTGCTTTCCTCGTCGGCTGGCAGCAGCGGCAGCAGGACCCGGATCAGGTCGTCGGTGCCGCGGTTGTGCGCCGCGGACAACGGCAAGGTGGTGCCGATGCCGAATGCGGAGAACTCGGCCAGCACGGCCTGCTCGTCGAGACCGTCGGTCTTGTTGACCACGACGACGATCGGTTTGCCGCTGCGGCGCAGCTCGCCCAGGATCACGTAATCCTGCGGCAGCAGGCCATCGCGGGCATCGACCACGAACACCAGCACGTTCGCTTCCCCGATCGCCAGGCGCACCTGCTTCGCGGTCAGCACGTCCATGGCCTCCTCGACCCCGGACAGGCCGCCGGTATCGACCACCACGAAGGGCCGCTCGCCGCTGCGGCAGACGCCGTAGTGGCGATCGCGGGTGACGCCCGGCATGTCGGCCACCAAGGCGTCGCGGCTGCGCGTCAGCACATTGAAAAGGGTCGATTTACCGACATTCGGACGACCAACCAGTGCGACGACGGGCAACATGATGAGTACTTCGTTCCAGCGATCAGTGCGAGGACAGACGGTAGGCGCCGATACGGCCCTCGACGTCCTCGACGTAAACGGTGTCGCCCACCACCAGCGGCTGGGCGCGGATCGCCTTCTTCGACAGCCGCTCGCGTGCGGCCAGTGCGCCGTCACCGGTCTGCAGCCAGTGCACGTAGCCTTCCAGATCACCGACCACGACGTAGTTGCCCTGCACCGCCGGACCGCTGAGCCAGCGGTACTTCAGCGCGTCGTTCTTCCACATGTCGGCGCCGCCATTCTTGTCGAATGCCCACACCACCGATTCGTCGTTGACGCCGAACACCGCATGGTCGCTGACCGCCAGCGATTCGAAGCTGGAGAACGGATGCGTCCACAGCGGGCGGCCACTGGGGCCGTCGACTGCCGCCAGGTTGCCGTGATAGGCGGCGCCGTAGAGCGTGCTGCCGTCCAGCAGGATGGCGCCGTCGGCGTCATTCAGGCGATCGATCTCGGTGCGGCCTTCGCCGCTGGCCAGTTTCTGTTCCCACAGCTTCGCACCGTTGTCCTGGCGCAGGGCGACGAGCTTGCCGTCGTCGCTGCCGAAGAACAGCACGCCGTTGGCCGCCAGCAGCGAGCCATTGCCGCGCAGGCTGAGCAGCGGCACGGTACCCTGGTCATAGACCCAGCGACGCTGTCCGCTCGCCGCGTCCAGCGCGTAGACGCGGCCATCGCCGGTACGCACGACGACCAGGTCGCCGACGATTACCGGCGACGCCAGCACTTCGCTGCTCACCTCGACATCCCAGCGCGGAGTGCCGTCTTTTGCGTTCACCGCGTAGACGTGGCCGTCCAGCGTGCCGACGGCGAGCAGGTCGCCGCTGACCGCGGGCCCGCCGGCGTACTGGGCGTCCTTGCGTTTCTTGTCGCCCCAGCCGAACCAGCCATGGGTGCGCGAACTCTTCGACCACAGGCTCTTGCCGCCGGCGGCATCAATGGCGACCAGTTTGCCGTCCGTGCTGGCGGCGTAGAGCACGCCGTCGACCACGGTCGGGCGCAAACGCGCGCCGCTGGTGCCCGCACCATCGCCTACGCTGGTGCGCCACAGGCGGGTGACCTGTACGGTGGGCTTGAAATCCTTGGCCAGCGGAGTCGGCGGCTGGACGTTTTCCTTCTTGAACGAATGGCAACCGGCAAGGGCCACCAATGAAGCCAGCGTGATCAGCAAAAATCTTTTCATGCACCCTGCTTCCCGGCCACGGCCAAATCATCGAGTTTCATCTGCAAGGCACCGCGTTGCGGCGCTTCCTCGCCCAACGCCGACAAGGCCGCTTGATAGGCCTTGCGTGCTTCGTCGGAACGTCCAAGCTTGACCAGCACATCACCGCGGAGTTCCTGCGCCAGCCCCTTATAGCTGTCGGCCGGGATGCGATCGAGCGTGGCCAGCGCTTCCTTGCCGTTGTCGCGGGCCAGTTCCACCTGCGCGATGCGCAGCAGCGTCAGCGACTTCAACGCCGGGGCGGTGGCGTGGCTCTCGGCCCATTTCAGCGATGCCTCGGCCTTGTCCAACTGCTTGGCCTGCACCTGCTGCTTGGCGCGCTCGCTGACGGCAAATACGGTGAACGGCGACTTCGCGTAATCCTTCATCAGCTGGTCGGTCAGCTGCGAAGCGGTATCCGGCTTGCCGGACGCCTGCGCGATCTGCATCTGCTGGTAGAGCTGGGAGGCCTGGCCTTCGTTCCGGGCCTGGTGGTTGCGCCACTGCTGCCAACCGAAAATGCCGACCAGGCCAATCACGATGCCGGCGATGATCGACACGCCGTTGTCGCGCAGCCACTTCTGAACCAGCTCGCTCTGTTCGTACTTGTCGTATTCTTCAAATGCCATGCAATCACCATTCAAAAGGCCGCGCGCCCGCAGACGCGTGCACAGGCCGGTGCGGTAAACAAAGGGAAAAGCCGGTCATATCCGCTCGTTGCCGAGCGGACCGAGTGGGCAAGCATAACCGAAATGGGCCGCTCGCAGCGGCGCCGAATGGCGATCAGAAGCTGGTGGCGGAGGCCGTGCCGTCCTGCGTCTGCATGCGGAAACGCGCCACGTTGGCGCGCCGAAAATCGTCCAGGCCGATCGACTTGCCGTCGATGCTGACCTGCGCGCCGCTGGCATTGCCGATGCGCACATCCAGTGGCTGGTCGCTGTGATAGGTCTTGCTGCTGCCGGCCGCGAGCAGGCCGTATTCCAGCCGCGTACCGTCGGCCTGGGTCACTTCGACCCAACTGGCCGCCGAGAGGCTGAGGCTCAGGCTGTGGCCGCTGGTGCCGGTGGACACGACCGGTGCGACCGGCTTGGCCGGCGCCAGGCTGGCGCTTTCCAGGTTCGGGAATGGCGCCATCGAGGCCAGCAGCGGCTGGTCCTGTTCCGGCTGCGGCATGGCCGCAGCGGGCGCCTTCGGGATCGAATCACCAGCCTTCCCGTCGGCAGCTGCCGTGTTGGTGGCAGGCGTTTCCAGCTGGGCCACCGGGGCGGCATCCAGCGGGGCGAGATGGCTGAGGTCGCGATCCAGCGTGCCGCGCACGCCCAGCCAGATCATCGGCACCACGATCACTGCGGTCAGCACGACGTAGGTGGCGGCCGTGGCGTACCGGTCCAGCAGGAAACGCGAATGCGAGATGCCGCCGGTGGCTACCAGCGGCGCTTCGATCTGCTTGATGCGATCGAGTTCGACCTGGATCGATGCCTCGTTGATGCCCAGGTGGCGGCCATACTTGTTGATGTAGCTGCCCAGGTAGATCTTGGAGTCGATGCCATCGTACTGGTCGCGTTCGAGCTGGCGCAGCACCCGGGCAGGCAACTTCAGCGTATGTGCGCAGGCTTCCAGATCCAGGCCTTGGGCTTCACGCGCCGCATGCAGGCGACTGCCGAAACTTACCGTGTGAGGGGTTGTCGACGACACGTCCATGTTGGGCAAATTGATACCGAACAGCCCGGGCTCGCTGGAACCCTGCTCGGTCGATTGAGGTTGCATGGAGGTCATGGGCTGGCAGTTGTGTCTAGGGCGTGCGCCTGCTCCGAGTCCGGGAACTGGCTGAGCAATCGCTTGCTGTAAGTGAGGGCACCTTCCGGGTTGCCCAGTCGGGTTTCGATATCGTGGCCTAGCTTGAGCGACGCGGCAGTCGGCTGGCCCAGCGCATCGAACCGCTGGAGAAAAGCCCTGGCGCGAAATGCATCCTTATTCAGATAAAGCGTATTCGCAAGCTGGAAGAGTGCCTCCGCATTCTTGGGATTTCTTGCGATGGCGTCACGAAAACTCGCTTCGGCCCCTGCAACGTCGTTGGCGCGCAGCTGGCAGACGCCGGCATTGGTCAGCGCCACGTCGGGGGTCTGGTAGAACGGATCGGCGACGGCTTTCTGGAAATACTGGCTCGCCTCGGCGATCTTCCCGGTGTGGCACAGGAAGACGCCGAGATTGTTGTTCGGCGCGCCCTTGGCCGGCTCCAGCGCCACCGCCTTGCGGTAATGCTGCTCGGCTTCGGGCAGCTTGTTGATGCGCTCGTACAGCACCGCGATCACGGTGTGCGCCGGCGCGTAGCTGGGGTCGAACTGCAGCGCCTTGGTCAGCTTTTCCAGCGCCGTCTGCAGGTCGCCGGAGGCCATGTAGCGCTGGCCCAGTTCGGTATGGATCCGGGCGGCATCTTCGGCCTGGTCCGCCTTGCTGGACTGCGGCATGCTCTTGCCCAGCGAACTGCTGTCGGTACGCGTGGTGATGCAGCCGGCCAGTGGCAGCAGCAGGCAGAAGATCAGTACCCGGTCAAATCGCATGCAATGTCCCCTCGTCCTGCCGCTTGCGTATGTCGGCGCTGCGCCGGGTGCGATCGGTGACCTGCCCGGCCAGCTGGCCGCAGGCCGCATCGATGTCGTCGCCGCGGGTACGCCGCAACATGGTCAGCACCCCGGCATTCAGCAGCTGCGTCTGGAACGCGTGGATGTCGTCAGCGTCGGAGCGCTTGAACTGGGTGCCCGGGAAAGGATTGAACGGGATCAGGTTGACCTTGCACGTCGGCAGCTTGCGCATCAGCTTGATCAGCTGGCGGGCGTGCTCGGGCTGGTCGTTGATCCCCTTCATCAAGGTGTATTCGAAGGTGATCGAGGTACGCGGCTTGCGCGCAATCCAGCGCTGGCAGGCGGCCAGCAGCTCGGCGATCGGGTAGCGCTTGTTGATCGGCATCAGCTCGGTGCGCAGCTCGTCGTTGGCCGCGTGCAGCGACACCGCCAGCGACACGTCGATGGCATCCGACAGCTGATCGATCAACGGCACCATGCCGGCGGTGGACAGCGTGACGCGCTTGGCCGCCAGGCCGAAGCCCAGGTCGTCGCGCATCAGGCGCATCGCCTTCAGCACGTTGTCGAAATTCGCCAGCGGCTCACCCATGCCCATCATCACCACGTTGGTGATGCGGCGGTTCTGGTGGGTGACATTGCCCAGGTACTTCGCCGCCACCCATACCTGGCCGATGATTTCGGCGGTGGACAGGTTGCGGTTGAAGCCCTGCGCGCCGGTCGAGCAGAAGCTGCAGTTCAGCGCACAACCGATCTGCGAGGACACGCACAAGGTGCCGCGGGTCGGCTCGGGGATATACACCGTCTCGATCGCGTTGCCGCTGTCCATGCCCAGCAGCCACTTGTGCGTACCGTCGGTGGCCACCTTGTCCAGCAGCGTCTTCGGCGCGCCGATGTAGCAGGCCTCGGTGAGCTTGGCGCGCAGCGCCTTGCCCACGTCGGTCATGTTCTCGAAGTTGTCTTCCAGGTCATGGTAGATCCACTTCATCACCTGCTCGGCGCGATACGGCTTCTCGCCGATCTGCGTGAAGAAATCACGCAAACCCTGACGATCGAAATCGAGCAGATTGACCTGGGCAGGTGGATTGACGACAACCTGGTTCACAACTCATGCCTCACAACATTGGATCGCTCAACGCGAAAGTACGTCCGTCGCGGCGAAGAAGTAAGCAATCTCCACCTTGGCGGTATCCGCTGCATCGGAACCATGCACGGCATTGGCGTCGATGGAGTCGGCGAAGTCGGCGCGGATCGTGCCCGGTGCGGCTTCCTTCGGGTTGGTGGCGCCCATCAGGTCACGATGGGCCAGCACGGCGTTCTCGCCTTCCAGCGCGGTGATCATCACCGGACCCGAGATCATGAACTCGACCAGTGCCTTGAAGAACGGACGCTCGCGATGCACGGCGTAGAAGCCTTCGGCTTCCTGGCGCGACAGCTGCTTCATGCGCGCGGCCACGATCTTCAGGCCGGCCTTCTCGAAACGGGCATAGATTTCGCCGATGACGTTCTTGGCAACGGCGTCGGGCTTGATGATGGAAAGAGTGCGCTCCAGCGCCATACGGGTCTGCTCCGGAAAAAACGGATGGATAGGAAAGGGGTCACGGCCGGCTCCCAGGCCGGCGGAATCGACTAATTCCGACAAAGATTGCGGATTTAGCTCACGAAAGTTTGACAGATTCTAACTCATACGCAAGTCGCCGGGTGTTTGCAACAAACGACTGTTTGACGGCCCCGGAGCTGCCCGCGTATGCTCAAACGATCGTTTGAACCGGCCCGTGGCCGATGGATGGTTCCGCCCGTGAACAGCTCCGGCTCAACCAAGGAACGGATACTCGGCGCCGCCGAGGTCCTGTTCGCCCAGCGTGGCTTCGACGGCGCCTCGCTGCGCCAGCTGACGACCGCCGCCGGGGTCAACCTGGCCGCGGTCAATTACCACTTCGGCTCCAAGGACAAACTGGTCGAGGAAGTGTTTCGGCGCCGGCTGGACGCGCTGAATGAACGCCGACTGGCGGCGCTCGCCAAGGTCGCCGGTGCCGAAGACACCACCCTCGAGGACGTGCTGGAGGCGTTCATCCGCCCCGCCCTGGATCTGTCGCACGACGACAGCGGCGCCTTGTTCATGCGTGTGCTGGCGCGGGCATTCGCCGAGCACGACGACACCCTGCGCCAGTTCCTGTCCGCGAACTACGGCCACGTGATGCGCCAGTTCACCGCCGAATTCGCGCGCC
Source organism: Rhodanobacter soli (assembly GCF_040548735.1). Classification (NCBI taxonomy): domain Bacteria; kingdom Pseudomonadati; phylum Pseudomonadota; class Gammaproteobacteria; order Lysobacterales; family Rhodanobacteraceae; genus Rhodanobacter; species Rhodanobacter soli. The sequence goes on along the minus strand of NZ_JBEPSD010000001.1, from coordinate 113,361 downwards.
TGCTGCCGCAGCTGAGCAAGGAAGAGCTGTACTGGCGCATCGACCTGGTCACCGGCGCGTTGACCCACGCGATGTCCGGCTTCGGCATGATCCAGCGCAAGAGCGACGTCAGCGAGCACACCCATCGCGAGCAGACCGCGCAGCACCTGATCCGCTTCGCCGTCGCCGGCCTCAGCCATCCCTAGATCTACCTGCCCCACCTTTTGTATCCTCGGAGAAGCCTTAATGACCGCTGCATCCTCACCCACATCAGCGCTGCGCATCCGCAAGGCCGCCGTGCTGGGCGCCGGTGTCATGGGCGCGCAGATCGCCGCGCACCTGACCAACGCCGGCGTCGAAACCGTGTTGTTCGACCTGCCCGCGAAGGAAGGCCCGAAAAGCGGCATCGCGCAGAAGGCCATCGCCAACCTGGCCAAGCTGTCGCCCGCCCCGCTGGCCGACAAGAACCTCGCCGCCGCGATCATCCCGGCCAATTACGACGACGACCTTGACCATCTGAAGGACGTCGATCTGGTGATCGAGGCGATCGCCGAGCGGATGGACTGGAAGCTCGACCTGTACAAGAAGATCGCCGGCCATCTGTCGAAGACGGCGATCATCGCCTCCAACACCTCCGGCCTGTCGATCAACGGCCTGGCCGAGGCGCTGCCGGAAGAAATGCGCCACCGCTTCTCCGGCGTGCACTTCTTCAACCCGCCGCGCTACATGCATCTGGTCGAACTGATCCCGACCCGGCTCACCGACAAGAACGTGCTGGACGGCCTCGAAGCCTTCCTCACCACCACCGTCGGCAAGGGCGTGGTGATCGCCAAGGACACCCCGAACTTCATCGGCAACCGCATCGGCGTGTTCTCGATGCTGGCCACCATGCACCACACCGAGCAGTTCAAGCTCGGCTTCGACACCGTCGACGCGCTGACCGGTCCGGCCGTCGGCCGCCCCAAGAGCGCCACCTACCGCACCGCCGACGTGGTCGGTCTGGACACCATGGCCCATGTCATCAAGACCATGGCCGACACCCTGCCCGACGATCCCTGGCACGACTACTTCAAGGCCCCGGTGTGGCTGGCCGGCCTGATCGAGAAAGGCGCACTGGGCCAGAAAAACGGCGCCGGCTTCTACAGGAAGGCCGGCAAGGACATCGTGGTTTTGGATGTTGCCAAGCAGGATTACCGCCCGTCCGAGCAGAAAGCCTCAGATGAAGTCGCGGCGATCCTGGCGATCAAGGATCCGGCCGAGAAGTTCGGCAAGCTGCGTGCGTCGGCTGATCCGCAGGCGCAGTTCCTGTGGGCCACCTTCCGCGACCTGTTCCACTACACCGCCTACCACCTGGCCGACATCGCCGACACCGCGCGCGACGTCGACTTCGCGATCCGCTGGGGCTACGGCTGGAAGCTCGGTCCGTTCGAGACCTGGCAGGCCGCCGGCTGGCAGCAGGTCGCCGGCTGGATCAACGAAGACATCGCCGCCGGCAAGGCGATGAGCAAGGCGCCGCTGCCGGCATGGGTTACCGATGGCCGTAAAGGCGTCCATGGCAAGGACGGTTCGTACTCGGCCAGCGCCAACGCCGACAAGCCGCGTTCGCAGCATCCAGTGTACAAACGCCAGCTGTTCCCCGATCCGCTGATCGGCGAGAAGTTCGACCAGGGCACCACCGTGTGGGAGAACGATGGCGTGCGCCTGTGGACGCTGGGCGACGACGGCATCGGCATCCTCTCGTTCAAGACCAAGATGAACACGGTCAACGACTTCGTGCTCGACGGCGTGCAGCATGCCATCAAGCTGGCCGAAGAGAAGCTCAAGGCCGTGGTGATCTGGCAGACCGGCGAGCCGTTCTCCGCCGGTGCGGATCTCAAGGGCGCGCTGGGCCTGCTGCAGGCCGGCAAGTTCGATGACTTCGAGAAGATGGTGGCCAACTTCCAGCGCACCAGCATGGCGATCAAGCACTCGCTGGTGCCGGTGGTGGCCGCGGTACGTGGCATGGCGTTCGGCGGTGGCTGCGAGTTCCAGATGCATTCGGCGCGCACCGTGGCGGCACTCGAAAGCTATATCGGCCTGGTCGAGGCCGGCGTGGGCCTGCTGCCGGCCGGTGGCGGCCTGCACGAGCTGGCCGTGCGCGCAGCCAAGGCCAACCCGAGCGACCCGTTCGAGGAATTGAAGAAGGTGTTCGAAACCGTGGCGATGGCCAAGGTCTCGCCCAGCGCGATCGAGGCCAAGAACATGGGCCTGCTGCGCGACAGCGACGTCGTGGTATTCAACGCCTACGAACTGCTCTACGTCGCCAAGCAGGTGGCCAATGGCTTGGCCGAAAGCGGCTATCGCCCGCCGCTGCCGGCGCGCGCGATCCCGGTCGCCGGCGACGTCGGTACCGCCACGTTCAAGGCCTCGCTGGCCAACCTGCAGGCCGGCTACTTCGCCTCCGAGCACGACGTGGACATCGCCTCGCGCATCGCCGACACCTTGTGTGGTGGCGTGATCGAACGCGGCTCGACGGTCGACGAGGAATGGCTGCTGGCGTTGGAGCGCAGGCATTTCGTGGAACTGGCGAAGACCGAAAAAACCCAGGCCCGCATCGCCCACACCATGAGCACCGGCAAACCGCTGCGTAATTAAAGGATCGTCATTCCGGCCTTCACCGGATGACGAGCAAGAAAAATCACAACGCGTCGCCGCGAATCGCGCGACGCCACGGAGCAAATCCCATGACCAAGCAAGTGCAAGACGCCTACATCGTCGCCGCCACCCGCACCCCGGTCGGCAAGGCGCCGCGGGGCGTGTTTCGCCACACCCGTCCGGACGACATGCTCGCCCACGTGATCCGCGCCGTGATGGCGCAGGCACCGGGCATCGACCCGCGGCAGATCGGCGACGTCATCATCGGCTGCGCCATGCCCGAGGCCGAGCAAGGCATGAACGTGGCGCGCATCGGCCTGTTGCTGGCCGGCCTGCCCGACACCGTGCCCGGCGTCACCGTCAACCGCTTCTGCTCGTCCGGCCTGCAGTCGGTGGCGATGGCCGCCGACCGCATCCGCCTCGGCGAGGAAGACCTGATGCTCGCCGGCGGCACCGAGAGCATGAGCATGGTGCCGATGATGGGCCACAAGATCGCGATGAACCCGGCGATCTTCAACGACGAGAACATCGGCATCGCCTACGGCATGGGCATCACCGCCGAGAACGTGGCGAAGAAGTGGAAGGTCGGCCGCGAGCAGCAGGATGCGTTCTCGGTGGAAAGCCATCGCCGCGCCCTCGCCGCCCAGGCCGCTGGCGAGTTCAAGGACGAGATCACCCCGTTCCAGCTCGACGACCACTACCCCGACCTGGCCAGCCGCGGCATCAAGATCGACAGCCGCAGCATCGACATGGATGAAGGCCCGCGCGCCGGCACCACCGCCGAAGTGCTCGCCAAGCTGAAAACCGTGTTCCGCAACGGCCAGTTTGGCGGCACCGTCACCGCCGGCAACTCCTCGCAGATGTCCGACGGCGCCGGCGCCGTGCTGCTGGCCAGCGAGAAGGCGATCAAGCAGTACAACCTGCAGCCGCTGGCTCGCTTCGTCGGCTTCTCCGTCGCCGGCGTGCCGCCGGAAGTGATGGGCATCGGTCCGAAGGAAGCGATCCCCAAAGCACTCAAGCAGACCGGCATCAGCCGGGACCAGCTCGACTGGATCGAACTCAACGAAGCGTTCGCCGCCCAGGCGCTGGCCGTGATCGGCGACCTGGGGCTCGACCCGGGCAAGGTCAACCCGCTCGGCGGCGCCATCGCGCTCGGCCACCCGCTCGGCGCCACCGGCGCGGTGCGCATCGCCACCCTCGTGCACGGCATGCGCCGGCGCAAGCAGAAGTACGGCATGGTGACCATGTGCATCGGCACCGGCATGGGCGCGGCGGGCATCTTCGAAGCGCTCTGACGCCCTGCCCGTCTGCCGGCGCTTTCGCCGGAAACGACAACGGCGCTGTATCGCTACCGCGCCGTTGTCGTTTGCCTCAAAACGAGAAAACGTACCAACTTGCCGTGCTATCTGTCGGCCCGACCCAGCCAGGCCATGGCCGCCACCACCATCGCTTCAACGCCGGTTTCCAGGGTGGGATGCAGCACGGGCAGGAAGCGCGGGTTGTGATTCGTGGGGATCTCGTTGACCTTGCCGGCCTCCTTGGCCTTGGCGTAGGCCACCGGGTCGGTACCGCCCACGAACCAGAACACCGATGGCACGCCCCATTGCGTGCCGAACGAACCGAAGTCCTCGCTGGCTGACGCCGGGCCGGTCTGCCGTACGCTTTCCGGCAGGAAGTGCTGGCGAAACGCCTCGACCACGCGCGCGCTTGCCGCCTGGTCGTTGACCACCAGGTCATAGTTGTCCAGCGGCGTGATCTCCGGCGGTCGTGGTGCACCGGAGGCCGCGGCCTCGGCATTCACGATGCGCGTGATCGCCGCCAGCACGCGCTGGCGCACGCCCTCGTCGAAGGTGCGCACGTTGAGCTTGATGATCGCCTCGTCGGGAATCACGTTTTCCTTGGTCCCGGCCTGCAGCGCCCCGACGGTGACCACCGCCGACTCGGCGGCGGCAAGCTCGCGTGACACGATGGTCTGCAGCCGCAGGACGACCGAGGCCGCCATCACTACCGGATCGATACTGGCTTGCGGCATCGAACCATGCGCGCCCCGCCCGAACAGGCGGATCTGCAGGCTGTCCGCCGCCGACGTGATGACGCCGGTGCGCCCGGCGACGGCACCGGCCGGGCCGACCATCACATGCTGGCCGAGTACCACATCGGGTTTCGGGAAACGCTCGAGCAGGCCGTCGTCGATCATGGCCTTCGCGCCTTCGGCGGTTTCTTCGCCGGGCTGGAATACCGCCAGGATCGTGCCGCGCCAGGCGTCGCGCATCTCGGCCAGCAGCGTGGCCACACCGGCGAGCCAGGTCACGTGCATGTCGTGGCCGCAGGCGTGCATCACCGGAACCGTCCGGCCTTCGCGGTCAGTGGCGGTCACCTTGCTGGCATACGGCACGTCGGTGGCTTCCGCGACCGGCAGCGCGTCCATGTCGGCGCGCAACATCACGGTAGGTCCCTCGCCATGGCGAAGCACGCCGACCACGCCCGTCTTGCCGATGCCGGTGCTTACCTCGTAACCCGCCCTGCGCAACCATTCGGCCGCGAGGCCTGCGGTCCGAACCTCCTGCATCGACAATTCGGGATGGGCATGCACGTCGGTATAAAGCCCTTCCAGGTCCGGCAGGATCCGTTGAAGATTTGCCAGGACGACGCTGGCTGGTCGAGTCGCATTCATCAGGGATTTCTCGCTTTTCGCGTAGCCATTCCGCTGCCCCAACTGTAACTGCCCATGGCGCACGGCGGAGGATAGACGCGTCACGGGTTAAGTCCGGATGAACGCGCGTGGAAGGAAACACCCGTGGTCGACGTCTGCATCATGGCCCTGATCGTCAGCGATATCGACACCGGGACTCGCGGGTATCGACTGGTCATTCGCTTGGGCTGCGCGGCGTGTCCTGGCCTCGGTCGGACGGCAAAACGCCCAGCGCCTCTCAGCGCTGGGCGATCAGTGACCGACACGACTTCAGTTCAGACCGGATGGGCAACGACGGTATCGAATCCGCGTGTTCCATCATCGATCATCGAAACGAACGACCGGGAAGCGCCCGTTACCGACCCGGCCGCCATGCTTACGGTTTGCTTGCGAGCTGTGCACACTGGCCCTGGTCGCAATCGAAGTCGACCTTGATGCCGCGGCCGACGACGACCGGCACGTTCACATGCTTGACGACGGGACGGTCGTTCTCTTCCAGTGTCACCGTGTAAACACCGACCGGCAGCGGGCCGATGCTGTAGCGACCCTTGGCGTCTGCCTGGACCTGACGCTGGAATCCCGATGTCGTGCTTTGCGCCGAAATGGTGTCGCCCGCCGGTGCCTGTCCAAAGACATGGCCCGCGGTGGCCTGCGCATGGACCGCAGCGGATCCCGCCGCACCACACACTCCGATGACAGCTGCCATCGCCAGACTCTGGAGCGAGAAGCCGCGGCGGTGCCGTGGACGGTTGCTTGAGAGGGAGCTGTTGTTGTTCATGGGATTTTCCTGATTCCGTTTGAAAACGACTGTGGGGACATGAGCCTGCCAAACCGTTTGGCAACCCGCTCATGAAGTTCTGGACGGTTTTGTTCGCCCGCCGGGCCTGGGGATGGCTGTCGGCAGGCATCGTTTTGCTTTCCGTCCTCGCCATCGGGCACATGACTGACACCACAAACCCGATGGTCGGGCGCAGCCTACGCCGGCGTCAGGCATTCGTTGAAGGGTCAGAGGTCATTGGAGGTCGGAAGTCACGGACCCATCAAAGTCGGCGACAGCGCACGCGCTTCTTCTCACAGAACCGGGCCGTGTAAAACCGGCTCAGCCCTTCTTCGGCGATGGCTTGACCGGCCAGGGCGCAGCGCGCCAGCAAGCGTTATAGAAGTCCTTGATGGCGTGCCGGGCGGGATAGAGCATGAAGGTGGCGCCGTAGCGGAAGGCGCTGCGCCTGCCGCCGACCCAGGCGCCGATGGAGCGTGACGAAAGCAGGTGTCCCAGCTCGGTCGGCGGATAGGGCCGGGTTATCACGACGGCTCCATCGACGACGCGGGCCGCACCGCGCGGCTCGACCAGCACTTCCTGGCGGTCGACCTCGAAGTACGATCGCGTTTCGTGCGCCACGATCTGCCGGGCACGGGTTGCGCCCACCAGATCGTACGCAGTCAGCGTCACGCTGCCCGGCTTGCATTGCAGGACGAGCCGATGGCTGCCGTCGCGGTCATCCTGCTGGAGTTCCAGGAAAGGCGCCGGTGGCAGTAGCCAGCTTTTCGTCTTGAGGGGGAGTCGGCCATTGTTGGCCAGGCCGGCGACGGTCATCTGATCCGCGGTCAACCAGGTCGGCGAATCGACCGGGGACGTCGGCAGCGGCGTGAGCGCGTCGAGATCGATGCCCATGTTCTTCAGGTACGCATCCGCCTCGCCGCTCGTCGACCGGGGCGCTGCGGTGCCCACAGCCTGATGACGGATCAGGCCGATGCGGTCGCTGCCCGTGGGAGCCCACCGGTAAAGGCCGCCGAAGTAGGCGTAGGCACAGGCTCCGCTGCAGACGGCCGCCTTGATGCCCCGGTACCCGGCACGGCCTTTGCGCCGCGGTGTTCCCAGATGCGTCGTCATCGAGCCGGCGCGGAACAGCCGCCCCAGTGCCATGCCGGCCGCCAGGTCGCCCTGCGAGGAATTCAGGTAGACATCGGACCCGGGCGGAATCTTCCCCGACTTCACCAGCGCCTCGAAACGCTGCGGCGCGTCGGCGTCGATCACGCCATACAGATAGATCTGCGGCGCCCCGGCCATCGTTACCGTCATGCGGTCATCGTTGACCTGGATGGCCATCCGCGGCGGGGTTGCGCTCTCGCTGCTGCGTACCGTGGTGCCGTGGGCAGGCACCGTGCCCGCCAGGCCTGCGCAGATGACCAGCGACAAACCCCAGTAAGCGGCGTGGGGACGCGATCTGCTCCAGCAGGCAGGGTTTTCGGATTTGCCGTATCGCACTGCTGCTCCCGCTGTTCAAACGATGAAGTCTTAAGGTCGCAAGATGTCCTGCAGGTGAACACGAGGTCGTGGCTCTCGTCATTCCCGCGAGGCGCTCAGGCAAGCGCCGTCCATGTCAGGGTCATGGGCTCGCCCCGGCCGCCCCTGCTTCCGCGGCATCGACCTCCCCCAGCAACCTGCCCAGCGCCACACCCAGCACCAGATCATCCAGCACCCCGAAATGCTGTTCGCGCAGCCGTCCCTGCGCATCGATCAGCATGAGCGTGGGCGTGCCTTGCATGGCGTAGGCGCGCATCGTCAGCGGCAGCGGGTCGCCGTTGGCGTACGCGTCCACGCCGACGGGGAACGCGTAGCGGTATTCGTGCAGAAACGCTTCCAGCGCCAGCGGCCCTTGCGCCTCGTGATGCTCGAACACCGTATGCAGCCCGATCACCGCCACGCGGTCAGCAGGAAAGGTCTGCCGCACGCGCTGCATCTGCGGCAGCGCCTGCATGGCGCAACCCGGACACAGCATCTGAAAAGCGTGCGCGACGACCTTGATGGGAGAATCGGGATCGGTCCTTGCCGTTTGTGGCTACAGCTTTAGTGATGATCACATCAACGATGAGCTTAGGCTGGCTCTGTCGGCACCCAACAGTAGGACCACGATGCTGGCGTTTTGCCGCGAAGGTGAAGGCCTCCCCGTCGAGCTTCAGAAATGGCGCATGGAGTTTTGGGGCAAGCGTATCTACATCCTTACGCAGCATGGCGTTTATTGCGGCTCAGAAGGTCCCCTTTGCCCGCCGGAGAATGGGGAGCGCGACTGGTGGAGCTTCAAAGGTCTCATCAGCTTTCTGGAAGATGGCGGCCTGGGAGAAGCATTGTGAGCAACTTTGATGTGGTGCGAGACCTGCGAATTGGACACGTGGTTGAGGTATCCGGCACTTCTCTTAGGATTGAGCTTGATGGGAACGTGACCGAACTCTCGCGAACCCACGACGGTCGTGTGTACGCCATTGGTCAAATGGGCAGTGTCGTAAAGGTTCACTTCGGACGACAGCTCGTCTTTGGTTTTGTGACCTTGCTGCGCATGCGCTCTGAGGAGCTAATTGAGCAAGGGCGCATCATCCCGCCTGACGCCGACCAGCGCATCATGGAGGTGGAGCTTTTCTCGGAAGGCACATGGCATGCACCAACGCGCTCGTTGAAATTCAAGCGTGGTGTGACTACCTACCCGCTTCCCCGACAAGGCGTGTACCTGTTGACGAAAGATGAGTCCGTTGCGCTTTACTCGGCAGCGGAAGGTCAACGGGAAGATGCTGAAACTGACACTCTCGTCGAGTTCGGGTCGTATGTTGCAGCCGACGATGCACGCTGCCGGACTGACATCGACAAGATGTTTAGCATGCACTGCGCCGTGCTGGGTTCGACCGGTTCAGGCAAATCCGGGGCGGTAGCAGCTTTATTGCACGGCTTGCTCGCACATAAACCGAGGCCAGACACGGTCTGCCATCCACGCATCATCATCATAGACCCGCACGCCGAATACGGGAGTGCCTTTGGCGACCGGGCCATTCGGTACCGCGCCTACGACCCGGTCGGGCACGAGCAAGCAGTTGGCGTTCCGGTTCATCTGCCCTATTGGCTGATGTCAGCAGAAGAGTTCCGACTTTTGACCATCGGCAAGACCGAGCGAGAGGCCACCAGTCAACACAACGTCATTTACAAGGCTCTGACTCACGCGCGAATGCAGGCTGCAGGACTAGTAAATCAATCGCCCTCGGCTTATGGCAGCCCAGCGCCTACCGACGGTAATCCCCATGACGCTCCTCGCCCTGCAGCGGGCCACACGCAGGCGGAGCTCGACAGCTTTGATCGTGACAAGCCGCGACCATTCAGCCTCAACGAACTTGTCAACCACATCGTTTTTCTCCAAGCCGGCCGCGTCCAGGGAAATGTCGTGAACCGGATAGCGGATGGCGATTTCGCCAAAGATTTCAAATCCATCCTCGACAAGATCGCAGTTCTACGCCAAGACCCCCGCATCAAATTTATGATGAAGGAATGGGAGCACACGGACCCTAAGCTCTCAGACATCATCCAGCAGTTCGTGGGAGACGTTGCTACTCACCCAAACGGTGACATGCGGATTCTCGATATATCCGGCCTGCCCAATGAGGTCGCGGGTCCGCTGACCGCATCCGTTGCTCAGTTGCTGTTTCGATACAAGGTCTACCAGACCCAGGAAGAACGGGCTAAAGATCCCGTACTTCTCGTGTGCGAGGAAGCCCACCGGTACGTCCCCGACCGCGGAGATGCAGAATACGCGGCCGCCCAAGGGGCCATCCGGCGTATTGCTCGAGAAGGCCGTAAATACGGCCTTGGTCTCATGCTGGTAAGTCAGCGGCCGGCGGACATTGAAAGTACAGTCATTTCGCAGTGTGGCACTTGGCTGGTGCTTCGACTCACCAACCAAGCCGACCAGCAGCACGTCGCACGATTCCTCCCAGATGGGTTGTCGGGCATGACCAAGTCACTGCCAAACCTAGGCCAGCAAGAAGCCATCTTTGTGGGCGAAGGTGCGGCACTACCCGCACGTGTCAGAGTCATGGACCTTAAAAACGAACAGCTTCCGCATTCACAAAATGCACGTTTCGCCGAAGCATGGGCAGGTCCACGTCTTACGAGTGCTGAACTTGATGCGGTTGCCCGAAGAATGACAACCTAATAGGGGCCATCGAATGCCTTCCGTCGATGGATCGTTGATGAAGAGCGGCGCCGTATCGCTACGGCGCCGTTCCCGTTTCCAGCCTTGAGAAACCGACAGGCGCACCTCGAAGTCCCTGTGCGCCATCGGCCCGACACACCGCTATTGCTTCATCTCCACGATGATCACGTGGACAGCGGTCAGGTTTTCCGTGGCGTGCGTGACGGCCGGATTGATCACCGCATCGCCGGCTTTCAGATCGCGTTCCGTCGTGCTCCCGTCCGGCAGGGTGAACTTCGTCCGTCCTCCCTTGAGAACATAAATGACATGGGCAGGGTGCGTATGCATCCCGACCTTGTCACCGGCTTTTGCGGTGTAGTCGATGACGCGAACGCGGGCGTCTTCTTTCAGGATCTTGCAATGCGTGGGCCCGACGGCACAAAGGTCGTCAGCGGCATATGCGCAGGGCATGGCCAGCGCAACCACGGCCAGAACCAAAGCTAAAGAGGACTTTTTCATGGTGTCTCCCACTGGGTGGCGCAGAGGCCTCCGGGCGTTCGACTGCGTCAGGTTGACGGGATGTATCTCTCCGGAGCGTATTCCGGTGGCAGATCCCGCCCTCGCGCCGTGCCCGTGACCGCCCTGGCGGTTACGGTGCATAAGTCGTCGAGTGCGCCCCCGAAGCGCGGCCACGAAGGGCAGAGTACGCCCAATCCATGCCGGATGGAGTTGCGGGCCAGGGGCATTCAATCGACGAGGGAATTTCTGATCGCGTTTTACGACACGCACGACGCCTTCGTTTGAGAACCGCCCGCAGAGCGCACAAACTCGAACCATTCCATTCCGGGAGGCAGACCATGACGACAGGGCAGCTTGCGCCACCGTGGCAGGTGTCGCGCTGGTTCAACGGTGCGCCGTTGACCCTGGCCGATTTGCGCGGGCGCAAGGTCCGACGTAATTCCGAAAACTGTGCGGCAAACGGATCTTTTTGGGTCGCTACGTATTTGGTCGACTGTGGATAAATCAGCACCGGACCGGTTCGCGTGGGATAGACATCAGTCTCGCGGACTCGAAAAACTTCACCACCATCCCCAGCCGTCCAGTCGATAGACCCGTGCAACTTGATGACTTTCGCTCGATACCCATCCGAGGGAGTGGAATCACCAAATCGATGTTCAAGGAATGCAATTGCGCCACCTGAGAAGCCGTCCCAGTAACGGTATCGTCCCAGCGCAAAGGCATCCTCAAGGAGCGTGTCGTAGTTAGTGGTGAAGAAATTTATGGGGCGACGGCGTTCGTGAAGTCCAGCCTGCAGTTTCTCGAAAAGAGTGCTGACAAATTTTTGGTGAAGATCCACTGTAGTGAGGCGTTCGCCTACTGTACCGATGCGCTCGTCGGTGGCTTGATGATCATCATTCGCTGGCTGCGCCTCGATATAACCCCATCGAATGGTCTCGGCGATGTCTTCCGTGATCGCGGCATGAGCATTTTCAAGGGCGACTTGGCTATAGGTCTCACCGCCGATCGTCACCGTTCCCGCCCCAGATCGTCCGGCGATGGCCGTGTAATCACCAAGCTGACTTAGAATCTGCTCGATGTGCGCGCGGCTATCCAATTCCGCGCTTAATGCCTGCAGAAGAACCTCATGATTCTTGCCAACCGCCATAGTGCGGACCCGCGTGGTGAGCGGATACATCAGTGGCACCCCTGAGTCCCTACTGATGCCCGCGCCTAGAAGCCAGGCCTGGTTTGGTTGACGAAGATGAGCCTCGACTTGATCGAGTACATCAGAGTCTGAAATCGGCATGCTCTTACTCCCTTGAAGCGCGACAAACATTGAATAGTCGACAGTGGCACTGTGGCGATACCAAAACGGGTCTACCAAAAAGCTGTCAGGTTCACTTGCTAGCGCCCTGCTGCGCCCGAAACACCCGCCGCACGTCCGGATCCAGAGCATCCACCTGCCGCTTCTGCTGGAACATCGCCCGTTCCTCCGCCCCGAGCTGGCAATTCCGTGACAACGTGTCCGCGCCTTCCGAAGTGGTGGCCATGACGTCCTGCACGTTGACGACCACGCTCAGCGTGTCGCCCAGCGGTTCCAAGGCAAGGCAGACGTTGTCGATGGTGGCCATGCTGCGGTACTGGCTGCCGCCGACCATCACCAGCAGGTTGGCGTTGTCGATCCACACGGCGGATTGCACGCCTTGCAGCGGGCGCACGGCGGCGCGGGCGGCTTCGGGGTTGATGCGGCGGGACGGGTCGGCCAGACGCATGTCACGCATCAGGTTCCTGTGCATGGCGTCTATGTGCGCCTGCATGGCACGCTGGTCGCCGCTCAGGCCCGCAACCTCGACGCCGGCGAGATGGCCGGCGGTGGTCAGCGGGTTCGTGCCCTGGCCGGCCTGTTGCGGTCGGCGTGCGGTTTGTGCCGTTTTCCCGTCTGGCGCTTCGCTACACCCTGTAGCGGCGACGCAGGTGATGGCGGCGGCGATCAGCCAGCGCTGCATGGTCATCCATTCCCCCCGGAATACCGGCCGAGCATAGCGCAGCGAAAACGTGATGGCATTCACGCTTTGCCGGCCACGCCCGATGCTTTTCGCTGCGACGTCGGTACGCGGGGCCGCAACGGCGGTTCCCATGGCCTCTTGCGCGAGACGCGGAACGCCATCGTCGAGTGTTTTTGCCCCGGCGTCGGACGAAAGAGTTTCGGTGTTGCCCTTCCCCACTCTGGCGTCGGAGCAAATAACCCCGACGCCGAGGCTTTTTGCTCCAGCGTCGAGCAAAAAAGCCTCAACGTTACCGTTCCGCGGCTCCGTCGACGGGCATTGAGCCTGGCGCGCGGAGTCCGGAGCTTCGGCATCGGGGCAAATAACTCCGGCGCTGAGCAAAAAAGCATCAGCGCTGCCGTTCCGCAGCTCCACCGACGGACAAAAAAGCCCCACGCGCCGAGTCCGGAGCTTCGATGCCGGAGCAGAAAGCTCCGTGGCCGAAGCTCGCCGGTCGGCGCGTGGAGCAAAAAGCCTCGCCAGCGGAGGTTCTGTCAGTAGTCGCGCCCTTTCTTTTCGCGCTGCAGCCGTTGCGCGTTGCGGTTCAGCAGGCCGTAGTGACGATCGTGCTCGCGGCGCTCCCTTGTCGAGCGCGCGGCGTTGGCGGTTTCACGTTGCAGCTTGCGGTAGTTGGCGAGACGGCGGTCATCGAGTGTCCCCTCGGCGACAGCGGCCTCCACCGCACAGTCGCGGTCGCCCTGGTGGCGGCAGTCGTGGAACCGGCATTGCGCGGCGAGCGTCTCGATGTCGTCGAACGCGGCGCTCATGCCGGCCTCGATGGCGCCGACCTGCAGTTCGCGCATGCCGGGTGTGTCGATGACCCACGCGCCGCACGGCAGGACGAACATCTCGCGCGCCGTGGTGGTGTGGCGGCCGCGGGCGTCGTCCTCGCGGGTGCCGCTGGTGGCTTGCGCCGCATTGCCGAGGAGAGTGTTGGCCAGGGTCGACTTGCCCACGCCGGACGAGCCGACGAAGGCCACGGTCTGTCCGGCTGCCAGCCACGCCGCCAATGGTGCGATGGAAGCGGCCGAGGTGGCGTCGATCGCCACGACGGCGACGGCGGGTGCGATCGAACGCGCGGCGTCGAGGCAGCTTTCGACGTCGGCGCACTGGTCGGCCTTGGTCAGCACGATGACCGGTTCGACGCCGGCTTCGAACGCGATGGCGAGGTAGCGTTCCAGCCGCGACAGGTTGAAATCGTCGTTGCACGAGGTGACGACGAACAAGGTGTCGAGGTTGGCGGCGATGGATTGCGTGCGGTGATCCGAACCGGCCGCGATGCGTGCGACCAGCGATCGCCGTTCGATCACGCGCAGCACGCGCGGCGCGTCCGTTTCGATCAGCAGCCAGTCACCGACCGTGACCGCGGGTTCGACTGCCGCGGCCAGGCCGTGCGGCAGGATGACCGTGGCCGCGCCGCGTGCGGACAGCACGGCCAGGCCGTTGCGATGCACGGCGACGACGCGGGCCGGGTAGCCCGCCTCGAAATCCTGCAGGGTGAGATGTTGCGCGTAGCCCGGCTGCCAGCCGAGCTGGTGCAGCGTGAAATTCTGGATCGGCATGCGTGGAACCCCATGACAATGGCAAGACGTGGCGACCGCCCTTGCGGGAGGTCGAACGGAAACGCCGGGGTCAACGCAACAGGGAAAAACGGATGGGCCGATGGACGGCCATCCGGGGCGCTTGTATCAGCGCGACGCCAACCCGGCGGAAATCGGGGCTTGAACATTCATGGCACTCTCGACCTCGCGCGGTTGGGTGGAAGGGAAGCGGAGGATAGTGTCTTCGCGGCAAGTGGCGCAAGGCCGGCGCCGCACGATGCGGGCGACATGCCTGTCGGCGCCGCGCCATCGCGCGCAAGAAACGGAGTGCGCGGCCGGTGCAAAAAGCCGATCCTGATGCCCCCACGATGTTGCTGGCACGCCTTCCGGCACAGGCGCCGGACGCTGCGATGGCGTGTGATGCGCAGCCGGCAGGCAACTCCGCGGAAGATACGGACCTGGCCGGCGCCGAACCGTTTTCAGACTACGACACGGGACAACCATGACGATGCAGCCGGCAGCCTATCGAACTCCGCACCAGCGCTGTTTGCGCTGGGTGGCATGGAGCCTGTCCTGCGCTGCCCTGTTGCCGCTCGCTGCACTGGCGCAGGACGTACCGTCCCGCGCCGTCACCCCGCTGTCCGCGGCGTCGACGCCGCGCCAGTCGCAGGATGATGCCTGGTGGACCGGGCCGATGCTGGCGAACTCCGCGGCGACCCTGCCGCGCGGCCACGTCCTGATCGAGCCTTATGTCTATGACGTGTCCTCGCCGCACGCCGACGGCTACGGTTCGCTCACCTACATGCTCTACGGCCTCACCGACCGGCTGACGGTCGGCCTGGTGCCGGTGCTGGGCTACAACCGCATGGACGGCCCTGGCGACAGCAGCGGCATCGGGTTGGGCGACGTCAGCGTGCAGGCGCAGTACCGGCTGACCGATGTGCCAGCGGGCAGTTCGCGGCCCACGGTCTCGCTGCAGCTGCAGGAAACCCTGCCGACCGGCAAGTACGACCGGCTGGGTCGGCGACCCGGCAATGGCCTAGGCAGCGGCGCCACCACCACCACGCTGCAGGTCAACACACAGATGTATTTCTGGCTGTCCAACGGCCGCATCCTGCGCATGCGCTTCAACGTGGCGCAGTCATTCTCGGCGCGGGCGCAGATCGAGGACGCCAGCGTCTACGGCACGCCGGACGGTTTCCGCGGACACGCCCGGCCCGGCCGTTCGTTCTTCGTCAATGCGGCCTGGGAATACAGCCTCAGCCAGCGCTGGGTGCTGGCGCTCGATGTCACCTACCGGCGCAGCCACGGTGCGCGCGTGCGCGGCGACGAGGCTGGCGGCTTGCCTGCCCTGCACCTGGACGGCCGTTCCAGCGAAGCGTTCGGCTTCGCCCCAGCGATCGAATACAGCTGGAGTCCCAGGCTTGGCGTGTTGTTCGGCACCCGCGTGATCACCGGCGGGCACAACACCTCGACCACGATCACGCCGGCGGTGGCCTTCAACTACGTGCACTGAGGTACGCGGGGCGGACGCTGTTCCAGCGGAGTGTTGCGGCGATCGATCAGGGATGCCTGGTCGGCGGCCGGCAGTCTGTTCTTCCTTCGACAGGCTCACGGCGAACGGCCTTCCCGTGCTCCCTGAACTGCTTCGACGGTCGCGCAGTGCGCGGCAACGTTGCGTGCCGAAGACGAACGATGGTGCGATTTAGCCCATGCACGCCCGCATCACGCCGTCTCGTGCGTACTGCGCTCCGTTGCACCCACATCCCTCCCCACATGATCGCGATGAATGCAGCCGGGCAGACCCTGGCGTTCTTCGCATCGTGCCCCACCCGACACCAGACCTTCACGCGAGCCACCGAAACACGCGTGCGGCGGCATCCGTCGGACATGCCTTTCCATCCGGTCATGCAGAAAACCATCTGCACGGAAACATCGCCGATTCGGCGGTGAAAGATGTCGAGTGCGTGGTTCCACACGTTTACCTCCGGGGTGATACGCCAAACGGGGACTGACGAGCGTTTCGAGCACCTGCTGACCCAGTGGGCCAGGCACCGCCGCAAGCTTCGTTCATCCATCCTGCAGGACACTCCCCGTGAAAAAAACTCTACTGATTCCCCTCCTCGGCACGACCATGCTGGCCTGGCTGCCGATGACCGTGGCCCGTGAAGTCGTCGTGCTGCCCGGCGTGGTCAGCCCGGTGGGCGTGGCCAGCGGCGTCGATACGCAAGGCCCTGGTCTGCTGACTGTCGGCAACCAGGACATCAACACCGGCAATGACCCCGGCGGCGCGATCACCACCGACGCGGCCAATACGGCGAGCATCCTGTTCACCGGCAGTTCCACGGTGACCGGCTTCGTCGGCGCGACCGGCAGCACCTTCCTCGGCATTTCCGCCGGCAGCAACGCCAACACGGTCAGCTTCAACGGCCCGGTCTACGCGACCACGTTCTCGCTGGCCGGCACCGGCACGGTCAATTTCAACGGCGGCTTCACCAGCAACACCGGCTCGACGATGGATTTTGCCGGCGACGGCTTCATCAATGTCGCCGCGGGCCAGACCGTCAAGGCCGCGATCACCAATACGGCGGGGGCCGGTACCGGCACGCTGACGCTGCATGCCGACAGCATTGTGGATGGTGCCGTGGGTGCCGCCAGCGGGCTCAAACAGATCAACGTGGTCGGCGGCAACGCACTGATCACCGGTCAGGCGAATGCCGCGGCCTACACGCTCGATACCAACACGCTCAATGTGGCAGGCGCCTTCAAGATTCCGGTGGCCGGCACCATCAACACCACGATCTTCAGCCCCACGCTATACGGCAAGATCGTGCCGGTCGGCGCGGCCACCATCGGCAACGCGCTGCAGGTCAACGTGACGGTCACCGGGCCGATCCCGGTGGGCAGCATTTTCAACATCGTCGATGCCACCAGCGGCACCAGTGGCAGCACGGTGACCGCGACCAGCAACACCACGCGCTACCTGTTTTCGGCCGCTCCCACCACGAATGGCCAGGTGCAGATCATTGCGACGCAGATTCCGCTGGCGACGGTGGTAGCCCCTGTAAGCAATCCCACGGCCCCGGTGATTGCGCCGATCGTCGACGCGCTGCCATTGACGCCGGCTACCGTACCGCTGCTGACGGCGATCACACTGCTGCCGGATGCCGCCGGCGTTGCCGATGCGCTGGCGCAGCTCCAGCCAGGTGCCGTCAGCCTCGCCTCGCCGCAGGCGAGCTACCGCGTCACCCAGCAGTTCCAGGGGCTGTGGGCCGAGCATATGGAAGCCATCCGGCCGGCGTGCGACCAGCGCGACCCAACCGACGAGCGGAACCGGCCACGCCGGGATGACGCCGCGGCGTGCCAGTCCGACACGCGGCGCCCGCAGGTGTGGGGCGCGGCGTTCGGCTATGCAGGCACGCAACGCGGGAGGCAGGGCTACGAGGGCTATACCGACAACAGCCAAGGCGCGATGCTCGCGGTGGACTTCCCGCTGAGCCCGGCCACCACGGCCGGTGTCGGCGTCAGGTACGCCCGCTCCACGCTCGACGGCCTCGACTCGGCCAGCCGCGGCCATATCCGCTCCTACCAGGCCACTGCCTATCTGGGTTATGCGCCGGGATCGTGGTTCGTCAACGGAGCTCTGGTCTATGGACTGGATGATTATTCCAGCTCGCGCCGGGTCGCGTTCCCGGGGATCGACGAGACGGCGCGCGCCGACTACAGCGGTCACCAGTACACCGCGTTCGGTGCCACCGGATATCACTTCTACGTGGGCGATGGACGCAGCGTGATCACGCCGACGGCCACCGTGCAGTACACCCGCATGAAGATGCCCGGCTACCGCGAGTTCGGCGGCAACTCGGTCAACCTGGCGGTCGATGCGCAGACGTACCATTTCCTGCAGTCCGGCCTGGGCGTGAAATTCTCCCGCGACCTGGCCACCTCCGGCGACCTGACCGTGCGCCCCGAGATGCATGCCAACTGGCTGCATTCGTTCAGCGGCCGCAGCGTGAGCGAGACCGCGCAGTTCGCCAGCGGCGGGCCGTCGTTCACCGCCACCGGGGTCAAGCCGGGCCGCGATCTGGCCGAGCTGGGCGCGGGCTTGCTGATCGCCGGCGGCAACCGCTGGTCGCTGGCCGGCACCTACGACTACCAGTTCAATCGCAGCTACAAGGCAGGCCAGGTCATGGTGAAGTTCGCCGTGGCGCTGTGAGGGCAACTCCTGTCCGGAGCGGCGGGCGCTGATGGGGTGACGCGGCGCACGTATGGGTCCGGGATCTCGGCAACGCCCTTCAGGAGGCTCGGGGCGAACGAGTCCGGGTCGCAGCCGCGGGCCGGTCGCGTCGCGTTCACGGCGGTCTGCGCAGAGTGTGGCAATACGCCGGCCTCGAAGTCGGACCAAGGTGGGTCGCGGGTTACAGCAGACAGGCGGTGTGGACATGCGGCGTTTCATGACGACGGTTGCACTGGCGGTGTCGGGTTTGGTGCTGGGCGCCTGCTCGCCGCCGGCGGCAATGGTCAAGCCGCCTTCGAAGGCGTTGCCGCCGACCACGGCCACGGCGGGCGCGCGCTACGTCCATGCTGAGGTGAAGCAGCACCAGGACAAGTCCGGTTTCCGTCTGCTCACGCGCAGCACCAATGCACTGATGAGCCGGGTGGCGCTGGCCGACCACGCGCAGCATGCGCTCGACCTGCAGTACTACATCTTCGACAACGATGCGACCGGGCGCCTGGTGGCACAGCGGCTGCTGGCGGCGGCGGATCGCGGCGTGCGCGTGCGCCTGCTGGTGGACGACATCAACGCGGGCGAGGCGATCGACATGTTCGACGCGCTGGATACCCACCCGAACATCGAGGTGCGGCTGTTCAATCCGTTTGCCACGAAAAAACCATCCTTCTTCTCCAGAGCCACCCAGTTCCTGCTGGATGCGCACCGGCTCAACCGCCGCATGCACAACAAGTCGTTCATCATGGACGGCAACGTCGCCATTGTCGGCGGCCGCAATATCGGCGACGCCTATTTCGATGCCGGCGACAGCACCAATTTCCGCGACCTCGACCTGATAGCGATCGGGCCGGTCGTGAAGCAGGCGTCGCAGGCCTTCGACGAGTACTGGAACTGCGACGCCGCCTACCCGGTGAAAGCCTTCAGCGGCAAGCATGCCGACCACTACGACCTGGCGAAGCTGCGGGTGGACCTGGCGCACGACGCGCGCGTGTTCGCGCAGTCGGACTATGCGCAGGCGACGCTGGACGAGCTGCCCCACGGTGCTTCCGCCGACCGCCCGGGCAAGTGGTTCTGGGGACCGGCCAGTCTGGTCGCCGACCAGCCGGAAAAGATCGACGCCGGGAAAGACCAGCCGCAGCTGCGCATCGGTCCGGACATCAAGGTACTGACCGACGGCGCGCAGCACGAGCTGCTGCTGATTTCGCCGTACTTCATCCCGGGCGACCGCGGCACGCAATATCTCGCCGCACTCGCGGCGCGCGGCGTCACGGTGAAGGTGTTGACCAACTCGCTCGCATCCAACGACGAGCCGGCGGTGTACTCGGGCTATTCGCGCTACCGCCGTGCGCTGCTCGAAGGTGGCGTGGAGTTGTACGAACTGCGTCCCGCCGCCGGAGCCGCCCAACCCGCCACCGTGGGGGGCACCTCGTCCGGGGTCAGCCTGCATGCGAAGGCGATCGTGGTGGACCGGCAGCAGGTGTTCATCGGTTCGATGAACATGGACGCCCGTTCGAAACTGCTGAACACCGAGATGGGCCTCATCGTCGATTGCCCGCCGCTGGCCGCGGCGGTGACCCAGTTCTTCGACACCGCCACGTTGCCCGCCGTTGCCTACCACGTGACCCTGAAGACGGACGGCGGCGCCATGCAATGGCAGGCCAGCGACGACGGCAAACCGGTGAGCTACGACCGCGACCCCGGCGCCACCACCCAGCGTCGCATCGAAGTGCAGATGCTCAAGCTGTTGCCGCTGGAAAGTCTGCTCTAGGGCAGCCGAATGAAAGGATCCCGTCCCATGCTTTCCGCAATACACCACCCTTTCGGCGGACCAGTTCCCGCGTGCCTGTCCAGGGCGCTGGCATGGCTGCTGTTCGCGCTGCTGCTGACGCCCGCACTCGCCCAGCAACCCGTGTCGTCGCCACCGACCGAACAGCAGAAAATCGACTACCTGATCAGCACGGTCGCCACCCTGCACAACGCCAGTTTCATCCGCAACGGCAGCGCCTACGACGCGGAGCAGGCAGCCACGCACATGCGCCTGAAGCTGCGCTTCGCCGGCAGCCGGGTGAAGACCGTGGACGACTTCATCGTCTACTGCGCCACCGGCTCGTCGGTATCCGGAACCCGGTACACCATCCGCTTCGCCGATGGCCACAGCATCGACGCCGCGACGTTCCTGCGCGGCAAGCTGGCCGTCTTTCGTACTCCGTGAATCCGGACCCTTCCGCTTGCCGAGGGATGGGCCGAAGGGGGCGGACGATCGACTGGCATTCGGGACAAGCTCGGCGCGAGCGGAGCTTTACGGCTCAGGCGCGCTGTGTCTGCAGTCGCCGGGCGAACCAGGCCGGCGGGGATGCGAGCGCGGGATTCAGGGGGGGAAGACGCAGATATGCCTCCGGCAGTCGCGTTGGCAACCGGATGGGTCAGGGATGGAACGACTTCACGTTCAGCCGAACGTGGCGTAGACCGGCACGGCCGGCGCCAGGCGGGCGCCGGGACGCCGGCCGTCCACGAACGTGTGCAGGCGACCGCCGACCACGGCGACCACCGGGCGTCCCGACAGGCGCATCGTGGTGGATGCCGCCGGCGACATGGCCAGGCCGATCTGGTGTTCGGCACGCATCCGTGCCGTCTTGGCGGCGAACCAGGCCTTGGGGCCGGCCAGCAAGGTGCCCGAGGCGGATTCCGCCTGGCGGGAGTTCTCGATGGTCTGGCGCAGATGGGCCAGGTGGTGCTCGTTGAAGGCTTCGCTCAGGGCAGCGGACTTGAATGGCGACGCGACGTATTCATCCAGCAGGCTTCCGAGCACGGCGGCCACGCGCAGCGCGATCCGGCGGTTCGCGCGTTCGACGTGCGAGGCACCGGCCGACGACTGCCAGACGCCGTCCAGGGCGTCGATCAGGGCGCGGCATTCCACCTGGTTGAGCGGACGCTGTTCCAGCGGCGTGCTGCGGCGGTCGATCAGCCACGCCTGGTCGAGCGCCGGCAAGGCATGCGAGCGCTGCGCGACCCGGGCACGCGCTTCCTTCATCGGCAGGTCGTCGGTGGCGGCCAGCCGCAGCGAAAGCGCTTCCTGGGTCAACGGCTGTGCGCGCGCCGTGCCGTCGGCGCGGTACCAGCGGCGGTATTCCAGCGTGGCCGGATGGAACATGGCCTGCGGCGGCCGCACCGTGGCGCGCGCCTCGGCGGCGTAGTCGAGCGAGGGAGCCATCGGCCGCAGGCCGGCGGCGCGGGCGGCGAGTACGCGGCCAAGCAGGACTTCGGCCACCATCAGGTGCTGGTGATAGGCCACCCGGTGGTCGTTGTCGTCGATCGTCGGAAAATAGATGAAGCGGACGCGCATCCTGTGGCCGGCACCGCCGGAGAGCGCATCGACTTTCGTGCCGTGGCAACCCTGCCCGGCAATTCGGCGCCCGATCGGCAAGGCGCGATGCGCGGTAGGCAGGTCGCCCAGCAGGGCGTCGACGGGTGGAACGTTCACAGCGACAGATTTGGCCATGGCGGCCTCTTGCACACGCTCACTTGCGGTTATCGACACACTCACAAAAACAACCTTCGTCGCTGTGGACGGTCACGACGCTCAACTCTGCCAGCGCCCCGCCCTGCCCGGATATTCATGCCGTCCCGCCTGGACAGCCACGGGGCCACTTTTGCATCACCCGTGCCATGAAAGTGTGCGTTGGCACGCAATAATTGAACCCCGGGTCTGCCTGGTTCGGGCCGGATGATCCGGGCTTCCGGCTCACATTCTCCGAAGCCCGGTCAAAAAGCAGGCAAAATAGGCGGTTGGCGACGCGCCTGCCCTCTACTCCTCGACTACGGATGACCCTCTTGACGATCACGCCTGCCCCCACGCCCCTGCCCGACGACGCGGATGCCGCGCTGCTGGAGCGCCTGCGCGCCGCGGCGGCACTGCTGGAATCGGTGGCGGCCGACCGCCAGCTGCTGGACCAGTTGCCGGCAGACGACCGCCAGCGCCTGCACCAGGCGGTGGCGCAGGTCTACCACCCCGACCCGGTGGCGCGCCGGATCAAGCTGAAGGCGGCCGAGAAGGCGCGCCACGCCCACAAGATCGAGGCCGAGGAGACCGTGCTGAATCAGACCGGCATCCGCACACTGCGGCGCAAGCCGGTGTTCACCACGCCGAACGCGTTCGTGCCGGAAGGCTTCCTGCCGCACGACATCCCGCCCGAGGTCGATGCCGCGCAGCCGCGCGAGTCGATCGAGCCGAAACACTGCTACGTGTGCAAGCAGAAATATTCGACGATCCATTTCTTCTACGACCAGCTGTGCCCCGAGTGCGCCGCGTTCAACTACGCCAAGCGTGGCGAACTGGCCGACCTGCACGGCCGCGTGGCGCTGCTCACCGGCGGCCGCGTGAAGATCGGCTACCAGGCCGGCCTGAAGCTGCTGCGCGCCGGCGCCGAGCTGATCGTCACCACGCGTTTCCCGCGCGACTCGGCGGCGCGCTATGCGGCCGAACCGGACTTCGCCGAATGGGGCCACCGCCTGCAGGTCTACGGCCTCGACCTGCGCCACACGCCCAGCGTCGAGGCGTTCTGCCAGGAACTGGTGGCTACGCGGCCGCGGCTGGACTTCATCATCAACAACGCCTGCCAGACCGTGCGCCGTCCGCCGGATTTCTACGCGCACATGATGGAAGGCGAGACCGCGGCGCTGCACGACCTGCCCGAGCACGTGCGCCGGCTGGTCGGCCATTACGAAGGCCTGCGCGGCGCGAACATCCTGCCCGAGGCCGGTGCGACTGCGCTGGCCAGCCGCCGTTCCGATCTGCCGGGACTGAGCCGCGCTGCCGAGTTGTCGCAGCTGCCGCTGCTGCCGGAAGAGCTGCTGGCGCAGAGCCACCTGTTCCCCGAAGGCCGGCTGGACCAGGACCTGCAGCAGATCGACCTGCGCCAACGCAACTCGTGGCGGCTGCTGATGGCCGAAGTACCGTCGGTGGAGTTGCTGGAGGTGCAGCTGGTCAACGCGATCGCGCCGTTCATCATCAACGCGCGGCTGAAGCCGCTGATGCTGCGCACGCCCGAGCGTGACAAGCACATCGTCAACGTGTCGGCGATGGAAGGCCAGTTCTACCGCAGCTTCAAGACCACCCGCCACCCGCACACCAACATGGCCAAGGCCGCGCTGAACATGATGACGCGCACCTCGGCCACCGACTACCACAACGACGGCATCCACATGAACAGCGTCGACACCGGCTGGGTGACCGACGAGGACCCCGTCGAGCTGGCCGCGAAAAAGGTGCTGCAGGAACGCTTCCACCCGCCGCTGGACATCGTCGACGGCGCCGCTCGCATCGTCGACCCGATCATCCACGGCATCAACACCGGCGAGCACGTGTGGGGCCAGTTCCTGAAGGATTACCGGCCCACGGACTGGTGAGGTGATGCCCGCTCGCGAACCGCGCGGATGGCGGCGTGCCCAGCGCCTTTCAGCACTGGGCACGCCGTGGCGCGACAGGCGCTACGGCCCGGCTAGTCGCTTGCCGGTGCTGCGCATTGGTCGTTGGCACACGCAAAATCAACTTCGGCGCCACCGCCCACGGTGAGCTTGATGTTCGAACGCGTGTCGACGGCTTTCCCGTCCTTCTCCAACGTCACCACATAGACCCCCATCGGCAACGCGCCGATGGTGTAGCGACCCTTGGCGTTTGCCTTGGCATGACGGCGGATGCCGGATGTGCTGTGCGCCGTGATGGTTTCGCCTGCCGGGGCCCAGCCAAAAACCCTGCCAACGGTGGCTTGCGCGTGAACCGCAGCAAGTCCCGTCGTGCCATAGACAACCAAGGCGATTGCCATGGTCAGTCCCCATGGGGAGAACCCCGCGCGGCGCTTGGGGTGGTTGATCTTGAGATACCTGCTGTTTTTCATGGAACTCCCTGATTTTATCCAGTAGAGGCTCAACTCGAGTGAGCCTGCCGATCGTCCGTCGATCGGCTCGTTTGCAAAGTGATTTTCAAGGCAGTCACGATGTTTCCGCCATGGCCCGACTGCCCCCTTCCTTGCACTTGTCGTGCGCTGAGGCCATGGCATTCCGAAATGGGCATTGTTCAAGCGTCGGCTGGGTCCCCGTATTTTCCCCTTCCACCACATCCAGCCCTGGCAAAACATACCAGTTCGCCACGATCAGCCTAAGCTGCTCCGAGCCGCCTGCCGAAGGGCCAAAGGTCATGGATTGGAGCACCATGGCTGCAAGGCAGGCACCGTCCACCGCGCGAGACCGTGCAAGGCGCGAAGGCGATCCTGAACCGGCAAAGCGCAGTCAGTTTGCAATCCGGCAACAATCCGTTTCCTCGCCGATCATTTCAAGTTGCCGCACACGGCCTTATGTTGCCGGCCATGCGCCAGCCGGCGCGACACAGCACCGGGAGAATCACCATGATTGAACGCAGACCCTTCGCCAGCCTGGGTGGAGCCGACCACGGCTGGCTCGACGCCAAGCACCATTTCTCGTTCGCCGGTTACCACGATGCCAAGCGCATGGGCTGGGGCGCGCTGCGCGTATGGAACGATGACACCATCGCGCCGCAGACCGGCTTTCCGCCGCATCCGCATGCGGACATGGAGATCATCACCTACGTGCGCGAAGGCGCGATCAGCCACAAGGACAACCTGGGCAATGAAGGCCGCACCGGGGCCGGCGACGTGCAGGTGATGAGCGCGGGCAGCGGCATCACCCACGCCGAGTACAACCTGGAGAACGAGACCACGCGCATCTTCCAGATCTGGATCATCCCCGACGAAAACGGCGGCGCGCCGTCGTGGGGGGCCCGGCCGTTCCCCAAGGGCGATCGCTCGGGACGTTTCGTGGTGCTGGCCAGCGGCTTCAAGGAAGACACCGAGGCGCTGCCGCTGCGTACCAACGCACGCGTGCTGGGCGCGACGCTCAAGGCCGGCGAAAGCGTCGCGTACGCGCTGGACTCCGGCCGCTACGCCTACCTGGTGCCAGCCACCGGCAAGGTGGACATCAATGGCGTGAAGCTCGACGCCCGCGACGGCGCCGCGATCCGCAACGAGGCGACGTTGCACATCAGCGCGATCGAGGACGCCGAACTGGTGCTGGTCGATACGGCGCCCTAGCCGGCCGCCTTGCCGAACGACGGTGGCCGGTCCGCCGGGGCCGCGCCGAACTGCGTATTCGGCGCGCCGCCCATCTCGAAGACCAGGGTGCCGCCGGTGGCCAATTCGGCGTGGCTGATCCAGCTGCGGCTCCACGGCTGGCCGTTCCAGCTGACCGACTGGATGTACGGGCTGTGCGGCCCGTTGCCCGGCGCCAGCACCGTCAACCTGCGCCCGGCGGCGAGTTCGACCTCCGCGCGGTCGACCAGCGGGCTGCCGAACACGTAGTTCGCGCTGACCGGGTCGACCGCGTACAGGCCCAGCGCGCTGAGCACGTACCAGGCGCTGATCTGGCCGCAGTCCTCGTTGCCGGCGAGCCCGTCCGGCTGCGCTTCGTACATGCTTTCCAGCAGCATGTGCACGCGGGCCTGCGTCTTGTGGTGCGCGCCGGTGTACGCATACAGATAGGCCACGTGGTGGCTGGGCTCGTTGCCGTGCGCGTACTGACCGACCATGCCGGCGATGTCCGGTGGCGCGTCGGCCGGCAGCGCCGAGCTGGTGCTGAACAGCGCGTCCAGCTTGCGCTCGAACGCCTGCTCGCCGCCGAACAGTTTCATGTACTCGTACAGGTCGTGCTGGTTGAGGAAGCTCGCCTGCCACGCGTTCGATTCGGTGAAGTCGCGCCACTTCGCGGCGTGGCCCATGCCGCGCGGGTCGAACGGCTCCAGCCAGCGGCCGTCGCTGGCGCGCGGCCGCACGAAGCCCAGCTTGCGGTCGAACACGTGCCGGTAGTTGCGCGAGCGGTGGCGCAGCCGCGTGGCGTCGGCATGCGCGCCGGCGGCGTCGGCCAGGTGCGCGACGGCCCAGTCGTCGTAGGCGTATTCGAGTGTCTTGCTGACCGCCTCGCCTTCCCTGTCGCTGGGGATGTAGCCGAGCTTGCGGTAGAACGGCAGGCCGCGGTAATCGTCGTCCATCGCGCGCTTGCGGAACAGCGGCCACGCCGCCGCGTAGTCGATGCCGGCGAAGCCCTTCGCATGCGCCTCGGCCACCACCACCGCGGAGTGGTAGCCGATCATGCAGCCGGTCTCCACGCCCTGCAGCGGCCATACCGGCGGGCCGTCGGGACTCTCGCCGGCCATCCGCACCAGGCCGTTGACCAGGTCCGGCACGCGGTCCGGCTGGTACAGCGTGAGCAGCGGGTGCTGCGCCCGGTAGGTGTCCCACAGCGAGTAGGTGCTGTAGTTGTGGGCGCCCTGCGGCAGCTGGTGCACGGCCAGGTCCATGCCGCGATAGCGGCCGTCGACGTCGCTGAACAGGGTCGGCGCGAGCATCGTGTGGTAGAGCGACGTGTAGAAGATGCGGCGCACGTCTTCGGACACCGCGTCGATGCGGATGCGGCCCAGCTCGCGTTCCCACGATGCCGCGGCGGCGCGGCGCACCTGCTCGAAATCCCAGCCCGGCATCTCCGCATCGAGATTGCGCAGGGCACCGGCGACGTCGACGCCGGAAATGCCGACCTTGACCAGCAGCGGCTCGCTGGCGATGTGGTCGATGTGCAGCGCGGCCTTCAGATGCGTGCCGTGCGCTTCGGTAGTGCCGGCGGGCAGCGCCGCATCCTCGGCGTACAGCGTGGCCTGCGTGACCGGGCGCGACAGCTTCATCGCGAAATGGATGTGCCGGCCGCCGGCCCACTGGTGCACGCGGCGCTCGCCGACCAGGGTGTCGGTGCCGATCAGTTTCAGCCGCGCATCGCTGACCTTGCACGGCACCGCCGCGTCATCGTGATAGCCGTGCGCGAGATCGACCAGCAGGTGGCCGCTGCCACCGCCGTGGAACGTGTAGCGATGCAGCCCTGCGCGCAGTGTCGCCGTGAGCTCGGCCACGATGTCGTGGTTCTTCAGGTGCACCTGGTAGTAGCCCGGCTGCGCCTGTTCGCGGTCGTAGCGCGAGCGGTAGCCTGGCCCGGGCTGCGCCACGCTGTCGGCGGCGAGTCCGGCATGGGCGGCGCCGTCGTGGCGCGAACGGTAGTTCTGCTCCGGCAGGCCGCGGGCGCCGGGCTGCAGAAGCACCGGGCCCTGCGCTGGCATCACCAGCACGTCGAGCATGTCGCTGGCGCCGGTGCCGCTCAGGTGCGTATGCGAAAAACCCATGATCGAGCCGTCGCCCTGGTGGTAACCCGAGCAGGCATCCCAGCCCGCGTCGTTGGTATCCGGGCTGAGCTGCACCATGCCGAACGGCAGCGTGGCGCCCGGATAGACGTGGCCGTGGCCGCCGGTGCCGATGAAGACATCGACGTGCCGCGCGAAGCCATCGGGTTCGGGTGCCGGAGACGCCGCGCCACCGGTACGGGGCGTCGCGAATGCCGCCAGCGGTTCGAGCCGGCTGCCGAGCAGGCCCAATGCCGCTGCTCCCTGCAGGAAACGTCTGCGTGTCACCATGCTGCGTTCTCCGTTGCGAGTCCTGTATTCAGGCGCGCTGCAGCAGTT
Source organism: Rhodanobacter soli (assembly GCF_040548735.1). Classification (NCBI taxonomy): domain Bacteria; kingdom Pseudomonadati; phylum Pseudomonadota; class Gammaproteobacteria; order Lysobacterales; family Rhodanobacteraceae; genus Rhodanobacter; species Rhodanobacter soli. Next base: position 85,218 of record NZ_JBEPSD010000001.1, on the reverse strand, counting down.
CCGGCCGCTGCGCTGCCAGTTGCACGATCAGTTCGCCGAACAGGGTATTGGCCCAGGCGAACCACGGGCGGGTGAAGTGTGCCGGATCGTCCTGATCGAAGGCCTCGTGCATGAAGCCGGCGCCGGCGTGGGTGGTCTTCAACCAGTGCAGACACTGGCCGATCTCGCCGCCGTCGTCGCTGGTCAATCCACGCATGATGATCGACATCGGCCAGATCATGCGCAAGCCCTCGTGCGGACCACCGATGCCCTGCGCCGCACGGCCGCGGAAGAAATACGGATTGCGCGCACTCCAGGCCAGCTCGCGGCTGCGCCGGTAGCGCGCATCGTCACTGCGGCAGCAGCCGAGGTAGGCCAGGCTCGACAAACCCGGCGCGTTGGCGTCGTCCATGAACAGCTGATTGCCGTAACCATCGACTTCATAGGCCCAGAACGCGTTGCCGTGCTCGTCGTGCATCACGCCGAATTTCTGCAGCGCCTGCTCGACCTCGTCGGCCAGCGCCGTGCATCCGGAAGCGAAAGCGCGGTCGTCGTGCAACGCCACCGTCAGTTCCGCCAACTGCCGCAGCGAGCTCACCGCGAACAGGTTGCCGGGGATCGACAGCGGATAGATGCAGGCGTCGTCCGAGGGCCGGAACATCGCGTGGATCAACCCGACGGGGCGGGCCGGATTGCCGTAGCCGTCGAGGAACTGGGTATCGGTCGGGTTGGCCGATGACCGCTGGAAGTGGTACGGACCGCGGCCGTGCTTGCGCTGCTGCTCGCGGAAGGTAGCCAGCACCGTGCGCATCGCGGCGCGCCAGTCGTCATCGAACGGCTCGCGGTCGCCGGTGGCGCGCCAGTAGGCATGCGCCAGCCGGATCGGATAGCACAGCGAATCGATCTCCCATTTGCGCTCGGCCACGCCCGGATGCATGTCGGTGAGGTCCTGCTGCGCCCACGACAATGTCGTTTTCGCCTGCGGATCGGGCAGGAACGCATTGGCGTACGGGTCGATCGATATGCACAGCGCCTGGCGCCGGATCAGCCCGCGGAAGAGCCGGCGCAGGGGTTCATCGTGCGCCGCCAACGGCACGTACGGCCACACCTGTGCGGAGGAATCGCGCAACCACATTGCATCGATGTCGCCGGTGACGATGAAGGTATCCGGCTTGCCACGCAGGCTGCCCAGTTGCACCGTGGTGTCCAGCGTGTTCGGGTAGCAGTTCTCGAACAGCCAGGCCAGTTCGGGATCGCCGATCTTCGCCTTGGTGCGTACGATCAGCGCTTCCACGGCCGAGCTGACGAACTTGCGCTGGCCGGGCGGCGGACGCTGGCTCACGTAGCGCGGCGCAGCCAGTGCCATCGGCACGCGTCCCAGCATCACGCCACCGGCGGCGCCGGCCATCAGCTTCAGCAGGGAGCGGCGAGAGATGATCATGGCCGAGCGGTCTCCAGGGTGGTCGGTGTGCGGTGACGTAGGGTGGCGTCGAACATCGAACGTACATGCAGTGCGTCGCGCAACGACGCGATACTGGTTGCGCCGATGATCTGCAGTTCGATGCGCTCGCCGGGAAGCATGTCGAACGCATTGTCGGAAACCTGCGCATCCAGCGAACCAAAATCAATCCAGACCTCGCGCGCCAGACGCTTCGCGCGCACGCTCAGCACGATACCGTGACCGCTGTCGGCAAGCTCGGCATGCAGGTCGGGATCAGGCAACTGCAGCGTCAGCGCGGGCTCGAAATACAACAGGTGACGTGACACTGGCCTGCCCTGCTCGACCAGCTCGAACACCGCGAAGCTGCGATGCGGATCGGCGCCCTGCAGCAGCGCCGCATCGGCCAGCTCGGCAGCGCGGATGCTGGCCAGCGGGGGCATCTGCACGGGTTCGGTGTTTTCGTGCAGAAGCCGCCCATCCACGTCCATCACGCGCGTGCGCAGCTGCGCGTCAAACGGCGTGGTCCGATCGGAAATCAGGAACACGTCGGTGCGTCCGTCGCGACGGATCGGCGCCACCCGTACCGGTGCATAGAAACGGCGCGCGTGGAACTGCAGCGCCTTCCATCGGCCGAAGTAATCCATGCTGGACCACGAGGCGCCAGGCCAGACATCGTTGAGCTGCCAGTAGAGCGAGCCCATGCTTTGCGGCCGCGCGCTGCGCAGGTGGTCGGCGGCCAGCTCGATGCCCTCCGCCTGCATCACCTGGCTGAGGTAGACGAAGGAGGCGAAATCCTTCGGCTCGCCGTAGTACTTGCGGATGTAGAACAGCAGGCGCTGGTTGCCATTGCCGCCGTCGAACTTCTGGTGCGCGCGCATCACCGGCGAATCCGTCGACAGGTCGGCGGGCGCGGCAAAGCTGCGGATCGTCGCCATCGCCGGGAACGACTGCAGGCCGTATTCGGACTGGAATCGCGGCGTGGTCTTCAGGTAGTCCTCGATCGGCGCGGAGCCCGCCCAGACATCCCACACGTGCATGTCGCCGTCATCCGGCACGTTGGCCGGTCCGTCGAAATCCGTGCTCGGCGAACTGGCCCAGTACGGTACGTCCGGCGTGTAGCGCTGCACCACGCCGCGCAGCGTTTCGCCGAACAGGGTGCGCATGCCCTTCTCGACGCGCGCGCGTTCGGCCGGCCCGATGGCTTGCGCAAACTTCTTCCGGTCGGGCCAGGATTCCCAGCCCGTCTGCACCTCGTTGTTGCCGCACCACAGCACGATGCTGGGGTGGTCGCGCAGGCGCATGACCTGTTCAGTCGCCTCGATCCGCGTGTTCTCGCGGAATGCCGTGTCGTAAGGCGGCACCGCTCCCCCGAACATGAAGTCCTGCCAGATCATCAGGCCGAGCCGGTCGGCCATCGCGTAGAACGCATCGCTCTGGTAGTAGCCGCCGCCCCATACGCGCAGCATGTTCATGTTGGCGTTGCGCGCGGACTGCAGGACCTGCCGCATGCGCGCCTCGGTGACGCGCTCGGGAAAACTGTCGAACGGAATCAGGTTGGCGCCCTTGGCGAAGACAGGCACGCCGTTGACCACGAAGGCGAAGCTGCGGCCCCAGCGATCGCGCTGACGCCGCAGTTCCACGCTGCGCAGGCCGGTATCGCGCTCGATGCTGGCGACGACCTTGCCCGCGACGACCACTTCGGCGTGGAAATGGTAGAGATTCGGCGCACCGTAGCCGGCAGGCCACCAGCGCTGCGGGCGTTCGATGCGCAGCGGCAGGTCGAGGCGGTTGTCGCCTGCTTCCAGCGAGGCCTCCTGCATCACGTTGCGGCGGCTGCCGTCCGGCGCGCTCCAGGTCAGCCGCAGTTGGGCCTTGCCGGCGTGGTCGGCATGGATGTCGAATTGCGCCAGCAGTTGCGCGACGTCCGCATCGACATGCTGCTGGACGATGTGGACATCCGCCAGCCGCAGGTCGTCCCAGGTTTCCAGGCGCACCGGCTGCCAGATGCCCTCGGTGACGTAGCGCGGCCCCCAGTCCCAGCCGTACTGGTAGTTGGCCTTGCGCACGTAGTTGGACGTCTGCTTGCCTTTCGGCTCGTCGCCGAATGCGGAGTCGAATTCGCCCGGCAACGCATACGGTTGCCTCAGCAGCCAGGGCTGCAGCCGGGTGATCGGCGAATGCAGGGTGACCAGCAGGGTGTTGCTGCCAGCCTGCAGCATGTTTTTCACCGGCACGCGCCAGCGCCGGAACATGTTGTCGGCGGTCAGCAGCGGGTGGCCATTGAGCGAGACGTCCGCGAAGGTATCCAGACCGTCGAAAACGAGTTCGACATGAGCATGCCGCAGCGTTGTCGCATCGATCGCGAGCGGCAGTTGATATTGCCAATCGGCCAGGCCGATCCACTGCAATGAGGCTTCGTTGTCGCGATGGAACGGATCGCCGATCGCACCGGCGGCCAGCAGATCGGTCTGCACGCTGCCCGGCACGTGGGCGGCACGCCATGCCACCGCTTCCGGATGCGCCTGCGCGGCGGCCGATCCGGGTGCGAGGCGGAAACGCCAGCCTGTCGCGAGCGTCTGCGTGGTGGTCGCCGCAGCCGTGCCGGCACCGCATGCGCAGGCGAACAGCATCAGCACGGCCATGCGGACGCGCACTGCGGCAACTGGCGGGGCATCCCTGTCCGGTCGCATCCCGTGTTTCGTCATGCGCGAGCCTTTGGCCAAGAAGGCGTGGTGTCGGTGCGGATTCGCCGACACCACGAAGGTATACGCGATCAGGCCCATGGTAAATCACGACTTCACGCACGTATTGGATGACCCGCGCAGGCACTTGATATCTCCCGTGACGGCGCCAGTGTTTACGGCATGTCCGCCATCGGCGGTGATGAACCGGTTCGAATTCGAGCGCAAGACCCGGGGTGCCGCCGGGGCCGCCGATCCGTAGATTGCGCCTTACGCGATAATCCGACGGAAGGAACAACCATGAAGACTTTCGACAAACAGGCTGCACTTGCCACCACCATCGCCGACCCGCGCTGGGCCGCGGTGCAGGCGCGCGACGCGCGTGCCGACGGCAGCTTCTTCTATTCGGTGCGGACCACCGGCGTGTACTGCCGGCCATCCTGCGCGGCGCGCCCGGCCCGGCCGGAGAACGTGGCGTTCCACGCCACCGCTGCCGAGGCGGAACGCGCCGGCTTTCGCCCCTGCAAGCGCTGCCGGCCCGACCAGTCATCGCTGGCGGAGCAGCATGCGGCGATGGTGACCGCCGCCTGCCGCGCGATCGAGCAGGCCGAGACGACGCCTACCCTCGAACAGCTGGCGAAACCGACCGGGCTCAGCCCGTTCCACTTCCACCGCGTATTCAAGGCCGTCACTGGCGTGACCCCGAAGCAGTACGCCACGGCGCATCGCAGCCGTCGCGTGCGCAGCGAGCTGGGGCGCAGTGCCTCGGTGACCGAGGCGATCTTCGAGGCCGGTTACAACGCCAGCAGTCGCTTCTATGAAACCGCCAATCAGGTGCTGGGCATGACACCTTCCAGCTATCGCGCCGGCGGCGCCGACAGCGAGATCCGCTTCGCCATCGGCGAATGCTCGCTGGGTGCGATCCTGGTGGCGCAGAGCGAACGCGGCGTGTGCGCGATCCTGCTCGGCGACGATCCGGACGCGCTGGCGCGCGACCTGCAGGATCGCTTCCCCAAGGCCAGGCTGATCGGCGGCGACCACGACTACGAGCAACTGGTGGCGCAGGTAGTCGGCTTCATCGAGGCGCCGGCGATTGGCCTTGACCTGCCGCTGGACGTGCGCGGCACCGCGTTCCAACAGCGCGTGTGGCGGGCGCTGCGCGAGATCCCCGCCGGCAGCACGGTCAGCTACGGCGAGATCGCGCGGCGTATCGGCTCGCCCAAGGCCATGCGGGCCGTGGCGCAGGCCTGCGCCAGCAACCTGCTGGCGGTGGCGATCCCGTGCCATCGCGTGGTGCGCAACGACGGCGGCCTGTCCGGCTACCGCTGGGGCGTGCAGCGCAAGCGTGCCTTGCTGGATCGCGAGGCGCAGGCATGAATGCGCAGTGGCGTGCCGTCGCCCGACCCGATGCGCGGCTGCAGGCATACGACTGGGCCGGCCTCGCCGACGAACTCGACGCACACGGCTGCGCGATGCTGGAAGCCCTGCTGTCGCCAAAGGAGTGCATGGCGCTGGCTCGGCTGTACGCGGACGATGGGCGGTTCCGCAGCCGCGTGGTGATGGGCCGCCACGGTTTCGGCCGTGGCGAGTACCGCTACTTCGACTACCCGCTGCCCGACGTGGTGGCCGAGCTGCGCGGCGCGGCCTACCCGCTGCTGGTGCCGATCGCGAACCGCTGGAACGCGTCGATGGGGCTGGCCGTGCGCTACCCCGCCTCGCATGCCGAATTCATCGAACGCTGCCATGCCGCCGGCCAGCGGCGCCCTACCCCGTTGTTGCTGCAGTACGGCGCGGACGACTACAACTGCCTGCACCAGGACCTGTACGGCGAGCATGTGTTTCCGTTGCAGCTGGCGATCCTGCTGTCCGAACCGGGGCGCGATTTCAGCGGCGGCGAATTCGTGCTGACCGAGCAGCGCCCGCGCATGCAGTCGCGCGTCGAAGTGGTGCCACTGCGCCAGGGCGACGCGGTGCTGTTCGCGGTGCACCAGCGGCCGGTGCAAGGTACGCGCGGCAGCTACCGGGTGAATATGCGCCACGGTGTCAGCCGCGTGCGCAGCGGCCATCGCCACACGCTTGGCATCATCTTCCACGACGCCACATGATCACCGCCGACCTGTTCGCCGCCGCACTCGCGCCTGTCCGCCAGGACGAGTCGCTATGCGAAGGCGCGATGGTATTGCGCGGGTTTGCCCTGGCCAGCGAGGCGGCGTTGCTGCAGGCGCTCGATGTGATCGTGGCGCAGGCGCCGTTCCGCCACCTGGTCACGCCTGGCGGTTTCCGCATGTCGGTGGCGATGACCAATGCGGGGCCGCTGGGTTGGGTCAGCGACCGCCGCGGTTACCGCTACGACCCGATCGATCCGGACAGCGGCAAGCCATGGCCGTCGATGCCGGCGGCCTTCCTGCGCCTGGCTGCTGAGGCCGCGGCGTACGCTGGTTTCGCCGGCTTCGTGCCGGATGCCTGCCTGATCAACCGCTACGAAGCGGGTACCCGGCTGAGCCTGCACCAGGACCGCGACGAACACGACCTGGGCCAGCCGATCGTGTCGGTCTCGCTGGGCATTCCAGCGGTGTTCCTGTTCGGCGGCTTGCAGCGCTCGGATCGTGCGCAACGGGTGCCGCTGGCGCATGGCGACGTGGTCGTATGGGGTGGCCCGGCCCGGCTGCGCTATCACGGCGTACTGCCGCTGAAGCCGAACCACCATGATGTACTGGGCGACTGCCGCATCAACCTGACATTTCGCCGTGCCAGCTGACGCAGCGACCTTTTTAGCCGCGGTCGATTCTGACTGGGCACGCCTGGTGGCGCAGGTCGGTCCATGTGGCCACGAACCGAAACCGGCGCGCGAGCCGTACGAGGCGCTGGTTCGTGCGGTGGCTTACCAGCAACTGCATGTGAAGGCCGGCGACGCGATCCTGGCGCGACTGCTGGCCTTGCATCCGCAGCAGGCGTTTCCGTCGCCGGCGCAATTGCGCGATGCCGACTTCGACGCCATGCGCGCGTGCGGTTTTTCGGCGCGCAAGATCGAGACGATTCGCGGCATCGCCGCGGCCACGCTGGATGGTGTGGTGCCGGACCTGGCGACGGCCCTGAGGCTACCCGATGAGGGACTGATCGCCCGGCTCAGTGCGTTGAAAGGCATCGGTCGCTGGACCGTGGAGATGTTCCTGATCTACAGCCTGGATCGGCCCGACATCCTGCCGGCAGACGACTTCGGCGTGCGCGAGGGCTACCGCCTGTTGAAGTCGCTGGACACGGCGCCCGCACCGAAGGCGCTGGCGGCGATCGGCGCGGCCTGGAGCCCGCATCGCACCGCAGCCGCCTGGTATCTGTGGCGCGTGCCGCGGCCGTCGAAAGCGAAGGCTAAACAGGCGGCAGCGGGCTGACGCCGAGCCGGTGTCCGTACACCAGCTTGCCGCCCAGCCAGCCGGCCACGCCCAGGCACAGGAAGCCCAGCACGCTCAGCCCGATCGCCAGCAGGCCCGGCTCGACGAAATGCGTGCCGTGCAGGCGCAGGAACAGGCTGGCCACGTAGCAGGCCAGCGCGCCCATCACCATGATCATGTGCCGGTTGACGTCCTTGATCGCCGGGTTGTCCCCGTCGACCTTGGCCAGTTCGAGCAGGCCGGCCAGCATGGCGGGAATCGAGAAGCCGATCCCCGCCAGCAGCAGGATGCCGGCAAAGCGCCACGCCGGTTCGCCCCAGGCCAGGCTGGCAAGATCCGCCGCGGTGGCCAGCGACCAGCAGGCGATCGGGAAATGCACCAGGGCCGGATGCAGCGGATGGCGCATGCTGGCGGCTCAGGCCAGCAGCAGGCTGAGCAGGGTCAGGAAACCGACCACCGCGACGCCGGCGTGCACGAACACCACGGCCTTCGGCGCGACCTGCTTGCGCAGATGGAACGAGGCGAGGAAGAAGCCTCCCAGCGCCGCCAGCACCAGCAGGGCCAGCGCTGCGGTGAGCCGCCCCGGGGCCGCGCCCTGCAGCACCACGAGGATCAGCAACACCAGGCCGCTGGCGCCGAGCAGTGCGTGCAGCACCGAAATCGCCCATGGCGCCAGCTTGCCGCGCAGCACGCTGGAGGCCAGCACCAGACCGCCGATGGCGGCAACCGCAAAGACCAGAATCGCATAGAGCAGCATGTCGTTTCCCCCGAGTAGCGCGTTGATGAAGTGGATGGCTACCGATCGGATGCAGCCGTGCTTCCAAAGGTTCCCGCGGCATGGCGACGGCCTCTGCAGGATGCACCTTTCGGGCGATCCGCGCTCGACCATGGTGCAAGTGCCCATCCTGCAGCGACTTGCTAACCTCGCCGGATCGTCCGGTTCGCGAGGCAGGCATGGCAGTCACCCACGGCATCCACACCATCGACACCGGCTTCGTGCGGCCTCGGTTCGACGCGGCCTACCTGGTCGTCGAGAACGGCCGCGGCGCCTTCATCGACTGCGGCACGAACTTCGCCGTGCCGCGCATGCTGGCGGCGCTGGACGAGGCGGGAATCTCCGCTGCCGAGGTGGACTGGCTGATCCTCACCCACGTGCACCTGGACCATGCCGGCGGCGCCGGCGAGCTGATCGCGCGGCTGCCGAACGCGAAGCTGGTGGTGCATCCGCGCGGCGCGCGGCACATGATCGATCCCTCGGTGCTGTGGGCCGGTGCCAGCGCGGTGTACGGCGAGGCGGTGATGGAGCAGACCTACGGCCGGCTGCGCCCGATCGCGGCCGATCGCGTCATCGAGGCGCCGGACGGGCACGTGGTGGAACTGGCCGGCAGGCCGTTGCGGTGCATCGACACGCCCGGCCACGCGAAACACCACCTCACCGTGTGCGACGAGCGCGCCAACGTGTGCTTCACCGGCGACGTGTTCGGCCTCTCGTATCGCGATTTCGACACCGCGAACGGCCCGTTCATCCTGCCTACCACCTCGCCGGTGCAATTCGATCCGCCGGCGCTGCATGCGTCGATCGAGCGGCTGCTCGCCCTGCAGCCCGATGCGATGTACCTCACCCACTACGGCCGGGTGGAAGATGTCGAACGGCTGGCCGCCGACCTGCATGTGCAGATCGACGCGATGGTGGATCTCGCCCGTGCCGCGCACGGCAAGCCCGACCGGCATGCCGTGCTGATGGAGTCGCTGACCGACCTCTACGCAGCCCGTGCCGCGGCCCATGGCTGGCGCCACGGGCGCGACGCCTTGCGCCAGTTGCTGGGCATGGACATCGAGCTGAATGCGCAGGGGCTGGAGGTCTGGCTGGATCGCTGATCCATCATGCGGGCCGGAGCCGGCTCACTTGCCTGCTCCGAGCGCATCCTGCCGTTCCTTCGCCAGCCGCGCCTCGAAGCGCGGCTGCGCCGCCGCGGCATAGGCGCGACAGGCGCCGGTATCGATCAAGGGGACGGGCGAATGTTCGCGATCGCGTGCGGCGATCTTCTGCATGAAGCCACTGGCATCGGGATGCGGAGTGATCAGGATGTCGCAGGGCAAGCCGGCGACCGTGGCGAAGGACTGGCGGAAAGCCGCCACCCGTGCCGGGTCGTCGCTGTAACGGAAGCCGTCGCGGCCGAGCGCGGTGAGGCTGTCGACGTAAGCCAGCGCCAGGCAGCGTTCCTTTTCGCACGAGCGCCAGGTCCATGACGTGCTGCCCGGTGTGTGGCCGGGCGTGTAGTGCGCCGTGATGGCGATCGACCCCACCTGCACGGCAGCGCCATCGGCGACCACCTCGACCGGCGTGACCGCCGGATAACGTGGCGCCATGCCGTATTGCGGGTCGTCCGGATCATGGCCGCCCGAACGCAGCTCCTTCGCGCCGGCGGTGCTCGCGGCCACCGTGGCGCCGCTGTCGTGCGCCAGTTTGGCGATCGCCCCGGCGTGGTCGGAGTGGGCGTGCGAGTTGAGGATCAGCTTGATGTCACGCAAGCGGAAGCCGAGCGCGCGGATGTTCGCCTCGATCTGTGCCGCATTGCCTTCCAGCGTGCCATCGATCAGCACGTGGCCCTGCGGCGAGGTGATCAGGATCGCGCTCAGTCCCTGCGTGCCCACGTACCAGCTGTTGCCGTAGATGCGGAATGGCTGCCGCGGCTGGCTCCATGCGGCATCGTTCGCCTGCGCCAGGCTTGCCGCGAACAGGGTGGCGCCAATCCACAGCGTGCGGATGAAGGGGTTCATGCGGAGCTCCGTGACGGGGACGAAGTCGCCATGGTGGCCGGCGATGGCGGACATGCGCTGGCGCGCTGCGGGCAAATCGCGGGCAATGCGCGGCCGGCTCAGGCCAGGCGGGTGCCGTTCGGTACCGGGCGCTCGATCGCAGTGACCACCACGCCATCGTCGGTGGGAAAGCCGGTCAGCAGGAACTGCGAGCGGAACGGGCCGATCTGCTTTTCCGGGAAGTTGATCACGCCCACGATCTGCCGGCCAAGCAGATCCCCGGCCTGGTACAGCGCGGCGATCTGCGCGCTGGTCTTCTTCTCGCCGTAGGGGCCGAAATCCACCCACACCTTCCATGCCGGCTTGCGCGCTTCGGGGAAAGGCTCGACCTTGGTCACCGTACCGGCGACGATCAGGACCTTCTCGAAATCGGCCCAGCTGATGTCGGGGTGATTCGTTGCACTCATCCTTCCAACCTCGTTTTCAGACAGTCGCGGCTTTGTTGCCACCAGTAGCTGGCCTGCGCCGCAAGGTAACCGAACGGGCGATGGGTGCTGCCCAGGCCGTAGTCGGCGAACTGCTTCCAGCGGTCGTCGCCCTCGGCGATCGCCGCCGCCAACAGTTCGCCAGCGGCACAGGTCGGCGCCAGGCCGTGGCCGCCGAAGGCCTGCGCCCACCACAGACCGTTGCCGTCGCCGCCGATCTGCGGCATCTGATGTCGCGCGTAGCTCATCAGGCCCGACCAGGCATGGTCGATGCGCACGCCCTTCAGTTGCGGGAATACCCGCAGCAGGTCCCTCGTCAGCAGGCGCTGCACCCCGCGTGGCGAGCGGTTCAGTACCGAGATGCGCCCGCCCCACAGCAGCCGCGTATCCGGCAGCGCGCGATAGTAGTCGAATGCGAAGCGGCTGTCGTAGATCGCTGCGCGGGTATGCAGGCACTCGTCCAGCCGGTCGCCGAGCGGTTCGGTCACCATCACGTAGGTGGCGATCGGCAGGATCGCCCGATCGATCGGCTTCTGCAGGCCGGCCAGATAACCGCCGCAGGCCAGCACCACCTGATCGGCCAGCAGTTCGCCGTGCGCCGTGCGCAGGCGCCATTGCAGGCCCTCGCGCGTGAGGCTGCGCACGCCGCTGTCCTCGTGGATGCGCACGCCCTGCCCGGCCGCTGCTGCGGCCAGGCCGATCGCGTAGTTGAGCGGGTGCAGGTGCAGCGCGTCGCGCTCGTACAGGCCATCGTGATAGCGCTCGCTGCGGATGCGCGCGCGCAGTTCGGTCTCGGGCAGCCACTCCCATTGCACGCCGTAATGTTCGGCCAGCAGTTGCTGGCGCTCGCGCAGCACGGCGGGATCACGAAACCAGTTGGCCCAGATCACGCCTTCGTCGACCGTATCGCAGGCGATCGCGTAGTCGGCGATGCGCTGGCGGATCCGCCCGACCGCTTCGGTGGTGAGCTTGAACAGCGCCTGCGCGCGTGTCTCGCCCAATTGGTCGAGCAGCGCCTGTTCGCCCAGCGAGTAGCCGGCGAAGACGAAGCCGCCGTTGCGGCCGGACGCACCGAAACCGACCTGCTCGCGTTCCAGCAGCACCACGTCGCGCACGCCGCGCTCGGCCAATCCGAGTGCCGTGTTCAATCCGGCAAAGCCGCCGCCGATGACGGCAACACGCGCGTGCGTGCTGCCCTGCAGTGGCGTCCAGGCCGCATACGGCGCGGCCGTGGCGCGGTAGTAGGACGTGGTCGAGGATGGATTCATGTTGCAGCGATGGCTGACGCCGATGTCCGTAACCGGGCAAGCATAGCCCTCAAGCCCGGGCGTTGATGCGAACGTGATTCAAAGCTGGTTGAGGAACGCGCGCACGGTGGGCGCGAGCTTCGGGTCCTGCATGGCCATGTGCATGGTGGCGCGCACCAGGCCGGCCTTGTTGCCGCAGTCGAAACGGGTGCCTTCGAAGCGGTAGGCCAGTACCTTGCCCTGCTCTTTCAGCAGCGCCTCGATCGCATCGGTGAGCTGGATTTCGCCACCGGCGCCCGGCGTGGTCTGTTCCAGCAGCTGGAAGATGCGACCGGGCAGCACGTAACGCCCGACCACGGCGAGGTTCGACGGCGCGTCGGCCGGCTTGGGCTTCTCGACCATGTAGCGGATCAGGGCGCTGCGTTCGTCGACCGGCGTGGCGTCGACGATGCCGTATTTGTCGGTGTCGCCGTGCGGGACTTCCTCCACCGCGATCACGCCGGCCTGCTGTGCCTCGGCGAGGTCAGCCATCTGCCGCAGCGCGCCCTTGCCGGCGCCGTTCCAGATCAGGTCATCCGGCAGGATCACGCCGAACGGCTCGTCGCCGACCACGGGTCTGGCGCACAGCACGGCGTGGCCCAGGCCGAGCGCCTCGGGCTGGGTCACGAAGATCGCCCGCACATGCCGCGGCAAGGTGCCCTGTACCAGCGCCAGCAGTTCGGCCTTGCCTTTCTCGTGCAGCTTCGATTCCAGCTCGTAGGCCTTGTCGAAATAGTCGGCGATCGCGTGCTTGTAGCGGTTGGTGACGAAGATCAGGGTATCGGCCCCGGCATCCACCGCCTCGTCCACGGCGTATTGGATCAGCGGCTTGTCGAGGACCGGCAGCATCTCCTTGGCGACCACCTTGGTCGCCGGCAGGAAGCGCGTGCCGAGTCCGGCCACGGGAAACACCACTTTACGCAGGGGCTTGCTCACTCATTGATCTCCGGGTTGGCGCGACGGATCGACACCACGTTGTCCGGTTGTACTGATTCGCTCCAGCGGAACGAAGGCAGCAGGCTGGACACGCAGCGTCGAAGTTCTTCCTCGTTGAAAGCGTCGGCCGCCTCGGCGGCCTTGTACAGCAGGGCCTGAAGCAACTCCCACGACACTTCGCGATGCTGTGCCAGGAAAATCTTGGCGTGCGTGGTGGCGCTGTAGTTTTCCAGCGGGTGGAACAGTTCTTCGAACAGCTTTTCACCTGCGCGTAGGCCGGTGTACACGATCGGAATCTCGCTGCCGGGTTTCTTGCCGGCCAGGCGGATCATCTGCTCGGCCAGGTCGCGGATCTTCACCGGCTCGCCCATGTCGAGTGCGAAGATCTCGCCGCCCTTGCCGATGCTCGCGGTCTGCAGGATCAGCTGGCAGGCCTCGGGGATCGTCATGAAGTAGCGCGATATTTCCGGGTGCGTCACGGTGACCGGCCCGCCCGCGCGGATCTGCTGGCGGAACAGCGGCACCACCGAGCCGGCCGAATCCAGCACGTTGCCGAAGCGCACCGTCATGAAGCGCGTGTCGGCATGCGCGTCGAGGTTCTGGCAGTAGATCTCGGCGACGCGCTTGCAGGCGCCCATCACGCTGGTGGGGTTGACCGCCTTGTCGGTGGAGATCAGCACGAAGCACTCGACCCCGACTTCGCGGGCCGCATCGGCCACCGTACGCGTGCCCAGCACATTGTTGCGGAATGCCGCACGCAGTTGCCCCTGCAGCATCGGCACGTGCTTGTAGGCGGCCGCATGGAACACCACCTGTGGCTGGGCATCCGCGAACGCCTTCTGCATCGCGGTCTGGTCGCCGCAGTTGGCGAGGATGCCGTCGAGGATCAGTTCGGGGAAATTCGCACGCAGTTCCTGGCTGATCCGGTACAGGTTGTATTCGCTCTGTTCGACCACGGTGAGCGACTGCGCACCCAGCCGGGCGACCTGCCGGCACAGCTCCGATCCGATCGAACCGCCGCCGCCCGTGATCAGCACGCGGCGCCCGCTGAGGGTTTCGCGGATGGCGGTCCAGTCCAGTTCCACCGTGTCGCGGCCGAGCAGGTCCTCGATCGCCACTTCCTTGATCTGGTTGAACTGGGCGCGGCCGGCCACCACGTCCTCCAGCCTCGGCACGGTCCGGTACGGCAGGTCCGTGGCGTCGCACAGCGATACCACCCGGCGCATCTCGGTTGTCGATGCCCCCGGCAGCGCGATCAACAGCATGTCGACCGCCACTTCGCGGGCGACTTCAGGCAATTGGTCGAAGCGCCCCAGTACGGGGTGGCCGTTGATGCTGGCGCCGCGCAAACCGGGCTTGTCGTCGACGAAGCCGACCACGGCATAACGGTTGTCGCGACGCAGATCACGCGAGAGCACTTCGCCGGCGCGATCCGCACCCACGATCAGCACCCGCTTCGCGGTCTGGTTCTGCAGCAGGTCGTTGCGGCTGTCTTTCCAGTAACGGTAGGCCAGCCGCGGTCCCCCGAGCAGCATGGCGAGCAGCAGCGGATAGAGCACGAGTACCGCACGCGGCACGCCCTCGAGCCGGTCGTACAGGAACAGCGACACGCCGATGAGCAACGAGCCGATCACCACGGCGCGCACGATGTTCCACAGGTCCGGCAGGCTGGCGAAACGCCAGACGCTCTTGTAAAGCCCGGTCCAGCGGAAGATCAGCCCCTGCACCAGCAGCACGATCGGAAACTCGAGCATCTGGAAACTGACGATCTCGTCCGGCTTCAGCGCATATCTCAGCAGCTTGGCGATCCACCAGGCGAGCGCAGCCATCGCCAAGTCGTGCAGCACGACGGCGATGCGCGGGTGGATGAAGCCGACGAGCTTACGCAGCGACATGGGGTGTCCTTGGCAGATGGCGTCGCAGGCAGCGACGTTTCAGCGCCAGCCATGCGACTGCCGCTCCAAGATAAACGGTTATGGTAATCGGCAGCGCCATGCGCAGATGACTCCAGGCCAACCAGGCCAACGGCGCCGCGACCAGCAGGTTCCAGCCCATATAGGCGGCGCCCGTTCGTGCATGCGTTCCCCCGCGACGCACCACCCACTGGTACAGGTGTTCGCGGTGTGCAGTGTACCAGCGCCGTCCGCGCCACATGCGGGTCAGCAGGGTCAGACTGGCATCCACCGTGAACGCCGACGACAGGATCAGCGCCGGCCACAGCAAGGCATGCTCGACGCGCCACAGCATCGCGCTGAATGCAAAGATCAGCAGGCCGACGCTACCGCTGCCGACATCGCCCATGAAGATGCGGGCCGGTGGCCGGTTGAAGTACCAGAAACCCAGCGCCGATGCCGCAAGAGCCGCCGCCACCACGGCCAGCGCGGGCTGCGCCGCCGCCCATGCCAGCAAGGCCAGGCCCGCGCCGACGAAGATCGCCTGTTGTGCCAGCAAGCCGTCGATGCCGTCCATGAAATTGTGCAGGTTGATGCTCCATGCGCCGCCGATCAGCAGCACAGGCAGCCACCACCACGACAAGCCGGTGGCCAGCAGGCTCAGCGAAAACAGGCCAACCGCGAGCAGCTGGGCGCCCAGCCGCGGCAGCACCGGCAACGAACGGTGATCGTCCCACCAGCCAGCCAGCGCCACCAGTACCAGTGCGGCGAACAGGCTAGCGATCACGCTTGCCGGCCATGCTGCCGGCAAGCCCGACAGCACGCCAGGCAGGCAGACCAGCATCGCCACGACCATGCCGATGCCGCCGCCGCGCGGGGTCGGCAGCTGATGCGAGCGGCGCTGCCCGGGCTGGTCGAGCATGCCGCGCCGATGCGCGTAGCCGATCGCGCCGCGCACCAGCAGCAAGGTGATCGACAAGCTGGCCAGCAACCATCCCGTGGTCAGGTACATGCTCCGCTCACTCGCTGGCGACGCCGTGGATCGGCCGGATCGTACTCCAGCTCTTGCAGCTGGGGCACTGCCAGTGATGCGCCTTGGCGCCGAAGCCGCAGCGGCTGCAGCGATACATCGCCTGGCCTTCCAGCAGCTTGCGGGTCAGGTCGCGCAGGATCAGAAAGTTTTCGCGCGCCTCGCCCTCGATCTTGTCCATGGTGGCGTCGATCAGCGCCATCAGTCCGCGTACCGACGGCCGCTGGCGCAATTGCGCCGTCAGGAAATCGATCGCCGCCCGCTCGCCGTCGCGTTGCCGGTACAGCTGGGTCAGCGCCAGCACCGGCGAGACGCCGTGGTAGCGCCCCAACATGTCGCGCAGGAAACTTTCAGCGCGTTCCATCTGCTGCGAGCGGGCATAGCTGTTGAGCAGCGGCGGCAGGATATCCGGGGTGAAGGCGATATCGGCCTTGATCGCCGCCTCGTAAGCCGTCGCCGCCTCCGCATGCAGGCCGTCTTCGGACTGCAGGCGACCGGTCAGCATGAAGGCACGTACGCAGTTGGGCTGGCACTCGAATGCCTGACGCAGATAGTCGCGCGCCTCGGCGCGGGCGCCATGCTGGCGCGAGCGGTCGGCCAGTTCGCAATAGAACTGGGCGATCATCGGCGCCTCGTCCTCGCCGGTCATCACCTCCAGCCGGCGCGCATGCTCGATCGCCTTGTGCCAGTCGCGTTCGTGCTGGTAGATCGCGATCAGGTGGCGCAGCGCCGACGGCGCGTGCGCGTCCATCGCCACCAGGTCGGAGAACAGCGCCTCGGCGCGATCCAGCAGCCCGGCGCGCATGTAGTCCTCGCCCAGCTCCAGCAGGGCCACCGTCTTCATCGCGTCGGTCAGCCCCGGCCGCGAGACAAGGTGCTGGTGCAGTCGGATCGCCCGGTCCACCTCGCCGCGGCGGCGGAACAGGTTGCCCAGTGCCAGGTGCGTCTCGACCGTGTCGCGGTTGTATTCGGCCAGCTTGAGGAAGACCTCGATCGCCTTGTCCTGCTCCTCGTTGAGCAGGTAGTTCAGGCCACGGAAGTAGTCCGAGGACAGCTCGCTGACTTCGGCGCCGGACCGGCGCGCACCGATCTGACGGGAGGCCCACCAGCCCAGGACGAATGCGGCTGGCACCAGCGGAACCAGCACATACAGGAGATTCATGGCTTGGCCGGAAGCTTCTTGTCCGCGCGCGGTCGATGGCGGCGCTGGCGCGTACTGACGCCCACCCAGGCGGTGAGCCCGCCCAGCAGCCAACCGATCACCAGCGCGCCCAGCAAGGCCGCGCCTTTGGGCAATTGCACCTGGGCAAACGCCAGGTCGTAGCCGACCAGGTCGGCATTGAGCGCGCCCAGCACGACGCCGGCGGCGATGAAGATCACGAGGACGATGATGGCGAGCAGTCGCATGGCCGAGACTTTACCCGATTGCTCGTGACAGGCACAGGCAACGTGGGCAATCCATGCGGCAACGATTCATGACGGCCTCGCGGCCATCGCAAACGGCGCGCAATAAAAAAGACAGGACGACTTGCGCCGCCTGCCTTCGATCAGTTTTCCTGCATATCGACCGACCTGTCAGGTGGTTTTCTGCTCCAGGTCCTGGTTGACGCGTTCGCGCAATTCCTTGCCTGGCTTGAAGTGCGGAACGTGCTTGCCGGGCAGCGCCACGGCTTCACCCGTCTTGGGGTTGCGCCCCATGCGCGGCGGCCGGTAGTGCAGCGCGAAGCTGCCGAAGCCACGCACTTCGATACGTTCGCCATGAGCCAGGGCATGGCTCATCTGCTCGATGACGCTCTTGACGGCCATCTCGACATCGGCAAACGCAAGGTGGGTCTGGCGCCTGGCGAGCGCCTCGATCAATTCGGATTTAGTCATGGGCCCCAATGTCCGTGACATGAAACAACGGGGCGACGGTGGGCCGCCGCCCCGTATCAGACTGCTGCAGGCGATCAGTCGGCCTTGTTGAACTGCTCCTTGAGCAGCGCACCAAGCTTGGTCGTACCGCTGGCAGCGGACGAGTAGTCCGCCGACGTGTCGGGCGCGTCTTCCTCGTCCTTGGCGCGAATCGAGAGTGCCAACTGGCGACCCTTGCGATCCATGCCGGTGAACTTGGCCTCGACCTTGTCGCCGACCTTCAGGTGCAGGGTGGCATCGTCGATACGCTCCTTGGCGATGTCATTGGCACGCAGGTAGCCCTCGACGCCTTCGCCCAGATCGATCACGGCACCCTTCGCATCGACTTCCTTGACGGTGCCGTTGACGATGCTGCCGCGCGGATTCGCCGCCATGAACTGGCCGAACGGATCCTGTTCCATCTGCTTGATGCCGAGCGAGATGCGCTCGCGCTCCGGGTCCACGGCCAGCACCACGGCCTCGATCTCGTCGCCCTTCTTGAAGTTGCGGACCAGGTCTTCGCCGGACATCTGCCAGGAGATGTCGGACAGGTGCACCAGGCCATCGATGCCGCCGTCCAGGCCGATGAACACGCCGAAATCGGTGATCGACTTGATCTGGCCGGAGACCTTGTCGCCCTTCTTGTGCATGGCCGCGAACGCTTCCCACGGATTGGAACGCGTCTGCTTGATGCCCAGCGAGATGCGGCGACGCTCCTCGTCCACGTCCAGCACGGTCACTTCGGTCTCGTCACCGACCTGTACCACCTTGGCCGGATTGACGTTCTTGTTGGTCCAGTCCATCTCGGACACGTGCACCAGGCCTTCCACGCCCGGCTCGATCTCGACGAAGCAGCCGTAATCGGTGACGTTGGAGACCTTGCCGAACAGGCGGCTGCCGACCGGGTAGCGGCGGGCGATGGCGACCCACGGGTCGTCGCCCAACTGCTTCAGGCCCAGCGAAACGCGGTTGCGCTCCTTGTCGTACTTCAGCACGCGCACGTCCAGCTCGTCGCCGACGTTGACCACTTCGGACGGATGGCGCACACGCTTCCACGCCATGTCGGTGATGTGCAGCAGGCCGTCGATACCGCCCAGGTCCACGAATGCGCCGTAGTCGGTGAGGTTCTTGACCGTACCCTTGACCACCGCACCTTCGGTCAGGCGCTCGAGCAGCTTCTCGCGCTCCTCGGAGAACTCGGTCTCGACGACGGCGCGGCGGCTGACCACCACGTTGTTGCGCTTGCGGTCGAGCTTGATGATCTTGAACTCGAGTTCCTTGCCCTCGAGGTAGACCGGATCGCGCACCGGGCGCACATCGACCAGCGAGCCCGGCAGGAACGCGCGGACGTCCTTGATGTCGACGGTGAAACCGCCTTTGACCTTGCCGGAAATCATGCCGACGATGGTCTCTTCCTTGTCGAACGCCTGCTCCAGGTCGTCCCATACCATCGAGCGCTTGGCCTTCTCGCGCGACAGCTTGGTCTCGCCGAAACCGTCTTCCAAAGCTTCGAGGGCTACCTTCACCTCGTCGCCTACCTGCACCTCCAGCACGCCGTCCTCGCTCTTGAACTGCTCGATCGGGACGATGCCTTCGCTCTTCAGGCCCGCATTGATCACGACGACGTCATTGCGGATTTCCACAACGATGCCGGTGACGATGGCGCCGGGCTTCAGCTTGGAGATAGCCTGTTGGCTCTGTTCAAACAGTTCGGCAAAACTTTCAGTCATGTTGATTCCATAGTGGGAAAAGACCGTGGTCCGTCGCGCCAGATTGGGTATTGCGCACGAACTTTCCGGTCCACCGGTTGAGGGTGCCTTCGGGTGGTTCCGCAGAACCGACCGTCGTCACCGTTGGCCAAAACCCCCTACCGCAGCAGGGGCACAGAAACCGTCGCGCAATCCGGTCAAGGCTGCACGACGGCAAGTACTTTCGCGACGACCTCGTCGATGCCCATCCCGGTGGTATCCACCAGCACGGCATCCTCGGCAGGCTTGAGCGGCGCAACCGCCCGCGATGCATCGCGGCTGTCACGCGCCTCAATTTCTCGCTGAAGGCCCGCAAGTGTAACGCTGAGTCCCTTTTCCTTCAACTGCTTATAGCGCCTTTTCGCTCGCTCGGCGGCGCTTGCGGTGAGGAAAACCTTGTGCGCCGCATCCGGGAAGATCACCGTGCCCATGTCGCGCCCGTCGGCGACCAGTCCGGGCGCCTTGCGGAAGCCCAACTGCAGCGCCACCAGGGCTTCGCGTACCGGCGGCATCGAGGCGATCGCCGAGGCTGCCGCACCGGCGGTCTCGGTGCGTAATTCGTCGGTGGCGTCGTGCCCGTTGACGATCACCCGGGTCTCGCCGCCGTCGCCGACCGCGCGGAAATGGATCTTCGTGCCCTGCGCGCAGCGGGTCACTGCCTCGACGTCCGACAGATCCAGCCCGGCCATGCCGGCGGCGTAGCCCACGGCGCGGTACAGCGCGCCGGAATCCAGCAACCGCCAACCCAGCCGTTCGGCCACCAGCGTGCTGATGGTGCCCTTGCCCGATCCCGACGGCCCGTCGATGGTGAGTACGGGGACGGCGGAAGCATGGCTCATGACAGGATCCTGGCTGAATGGCGAAAGCGGGGAGTTTACCGCGTTGACCCCATGGGGGACGCGTGCTATCTAGCCGGTCTCCTTGTCCGCAAGCCATGTCCGATCTGCCTCATGACCGATCTTCGCCGCGAGTTCGACCAGGCTGCCAAGGACATCCAGCGATTGGCCACGCGCCCCGACAACGACACCTTGCTGAAGCTCTACGCGCTCTACAAGCAGGGCTCGGAAGGTGACCTGAAACGTGCCCAGCCCGGCTTCTTCGACTTCGTCGGCACCGCCAAGCACCAGGCCTGGGCGCAGTTGAACGGCGTCCCCGAAGAAGAAGCCATGCGCCGCTACATCGCGCTGGTGCACCAACTGCTGGCCTGATCCGAGCCGCCGTGTGCATGCGGCGCTTGCTTTCAAACGCCCAACACCGGCACATTCATACGATCGTTTGAGTCTCGTGTGGATCGCATGAATTATCCGAAGTTGTTCGCCCCGCTCGATCTGGGCCACGTCACCCTGCCCAATCGCATCCTGATGGGGTCGATGCACACCGGGCTGGAGGACAGGGCCAGCGACTACGACAAGCTGGCCGCGTATTTCGCCGAACGCGCCCGTGGTGGCGTGGGGCTGATGGTCACCGGCGGCATCTCACCCAGCATCGAAGGCTGGCTGAAACCGTTCGGCGGCCGGCTCACCCTGCCCTGGCACAAGCCGCGCCACCGCAAGCTGACCCGCGCCGTGCATGCCGAGGGTGGGCGCATCTGCATGCAGATCCTGCACGCCGGCCGCTATGGCTATCACCCGCTGTCGGTGGCGCCCTCGAGGATCAAGTCGCCGATCACCCCGTTCACGCCGAGGGCGCTGTCCGCGCGCGGCGTGGAGCGCACCATCGGCGACTTCGTGCGTTGTGCGAGGCTGGCACAGGACGCCGGCTACGACGGCGTCGAGGTGATGGGTTCGGAAGGCTATCTGATCAACGAATTCATTGCCGCCCGCACCAACCAGCGCAGCGATGCCTGGGGCGGCGACGTGGTCCGGCGCATGCGTTTCCCTATCGAGATCGTGCGCCGCACGCGCGAGGCCGTGGGCCGCGACTTCATCATCATCTACCGGTTGTCGATGCTCGACCTGGTCGAGGGCGGCCAGGACTGGAGCGAGATCGCGGCCCTGGCCAGGGCGATCGAAGCGGCCGGTGCCAGCATCATCAATACCGGCATCGGCTGGCATGAAGCGCGCATTCCGACCATCGTCACCAGTGTGCCGCGTGCCGGCTTCGCCTGGGTCACGCAGAAGCTCAAGGGCGAGGTGGCCATCCCGCTGGTGGCGACCAACCGGATCAACATGCCGGACGTGGCCGAACGCATCCTCGCCGGCGGCGAGGCCGACATGGTCTCGATGGCGCGTCCGCTGCTGGCCGATCCCGCCTGGGCGAACAAGGCTAGGGCCGGTCGCAGCGAGCGCATCAACACCTGCATCGCCTGCAACCAGGCCTGCCTCGACCACGTGTTCCAGAACAAGCGCGCCAGTTGCCTGGTCAACCCACGCGCCTGCCACGAAACCGAACTGAAGATCGAACCGGCCAGCGTGCGCAAGCGCATCGCCGTGATTGGCGCGGGGCCGGCCGGCATGGCCTGCGCCAATACGCTGGGCGAGCGCGGCCATGCGGTGACCCTGATCGACCAGGCCAGCGAGATCGGTGGCCAGTTCAACTACGCCAAGCGGATTCCGGGCAAGGAAGAGTTCCACGAAACGCTGCGTTATTTCCGCCACCAGTTGGACGCCGCCGGCGTTGACGTCCAACTCGGCCGGGTCGCGGACGCCACCTCGCTGCAAGCCGGCGGCTATGACGAGGTGGTGATCGCCACCGGCATCACGCCGCGGCAGGTGAGCTTCCCGGGCAGCGACGATTCGCGTGTGCTGAGCTATCTCGACGTGCTGGCCCGACACCGGCCGGTGGGTTCCAGGGTGGCGATCATCGGTGCCGGCGGCATCGGCTTCGACGTGGCCGAGTTCCTGGTCGAACCCCCGCCCTCGCCCACCACCGACGTGACCCGCTGGACCCGCGAATGGGGCGTGGACATGCAGCTACGGCAACGCAGTGGTCTGCAGCCACCGCAGCCGGAAGCGCCGGCGCGGCAGGTCTGGCTGCTCCAGCGCAGCGAAGGCCGCCCCGGCGCACGGCTCAACAAGACCACCGGATGGGTGCACCGGGCCACGCTCAAGGCCAAGCGGGTAACCATGCTGGGCAAAGTTGGCTACGAGCGTTTCGACGACGACGGCCTGCACGTCACCGTCGATGGGAACCCGCAGATTCTGCCGGTCGACAACGTGGTGGTGTGTGCCGGCCAGGAGCCGAATCGCCGACTGGCCGACGAACTGATCGCCGCCGGCGCGAAGGTGCACGTGATCGGTGGCGCCGACGTGGCTGCGGAGCTGGACGCCAAACGTGCGATCGCCCAAGGCACCCGGTTGGCCAGCGAAATCTGATTCCGACATCGACACCGCCGCCATCAGGCGGCGGTGTCGATCGTGGAAAAGAAAGCGCCCCGCAGGGGAGACGCATCGACATGGGTTCAGGGGGGGAGTTGAACCAGATGTCGTATTTAGCGTCGCTGCGGGGCGAGGGCCGCCGCCACTAGGGGGAGGGGAAGTGGCGGGACGAGAGTGATTTTATGATCGACGCAATAAAGTATCTAATATATATTTAGCGCCATACTAATTCGAAATCGCTATATGTTTGATCTTCGCCAGTTGCGCTATTTCGTTGCCGTCGCCGAGGAGCTCAGCTTCACCCGGGCGGCGCTGCGCCTGCACCTTTCCCAGCCGCCGCTATCGCAGCAGATCCAGTCACTGGAGCAGGACCTGGGGGTGCGCCTGCTGGAGCGCACCAAGCGCAGCGTGGCGCTGACCGAGCCGGGCCGGATTTTCCTGGAGCAGGCCCGGCAGATCCTGGCCAAGGTCGACGAAGCACGCAGTCAGGTGGTGGCGGCGGCGGCAGGTTACAGCGGCCAGTTGCGGCTGGCCTATACCGTGTCGGTCTCGTTCCATCCGGCCATGCCGCAGGCCCTGCTGCGTTTTGGCCAGATCGCGCCCAACGTGCGCCTGCAACTCAGCGAGATGTATACCGAGCCGCAGTTCGCCGCCCTGCTCGCCGGCCAGATCGACGTCGGTTTTGTTCGCGATGAGCCAGCGCATGCACAGGACGCGCGCGGCCTGCGGCTGAGCATGATCGACCGCGAGCCCTTGCTGCTCGCCCTGCCCGCCGGCCATCCCATGGCCAGCCGCGACAGCCTGCGCCTGGCCGAGGTGGCCGGCGATGCCTTCGTGTCGCAACCGCGCGAACTGGCTTCCACACTGTACGACCGGCTAGTGAAACTGGCGACGCGGGCCGGCTTCCAGCCATCGATCACCCAGCACGCACAACAGATCAACGGCTTGCTCGCCCTGGTTGCCGCCGGCTTGGGGTTGGCCCTGGTGCCGGCCAGCATGCGTACCGTGCGCCTGGCCGGGGTCTGCTACGTGCCGCTGGAAGATCCCGACGCCTACCTGCTGCTGGCCGTGGCGTGTCGGGCCGACGACCACTCCCCGGCCCTGCAGCAATTCCTGGCCACGGTGGCGGAAACGGCCGTCGCACCGGGCTTGTGATAAGTCATTGGGGCCGTTACACTTGCGTGCTTACATTTTCGTTTAGTGTCAGGAGCTGGCCGTGAAGGTGCTTAACTCTTTGAAGTCCGCCAAGGCGCGGCATCGCGACTGCAAGATTGTGCGCCGTCGCGGCAAGGTGTTCGTGATCTGCAAGAGCAACCCCCGTTTCAAGGCTCGCCAGCGCTGAATCCAGCCTGCCGATGCCATGAGAAAGGCCGCGCGAGCGGCCTTTTTTGTGGGCGTCCATCAAGGCTCCGACGACGATGCCGCGGAGCCCTCGACCACCGTCATGCGTAACGGACGTCGATGATTTCGTAGTGCTTGACGCCGTTCGGCGCGGTGAACTCGAAGCTGTCGCCGGCACTCTTGCCGATCAGTGCACGGGCGATCGGCGAGGACACCGCGATCAATCGCTGCTTGATGTCCGCTTCCAGGTCGCCGACGATCTGATAGGTCACCGCCACGCCGGAGTCCTCGTCCTCCAGGTCCACGGTGGCGCCGAACACCACGCGATTGCCCGGCTTCAACTGAGCGACATCGATCACCTCGGCGGTGGACAGCAGGGCCTCCAGTTGGGCGATGCGGCCCTCGGTGAAACTCTGCAGTTCGCGCGCGGCGTGGTATTCCGCGTTCTCCTTGAGGTCACCGTGTGCACGCGCCTCGGCAATCGCCGCGATGATGCGCGGGCGGTCGATGGACTTCAGCCGTTCCAGTTCCGCGCGCAAGCGCTCGGCGCCGGTCTTGGTGATGGGAGGGCGACTCATGCGATGAGCTCCTTGTGCAGTTCCTGCAGGCTGTGCACCTCGCCATCGCTGTGGAAATCCAGCGAATGCACGAGCGCACGGGCGCCTGCCACGGTAGTGGAATACGTGACGCGATGCTGCAGTGCCTCGCGCCGGATCGAGAACGAATCGGCGATCGCCTGCTTGCCCTCGGTGGTGTTGACGATGTAGACGATCTCGCCGTTCTTGATCAGATCGACGATGTGCGGGCGGCCTTCGAGCACCTTGTTGATCCGCTCGCACACCACGCCGTGCTCGGCCAGGTAGCTGGCGGTACCGGAGGTCGCCACCACGTTGAAACCACGCGCAATGATTTCCCTCGCCACCGGCAACAGGCGCTCCTTGTCGCCATCGCGTACCGACAGGAATGCCTTGCCGACCATCGGCGCCTTGATGCCGGCCGCTTCGTGGCCACGCGCGAAGGCCGCGCCGAAACTGCGGCCTACGCCCATCACTTCACCGGTCGAGCGCATCTCGGGTCCAAGGATCGGGTCGACGTTCTGGAATTTCAGGAACGGGAAGATCGCCTCCTTCACCGAGTAGTAGGCCGGGATCACCTCGCGCGTCGCGTTCAGGCTGGCCAGCGAACGGCCGGCCATCACGCGCGCAGCGATCTTGGCCAGCGGCACGCCGGTAGCCTTGGACACGAACGGCACCGTGCGCGAGGCACGCGGGTTCACTTCCAGGATGAATACCGTGTCGCCCTGGATCGCGAACTGGGTGTTCATCAGGCCGATCACCTTCAGTTCCTTGGCCATCGCGCTGACCTGGCGGCGCATTTCGTCCTGGATGTCCGCGCTCAGCGAATACGGCGGCAGCGAGCAGGACGAATCGCCCGAATGCACGCCGGCCTCCTCGATGTGTTCCATGATACCGCCGATAAGCACGGTGCCCTCGGCGTCGGCGATCACGTCCACGTCGACTTCGACCGCGTGGTCGAGGAAGCGATCCAGCAGCACCGGCGAATCGTTCGACACCTTCACCGCATCGCGGATGTAGCGCGACAGGTCGGCGTCGTCATGCACCACTTCCATCGCGCGACCGCCAAGCACGTAGCTCGGCCGCACCACCAGCGGGTAGCCGATCTCGCGGGCCAGCGCCAGCGCCTCGTCGGCATTGCGCGCGGTGCGGTTCGGCGGCTGCTTCAGGCCGATCTTCTCGATCATCTGCTGGAAGCGCTCGCGGTCCTCGGCCAGATCGATCGAGTCGGGGCTGGTGCCGATGATCGGCACGCCAGCCGCTTCCAGCGCGCGGGCGAGCTTCAGCGGAGTCTGCCCGCCGTACTGCACGATCACGCCCTTCGGCTTTTCCACGTGGACGATTTCCAGCACGTCCTCCAGCGTCAGCGGCTCGAAGTACAAGCGGTCGGAAGTGTCGTAGTCGGTCGACACCGTTTCCGGGTTGCAGTTGACCATGATGGTTTCGTAGCCATCCTCGCGCAGCGCCAGCGACGCATGCACGCAGCAATAGTCGAACTCGATGCCCTGCCCGATCCGGTTCGGGCCGCCGCCGAGCACGATGATCTTGTCGCGACTGGTCGGGTTCGCCTCGCACTCTTCCTCGTAGGTCGAATACATGTAGGCGGTGCTGGTGGCGAATTCGGCCGCACAGGAATCCACCCGCTTGTACACCGGGCGCACGCCCAGCGTATGGCGCAGATGGCGCAACGAGGCTTCGTCGGTGTTGAGCAGTTCGGCCAGGCGAGCATCGGCAAAGCCGAGCCGCTTGAGTTCGCGCACGCGCGGTTCGTCGAGCGCGGTGATGCCCTGCGCTACCACGTCCGCCTCGGTCAGCACGATGTCCTCGAACGCGGCGAGGAACCAGGGGTCGACACGGCTGAGGTTGAACACTTCCTCCAGCGACAGGCCGGCGCGGAACGCGTCCGCCAGGTGAAATACGCGGTCGGGGCGTGGTTCGCGCAGCTCGCGCTTGAGCACGGCCAGGCCGTCCTCGGTGCTGATGTCCAGCCCGGTCGGGTTGAGACCGGTCTTGCCGATCTCCAGACCACGCAGCGCCTTCTGCAGCGATTCGTGGAAGGTGCGGCCAATCGCCATCACCTCGCCGACGGACTTCATCTGGGTGGTGAGACGGGCATCGGCGGCCGGGAATTTCTCGAACGCGAAACGCGGGATCTTGGTGACCACGTAGTCGATCGACGGCTCGAACGACGCCGGCGTGAGTCCGCCGGTGATGTCGTTCTTGAGTTCATCCAGCGTGTAGCCGACCGCCAGCTTGGCAGCGATCTTGGCGATCGGGAAACCGGTGGCCTTCGACGCCAGTGCGGACGAGCGCGACACGCGCGGATTCATCTCGATGACCACCACACGGCCATTCTCGGCATTGATGCCGAACTGCACGTTGGAGCCGCCGGTGTCCACGCCGATCTTGCGCAGCACCGCGATCGAGGCGTCGCGCAGGCGCTGGTATTCCTTGTCGGTGAGCGTCTGCGCCGGCGCCACCGTGATCGAGTCGCCGGTGTGCACGCCCATCGGGTCGAGGTTCTCGATCGAGCACACGATGATGCAGTTGTCCGCGGTGTCGCGGACCACCTCCATTTCGAACTCCTTCCAGCCGAGCACGGATTCCTCGACCAGCACCTCGCCCACTGGCGACAGTTCCAGGCCGCGCTTGACGATCTCCTCGAACTCCTCGCGGTTGTAGGCGATGCCGCCGCCGGAGCCGCCGAGGGTGAAGCTGGGGCGGATGACGGTCGGATAGCCGACCTTGGCCTGGGTCAGCAGCGCCTGCTCGAACGTGCGCACGACCTCGGCCTTCGGGCATTCCAGCCCGATCTCGCCCATCGCCACGCGGAACAGCTCGCGGTCCTCGGCCATGCGGATGGCTTCACGCTTGGCGCCGATCAGCTCGACGTTGTACTTCTCCAGCACGCCGTTGTCGGCAAGGTCCAGAGCACAGTTGAGGCCGGTCTGGCCGCCCATCGTGGGCAGCACCGCATCCGGGCGTTCCTTGGCGATGATGCGTTCCACCGTCTGCCAGTTGATCGGCTCGATGTACACCGCGTCGGCGGTGTCCGGGTCAGTCATGATCGTGGCGGGGTTGGAGTTCACCAGGATCACCCGGAAGCCCTCTTCCTTCAGCGCCTTGCATGCCTGCGCGCCGGAGTAGTCGAACTCGCAGGCCTGGCCGATCACGATCGGGCCGGCGCCAATGATGAGGATGCTCTTGATATCGGTACGCTTAGGCATGCGTGCGGGCCTCCTGCATCAGTACGGCGAAACGTTTGAACAGATAACCGATGTCGAGCGGGCCGGGGCTCGCTTCGGGATGGCCCTGGAAGCAGAACGCCGGGCGGTCGGTCAGCGCGAAACCCTGCAGCGACCCGTCGAACAGCGAGGTATGCGTGACCCGCACGTTCGCCGGCAAGGTGGCCGGATCCACCGCGAAGCCATGGTTCTGCGAGGTGATCAGCACGCGGCCGTCGTCCAGGTCCTTGACCGGATGATTTGCCCCGTGGTGGCCGAACTTCATCTTCAGCGTCTTGCCGCCCAGCGCCAGGCCCATCAGCTGATGGCCGAGGCAGATGCCGAACAGCGGGATCTTCGCGTCGAGGAATTGCCCGGTCGCCGCGATCGCGTAATCGCAGGCCGCCGGATCGCCAGGGCCGTTGGACAGGAATACGCCGTCGGGCTGCATCGCCAGCACTTCGTCGGCAGGCGTCTGCGCCGGCACCACGGTGACCTCGCAGCCCTGCTCGGCCAGCAGGCGCAGGATGTTGAGCTTGGTGCCGAAGTCGTAGGCGACCACCTTGAAACGTGCTGTTGGCTGATTGAACGCGGTGCGGTCGAGGTCGTACACGCCCTGGTTCCACACATACGGCTTGACGGTGCTGACCACCTTGGCCAGATCCATCCCGTTCAGGCCGGGGAACGCGCGCGCCTTGGCCAGCGCGGCCTCGGCATCGACCTGCTCGCCGGCCATGATGCAGCCGGCCAGCGCGCCCTTGTCGCGCAGGATGCGGGTCAGTCGGCGGGTGTCGATGCCGGCGATCGCCACGGTGCCGTGGCGCTTCAGGTAATCCGGCAGGCTTTCGGTGCTGCGCCAACTGCTGGCCCGGCGCGGCACGTCACGCACGATCAGGCCGGCAGCATGCACGGCGGTGGATTCGACATCCTCGGCGTTGATGCCGGTGTTGCCGATATGCGGATAGGTCAGCGTGACGATCTGGCGCGAGTAGGAAGGATCGGTGAGGATCTCCTGGTAACCCGTCATGGCGGTGTTGAAAACCACTTCGCCAACGGTTTCGCCAATGGCGCCGACAGCGTGACCATGGAACACGCTGCCGTCTTCGAGGGCCAGCAGGGCAGGAATAGGCATACAGTAACCGCCTTTTGGATGCAGCAAAGTCCGCAAGCCGCACGATTGCTGGCTTGTGGAGCTTGGAAGGGAAAGGATCTGGGCGGGTGGAAATGATAAGCGGCGATGCCGTTTCTGTCCACCTTACGGTGCGTGAATCTTGCGATTATTCGTCCATCTCCGCCGATCGGTCGGCGCTACACTAGGCCACATTTTGCCGGAGTCCGATGCCCCATGAGTGCTGTTGTCCTGCTCGATCCCGCCCGTCTCGATCGCCCGGATACCACGGTGCAGCAGCAGCCCTTTCCATTCATGGTCGCGCATGGCCAGTTGCCGGATGAAGTGCGTGGCGACCTGGATCGTGACTTCCCGTGCTACGCCAGCGCCGGCTTCTTTCCCTACGACCCGGCCGACTGCGGCCCGAGCGTCAATGCGCTGATCGAGAACATGACTTCGCCGGCCTTTGCCAGCGCGATCGGCCAGCGGCTGGGCATAGACAATCTCGGCCAGTACCCGACCCTGGTGACCCTGTGCCGCCTGCTCAACAAGCGCCACGGCACCATCCATACCGACAGCAAGTCCAAGGTGGCCACCGCGCTGATCTACCTGAATGCGCAGTGGCCGGACACCAGCGACGGCTGCCTGCGTTTCCTGCACAAGATCGACGACATCGACAGCATCGCGGCCCCGGAACTGGCGCCGCTCTACGGCGAGTTCGCCGTATTCAAGCGCTGCGAGAACTCCTTCCACGGCCATCTGCCCTACGAGGGTGAGCGGCGGGTGATCCAGGTTGCCTGGCTGATCAGCGAGGAAGAGAAACTGCGCAAGACGAAACGTGGAAACTTCTCGCGCACGTTCAAGAAATTGTTTGGCCGCCTCGATACCCGATTGGGTGCAGGCCGCGATCGCAACGCCTCGCACCGCGACTGAATCCGACCGTTCGCCCACCGGGTTCGCCATGATTGCGCCAGCCCTGGCGCAGGCGGATCAGCGCAGCGTGGCGATCACGTCGTCCAACTGCCACTGGCCCGGCGCACGACCCGCCAGCCAATGCGCCGCGTGCAGGGCGCCACGCGCAAAGATCGAGCGGTCGGTGGCGCGATGTGCGAGTTCCACCCGTTCGCCCTGTCCGATCAGCATGGCGGTGTGCTCGCCCACGATGTCGCCACCGCGTACCACGGCAAAGCCGATGCTGCCTTCGATCCGTTCGCCGGTGCGGCCTTCGCGGCCGTAGACCGCTGCTGCTTCCAGCGTGGTGTCGCGTGCCGCCGCCGCCGCCTGGCCAAGCGCCAGCGCGGTACCGGACGGCGCGTCCTGCTTGCGGCCGTGATGCGCCTCGACGATTTCCAGATCCCAGTCCGGCAGCGCTGCCGCCGCCTCGCGCAGCAGGCGCGCCAGCACCGCCACGCCCAGGCTGAAGTTGGCGGCGCGCAGGATCGCGATGCGCTGACCGGCATCGGCCAGTCGCGCCTCCAGTGTGGCGTCCATACCGGTGGTGCCGCTGACCAGGGCCGTGCCGTGCGCCAGGCAATGATCGAGCGCCAGCGCCAGAGCGGCCGGGCTGCTGAAGTCGACGATGACGTCGATCGGCGGCGCCAGCGTCCAGTCGTGCGCATACCGCAGGGAACCCGCCGCAGCGGGAGATACCGGCTGGCCATCGTGGATCGACCCCGGCGCCACCACCGCATGCACCAGTTCGAAGCGGGCGTCATCGCCGAGCAGGCTCAGCAGCGCGTGGCCCATGCGGCCGGAGGCGCCACTGAGGGCGAGGCGGAGGGGACGGGTCATCGGCAGCGCACTCCAGTGGTCGATCCGTACATGCTAGCGGGGGCGATGAGGCTTACGCGGTGACTTTCGACCAGAATTTCTTCACGCCGTCGACCCAACCCTTCGCGCGCGGTGTGTGCTTGCCCGCGTCGCTGCTGTCGAAGGTGGCCTCCAGCGATTCCAGCAACTCACGCTGCTGCTTGGTCAATCGCACCGGCGTCTCCACCACCACGCGGCAGATCAGGTCGCCATGGCGACTGCTGCGCACGGACTTGACGCCGCGGCCGCGCAGGCGGAACTGGGTGCCGGTCTGTGTCTCCGGCGGAATGCTGACCGGCACTTCGCCTTCCAGCGTCGGCACCGGCAGTTCGGCGCCCAGCGCCGCCTGCGAGAAGCGGATCGGCAGCTCGCAATACAGGTCATTGCCGTCGCGCTGGAAGATGGCGTGTTCGCGCACGTGTACTTCCACATACAGGTCGCCGGCCGGCGCTCCGGCCGGGGCCGCTTCGCCCTGCCCGGTCAGGCGGATGCGGTCGCCGTTGTCGACGCCCTCGGGGATCTGCACCGACAGCGTGCGGGTTTCCTCGAGGCGGCCTTCACCGTGGCATTTCCTGCACGGCTTCTCGATCGCCTGGCCGCTGCCGCCGCAGTGCGGGCAGGACTGCTGGATCGAGAAGATGCCGTTCTGCATGCGCACCTGGCCGTGGCCATTGCAGGTTTTGCACTTGCTGACCTTGCCGTCCTCCGAACCGCTGCCGTTGCAGTGGTGGCAGTTGACTTGGGTCGGCACCTCGATCTGCCGGCTGACGCCGAACACGGCCTCCTCCAGGTCCAGTTCCATGATGTAGCGCAGGTCGGCGCCGCGCCGCGGACGGCCGCGCCCGCTGCCGCTGCGGCCGAAGATGTCGCCGAAAATGTCACCGAAGATGTCGCCGACATCGCCGAAACCGGCGCCGCCGCGGCCGCCCATCCCGTTCTCGAAAGCGGCATGGCCGTGCTGGTCGTACATCGCGCGCTTCGAGGCATCAGACAGTACCTCGTAGGCCTCCTTGGCCTCCTTGAACTTGTCCTGTGCCGTGGGATCGTCCGGGCAGCGGTCCGGATGGTATTTCATCGCCAGCCGGCGGAAGGATTTCTTCAGTTCGGCTTCGCTGACGCTGCGCTCGACGCCCAGCACCTCGTAGTAATCACGCTTGCTCATTCATGCATCCACACTGCTTGTCGCTGCCCTGGCCGGAGAAGTCGACGGTTCCGT
The DNA here is from genome assembly GCF_040548735.1 of Rhodanobacter soli. Taxonomy (NCBI): domain Bacteria; kingdom Pseudomonadati; phylum Pseudomonadota; class Gammaproteobacteria; order Lysobacterales; family Rhodanobacteraceae; genus Rhodanobacter; species Rhodanobacter soli. Next base: position 53,108 of record NZ_JBEPSD010000001.1, on the reverse strand, counting down.
ATTCCGCTCAACAGACAGCCCGTGCCGGGGGTTGCCGGCACGGGCTGGTTCATCGGCCGTGCCGACAACGGTAGCCAATTACTTCTTGTCGTCCTTCACTTCGGTGAACTCGGCGTCGACCACGTCGTCGGGCTGGGCCGAGCCGCCCGGTGCGGATTGTGCGCCGGCATCGGCCGGGCCACCACCCTGCGCGGCGGCGTAAAGCGCCTGCGCCACCTGCTCCAGCTTCTCCACCTTGGCCTCGATCGCCGCCTTGTCGTCGCCGTCCTTGACCTTCTCCAGATCGGACAACGCACCCTCGATGCTGCTGAGCTGATCGGCCGGCACCTTGCCGCCGTGCTCCTTCAGCGCGCTGCGGGTGGCGTGCACCAGCTGGTCGGCCTTGTTGCGCGTGGCGACGAGCTCGTGGAACTTCTTGTCCTCTTCCTTGTTCGCCTCGGCGTCGGCGACCATCCGCTGGATCTCTTCCTCGGACAGGCCCGAACCGGCCTTGATCTCGATCTTCTGTTCCTTGCCGGTCTTCTTGTCCTTGGCCGACACGTGCAGGATGCCGTTCGCGTCGATGTCGAAGGTGACCTCGATCTGCGGCATGCCGCGCGGCGCCGGATCGATGCCCTGCAGATCGAACTTGCCCAGCGACTTGTTCGCGCTGGCACGCTCGCGCTCGCCCTGCAGCACGTGCACGGTCACCGCGGTCTGGTTGTCATCGGCGGTGGAGAAGGTCTGCGAGGCCTTGGTGGGCACGGTGGTGTTCTTCTCGATCAGCTTGGTCATCACGCCGCCCATCGTCTCGATGCCGAGCGACAGCGGGGTGACGTCGAGCAGCAGCACGTCCTTGACCGAACCGCCCAGCACGCCGCCCTGGATCGCCGCGCCCACGGCGACAGCTTCGTCTGGATTGACGTCCTTGCGCGGCTCCTTGCCGAAGAAGTCCTTCACCGCTTCCTGCACCTTCGGCATGCGGGTCTGGCCACCGACCAGGATCACGTCGTTGATGTCGGACACGCGCAGGCCGGCATCGTTCAGCGCCGTACGGCACGGCTCGATGGTGCGCTTGATCAGGTCTTCCACCAGCGCCTCGAGCTTGGCCCGGGTCAGCTTGATGTTCAGGTGCTTCGGGCCGGACGCGTCGGCCGTCACGTACGGCAGGTTCACGTCGGTCTGGTGGTTAGAGGACAACTCGATCTTGGCGCGCTCGGCGGCGTCTTTCAGGCGCTGCAGCGCGAGCGGATCCTTGCGCAGGTCGATGCCCTGCTCTTTCTGGAACTCCTCGACGAGGTAGTCGATGACGCGCATGTCGAAGTCCTCGCCGCCGAGGAAGGTATCGCCGTTGGTGGCCAGCACCTCGAACTGCTTCTCGCCGTCGACTTCGGCGATCTCGATGATCGACACGTCGAAGGTGCCGCCGCCGAGGTCGTACACCGCGATCTTGCGGTCGCCGCCCTTCTTGTCCAGGCCATAGGCCAGCGCGGCCGCGGTCGGCTCGTTGATGATGCGCTTGACGTCGAGGCCGGCGATCTTGCCGGCGTCCTTGGTCGCCTGGCGCTGGCTGTCGTTGAAGTAGGCAGGCACGGTGATCACCGCTTCGGTGATCGTCTCGCCGAGATAGTCCTCGGCGGTCTTCTTCATCTTCATCAGCACCTTCGCGGCGATTTCCTGCGGCGCCATCTTCTTGCCGTCGGAGGTCTGCACCCAGGCATCGCCGTTGTCGTGTGCAAGGATGCCGTAGGGCACGATGTGCAGATCTTTTTGCACTTCCTTGTCGGTGAACTTGCGGCCGATCAGGCGCTTCACCGCGTAGAAGGTGTTCTTCGGGTTGGTCACGCTCTGCCGCTTGGCCGAGGCGCCCACCAGCACTTCGCCGTCCTTGGTGAAGGCGACGATGGAGGGTGTGGTGCGGTCGCCTTCCGAGTTTTCGATGACCTTGGTCGTGCTGCCGTCCATCACGGACACGCAGGAGTTGGTCGTGCCCAGGTCGATACCGATGATCTTGCCCATGCGTATGCTCTCCAAATCTACTTGCGGCCCCCGCGGCCGCGCTGGTTTTCAGATGGGGGTCTGCCTTGGCGATTCAATGCCAACAAGGCCCCGGATGCGATTTCGTGGTGTTCGCCGCCGCGCCGTTCAGGTGGGCGCCAGCGGCGACGTTCATTCCTTTGCCACCGCGACCAGCGCGGGACGCAGCAGGCGATCGTTCAGCACATAACCTTTCTGTAGCACGTTGACGACGGTGCCGGGCGCCTGACCCGGCGCCTCGACCATGCTCACCGCATGATGACGTTCCGGATCGAGTGGCTGGCCCAGCGGGTCGACCTGCGCCATGCCATGGTTCTCGGCCACCTTCAGCAGCGCCTTCAGGGTCAGGCCGAGGCCTTCGCGCATCGAGGCGAAATCGCCACCCTCGATTGCCAGGCCGCTCTCCAGGCCGTCGTAGACCGGCAGCAATTCGCTCAGCAGTTTCTCGTTGGCGAAGCGGCGGGCCTGTTCCAGGTCGCGATGCAGGCGACGGCGCTGGTTCTCCAGCTCCGCATGTTCACGCAACACCGTCTCGCGCAATTCGGCATTGCTTGCTTCCAGCTCGGCCACACGCGCCTGCAGGCCGGCCAGTTCGGTGGTCGTCGATTCGGCGGTCTGGCCCTGGGTCGGCGCCTCGCCCGGCGACTGCGGATCGTTGTTCTGCATGCTCACTCCAAACGAAAGTTCATGGCCGGCACGGATGCCGACCGTCCAAATCTGCGAGAAACCCCGCCTCCCGCTGCGGTTATAGGGTCGTGGCGGCGCGATTCAAGGCGTCGCTCAGCAATCCGGCGGTGGCCTGCACGACCGGAATCACCCGCTCGTAGGCCATCCGGGTCGGGCCGATCACGCCGACCGCGCCGAGCACACGCCCCTGCGCGCCGTAGCTGGCGGTGACCACGCTGCAGCCGTCGAGGGCGGTGAAGCCGGATTCCTCGCCGATGAACAGGCGCACGCCCGGCGCCCGGGCGCAAACCTCCATCAGCTGCAGCAATTCGTTCTTCTGCTGGAACGCCTCGAACAACTCGCGCAGGCGCTGCATGTCGGCCAGCTCGGAGTAGCCCATCAAGTTGGTCTGGCCACTGACCAGCACATCCGGACCGCTGGGGCCGCTTGCCGATGGCGCGAACGAGGCGGTGGCCAGTTCCACCGTGCTGGCCAGCAGCTGGTTCAACTCGCTGCCGGCCTTGCGTACCTCGGCCAGCAGGTGGGCGCGGATGTCGTCCACGCGCAGCCCGGCGAAGTGGCTGTTCAGGTAGTTCGCCGCCTGTTCCAGCTCCCGGCCGTCGAGCGGCCGGGCCAGTTGCACGATGCGGTTCTGCACCTGGTTGTCGCTGAACACCAGGATCACCAGCACCCGCGCACCCGGCAGTGCCACGAAGTCGATATGCCGCAGCGGAAAATCGGCCTGGCGCGGCACCGTGACCACCCCGGCGAAATGGGTCATCGCCGACAGCAGGGTGGAGACATTGCCGAGCAGGTCACGCGTGGTGGTCGGCCCCGGCGGCAGTTCGCGCTGCAGGCGGGCCATTTCCGCGCGCGGCAGCGGTTGCAGCTCGATCAGACTGTCGACGAACAGGCGCAGGCCGCGCGGCGTCGGGACGCGCCCCGCCGAGGTGTGCGGCGAAGCGACCAGGCCGGCATCCTCGAGATCGGCCATGATGTTGCGGATCGTCGCCGGGCTCACGTCCAGGCCGGACGAACGCGACAGCGTGCGCGAGCCCACCGGTTCGCCATCGACCAGATACTGGGCGATCAGCGTGCGCAACAGGCTGCGCGCGCGTGAGTCGAGGTCGTGGCCATGCGGGTTGATCATGCTGTCGTAGCAATCCTTGAGACCCGACAGAAATAAGGTCTGCGCGCGCAGCTTGCAAGTGGAATGGTGTTTTGCGCCACCGGGCTGCCGCTACAATCCCACCACCTCATCATCAGCCTGCCCATGCTCACTTCGCTCTACGTCCGTCATTTCGCCGTCGTCGAAGCCGCCGAGGTCGCGTTCGGCCCGGGCCTGACCGTGGTCAGCGGCGGAACCGGCGCCGGCAAGTCGCTGCTGGTCGACGCGCTGATGCTGCTGGCCGGCGCCCGCGCCGACAGCGGCATGGTGCGCGCCGGCAGCGATCGCGCGGAATTGGCGGCCGAGTTCGACCTGGCCGACCTGCCCGCGGCCCGCGACTGGTTGCAGCGCGAGGAACTGGACGAGGATGGCGGCTGCCAACTGCGCCGGGTGATCCGCGCCGAGGGCAGCTCCAAGGCCTGGATCAACGGCCGCCCCGCGAACGCTCGCCAGCTTGGCGAGCTGGCCGCGCTGCTGGTCGAGATCCACGGCCAGCACGAGCATCAGGCGCTGCTGTCGCGGTCGCACCAGTTGGCCCTGCTGGATGCCTATGCCGGTCACGACGACTTGCTGGCGCAAGTGCGCAGCAGCGCCGTGCAATGGCGCGAGCTGGGCGCACGCATGCGTAAACTCAGTGGTGGCGATGACCGCGACCGGCGCATCGAACTGCTGCGGCATGAAATCGGCGAACTGGAAAAATGGGCGCTGCCGCCCGCCGAACTGGATGAACTCGAGGCGAACCACAAGCGCCTCGCCAACGCCGGGCGCCTGGCCGAAGGCACGGCCGGCGTGGTCGAACTGCTCGATGGCGACAGCGAATTCGCGTTGCGCCGCGCACTCGGCCGGGCGCACGCCGAACTCGGCAAGCTGGCCGCGCTCGACGACAAGCTGACCCCGCTGCTGGAACTGCTGGACAACGCCGGCATCGAACTCGGCGAAGCCGCTGACGGCCTGGCGCGCTATGCGCAGGACGTCGACCTCGATCCGGAGCGCTACACCGAGGTCGACAATCACCTGGCTCGCCTGCACGAGCTGTCACGCCGACATCGGCTGCCGGTGGCCGAGCTGCACGACCGGCTGGCTGCCCTGCACGCCGAGCTGGTCGAACTCGAAGGTGCCGGTGACGCCCTGGAACAGCTGGCGGCACAGCGCCAGCGCCTGCAGGACGATTATGTCAGCGCGGCGGCCGGGCTCAGCGGCGCACGCGCGACGGCCGCTGCCAGGCTTGGCGACGAGGTCAGCGTGCTGATGGCCGAACTGGGCATGGCCGGCGGCCTCTTGCGCGTCGAGCTGGAGCCGGCTGCCGGCGGCGAACCGGATCCGCAAGGGCTCGAGCGTTGCGAACTGCTGGTAAGCGCCAATCCCGGCCAGCCGCCGCGCCCGCTGCGCAAGGTCGCCTCCGGCGGCGAACTGGCCCGCATCAGCCTGGCGATCGAAGTCGCCACCCTGGGCAAGGACACCGTCGGCAGCATGATCTTCGACGAGGTCGATACCGGCATCGGCGGCGCTGTCGCCGAAGTGGTCGGACAGAAACTGCGCGCACTGGGCACCCGGCGCCAGGTGCTCTGCGTTACCCACCTCCCGCAGGTGGCCGCCCAGGGGCATGCGCACCTACGGGTCAGCAAGCACAGCGACGGCGATTCCACCCGTACGCAGATCGAAAGGCTCGACGCCGCCGGTCGCCGCGACGAGCTGGCGCGCATGCTGGGTGGGGTCGAGATCACCCGCGAGACGCGGGCTCACGCGAAACAGATGCTGGAGCGGGCACAGACCGCCTGATTCGACGAGGCCGTGTCACCCGGCCGGCGACAACATCCCGCGCTCGGTCGCCATCCGGTACAGGTCGAGTTCCGAGCCGGCACCGAGCTTGCCCATCAGGCTGGCGCGATGGATGTAGACCGTCTTCTGGCCGATCCCCAGCTCCGCCGCGACCTGCTTCGGGGCGCGACCCCCGGCCAGCAGCAGGAACACCTCGCGCTCGCGCGCGGTCAGCCGGTTGAGAGGGTCCAGCGCCGCATTCGGCCGGTCGGCCCGGCGCTGGCGCAGATCCGAGCTGAGGAAACATTCGCCCTGCATCACCGCGCGCAGGCCCGCCACCAGTTCCTCCGGCGCCACGCCCTTGGTGACGTAACCGCTGGCGCCGCGGCGCAACGCCTCGGACACGTACGGCTCGCCATCGTGCATGCTCAACACCACGATGTGGGTTTGCGAGTGGACGCTGAGCAGGTGTTCGATCAGCGGCAGCCCGCTGCCGTCAGGCAAGGACAGATCCAGCGCGACCAGGTCGGGGCGCCAGTGGCTGACCGCCTCGACCGCATCGTCGGCGCTGCGGCACTCGGCTACCACGTCGAGATCCGACTCCATCTCGATCAGCCGCTTGAAGCCCTCGCGAACGATGGCATGGTCATCGACCAGAACAATGCTGTACATCCCGCTACTTTACACAGGGACCCTGCCGTTATGCACATCCGGCTTGCCGACGGCGCGACCGACCACCGTTGCACGGCGCACATGTAACATCCGCGCATGCGCCTGAAACCCCTACGCCTGCCCGACTCCGGTCCCTTGCTCGCCGCCGGTTACCTGCTGCTGTGGCTGCTGCTGTGGCTGACCGTGCAGCCGTACTGGATGCTGCCGTACGGCCTGCGCTTTGGCGCCCTGCTGCTCACCCCGGTCCGCTACTGGGGCTGGTTGCTGGGCGCCGAACTGGTCGCCACCGCCGGCATCAGCCTGGCCCATGGTTTGCCGCTGGGCTGGGCCGGTTTCGCCACCAACGAACTGCCCGAACCGCTGGTCATGGCCGCCGGCCTTTGGCTGCTGCGGCGATTCAACCTGCATGCCAGCCTGCACAGTCCGCAGGAGGTCACCCGCCTGCTGCTTTCCGTAGTGCTGGTGGTGACGGCAACTACCGCCGTCGATGCGGCACTGCTGGCGCTGGTCAGCACGCCGAGCTCGCCTGAATTGATGGTCCGCGTACTCGGCGAGGAAGTCCTCAGCCACTATCTGGGCATCCTGCTGATCGTGCCGTTGATGATCATGCTGTTGCGCACCCGGATGGAGCAACGCGCCCTGGCCAGCCTGTTCATGGATGGGCTGCTGGTGATGCTGCCTTCCATGACGATCCTGCTGGTGCTGTCCGAACAGGCCGCGCCCCAGCCGCAATTTGCCCGTGTACTGTCGCTGGCGCCGGTGCTGTTCTTCGCCTTCCGCCACGGCTGGCGCGGCGCCAGCCTGGCCATGCTCATCACCAGCCTCGGCATGACCCTGGTCGACCAGCACCTGGGCCACGCCCCGTCGAACGCCGCGGCCTACCTGTTTCTGGCGGTGGCCGGCACCGGCGCGCTGATGCTGGGGTCGGCCACCGATGCGTTGCGCCGGAGCAGCGAACGGGTGGCCGAGCAGAACGTCTACCTGGGCGCGGTCAACCGCCGGTTGGACCAGTTGGCCCATCAACTGCGCGACGCCGCCCGCGGCAACCTGCAGGCGGATGAAAACCAGCGCCGCCACCTGGCCGCCGAACTGCACGACGAACTGGGCCAGAACATCACCGCCATCCAGACCCACGTGAAACTGGCCCAGGCGCGCCTGCACCAGGCCGGCATGGAGGACATCAGCACCTCGATCAATACCATCCTGGCGCATATGCGGCGCGCCCTGCACCGCCTGCTGGACGACCTGCGCCCTGCGGTACTGGACGAATTCGGGTTGCTGCGCGCCCTCGATGAAGGCCCCATCCGCGACCTGCTGAATACCGCCGGGATGACCTACCATACCGAACTGCACGGTGATCCCCGCCTGCTGGACGACGATACCCGTACCGCGATCTACCGGCTGGTGCAGGAAAGCGCGACCAACGCCGTCAAGCACGCCAAGGCCAGCGAGTTCAGGCTGCGCCTGCGTATCGGCGAACGCCAGGGCATCGCCGTGGCCCTGCTCGACCTGCGCGACGACGGCACCGGCCTGCCCAGCCGTCTGCCCCGCGGCGGTCGCGGTCTGCAGGGCATGCGCGATCGGGTCACCTCGCTTGGCGGACAGTTCCGACTGCGCCCTGCCCCGGCCGGTGTGCACCTGCGAATTTTGCTGCGCGGCAACAACAATCCTTCCGAGATGGGTCGGCAAAACTAGGAATTTTTCCGATACCGGAGACGTGAAGCTCTCGTTAGGATCTGTCTATCGATGTGGGGGAGCCACCATCGCAAGATGGTGGATCAGAGTCACCGTGGGGACGGGGGCTCTGAAACAACGGCAGGAAGCCGTTTCGCCGCTACCTGGCGAGCGTCAAAGGCAATAGCGAGCCACTCGCATTGCCAACCGACAGGTAGGGGAGCAGCCGCGGGCGGACAGGAGTCCTCCTCGCGGCTTTTTTATGCCCGCTTTCACCGACGGCATCCCTGGCAGCCCTCAAGACAATCGCGACTCTTCAGCTTTTGCGAGGGGCGCGCTGCTTCGGCCGCACATACAGCACCAGACTGTGATCCTCGATCACATAACCATGCTTCGCCGCTATCTCGTGCTGCAGGCGTTCGATCTCCTCGCTGACGAACTCAATCACTTTCCCGCTGTCCACATCGATCATGTGATCGTGATGTTTGCCGCGGTCGAGTTCGTAGACAGCCTGGCCACCTTCGAAATTGTGCTTGACGATGATGCCTGCCGCCTCGAACTGGGTCAGCACGCGATACACCGTGGCCAGGCCGATGTCTTCCTGGTGGGCAAGTAGTTTCTTGTAGACGTCCTCGGCGGTGAGATGCTGTACGCCCTCCTCGTCGAAGATTTGCAGGATGCGCATGCGTGGGTGGGTCACCTTGAGGCCAACCCTGCGCAGCTCTTTGGTTTCCTGTTCCATGACCCACCTCCGCACACGGCGTTTCCGAGCCGGTAGTGTATCATCCGACACCTTCATGATCCGGACGCAACACGCATGCAAAAGCTGATCACCCTGCTGGTTTTCGCCGTGCTGGCGCTTTCCGTTGCCGGTTGCCATATCGTCTACAAACCCGACGTGCAGCAAGGCAACCTGCTCGACAAGAAAACGGTGGATCAGCTCAAGCCCGGCATGACCAAGCGCCAGGTACTGGTGCTGATGGGTACGCCTTCGGTGAGCACGCCGTTCGACCAGAGCCGTTGGGACTACGTATCGACCCTGTCGCACCGTGGCGGTGCCATGAAAGTGCGCACGTTCACCCTGACCTTCAACAACGACACCCTGGTGCGTACCGAGGGCGACTTCTTTGCACAGGATGCCCAGCAGCTGATCAAGGACAGCAAGAAGTACAACGCCGGCTATCCGGTCAATGAGACCCAGGGCGACAAGAGCACGTCCCCGGACGACAAGAAGAATGACGGCGGCTTCGGCCAGGGCGGCAACCCGGACAGCAACGACGGCCATTGACCCAAGGCGGCTTGCCCTGCCCTAACGGGCACGCCGGCGGCGCGCTTCCATCGGATCAAGCACCAGCGGCCGGTAGATCTCGATCCGGTCGCCTTCCCGCACGAGCCGGTCCGGCGCCACTTTTCGAGCGAAGATGCCGAGGCGAGCCGGATCGATCGCGCCGTTTGGAAGCATGGCGACGATCCCCGAGGCGTCGATGGCCTGCATCACCGTGCAGCCATCGGCCAATTCGACCCGACGCTGGATCGGTTGTTCCGCCCCTGCATAAACCACTTCGACGCGGATCGTGCGCTCAGCCATAGACACGCTCGGCCTCGCGGCAGAAGTCGTCCACCATGCGCCCGGCCAGCCCCTGGAAACCCAGCTTCAGCGCTGCACCACCGAGCCGGCCGGCGTAATCGAAATCCAGCGCAAACGCGACCTTGCAACCGGCATCGCCGAGGGCGATGAAATCCCACACGCCATCGAGGCTGCGGAACGGGCCGTCGACCAGGTCCATCCGCAGGCGCCGTGGCGGGTCGATCGTGTTGCGCGTGGTGAAGCTCTGGTGGAACCCGGCAAACTTGAGATCCAGCCGTGCCACCAGCACATCCTCCTTGCGCTCGATGATCTCGGCAGCGGCACACCAAGAGAAGCGCTTTGGGTATGCTTCAACGTCATTGACCAGGTCGAACATCTGCGCTGGCGAATACCTCACCAACGCGCTGCGACGAATTTCGATCACGGCAACCTCTTCACATCACGCTTGGTTTGGCCCGATATGCGGCCGGATCGGCATCAGGGCGACAAGGCCCGAGTTTAACGGACATGGCCAAGACAAAGGACAAGGACAACAAGGGCGGCGGCACCATCGCGCTCAACAAGCGTGCGCGCTTCGAATACCACATCGACCAGCGCTTCGAGGCCGGCGTTGCGCTGCAGGGCTGGGAGCTGAAAGCATTGCGTGCGGGCCGGATCAACTTCGGCGACAGTTACGCGGTCGTGCTGAAGAACGAGATCTTCCTGGTCGGCGCATCGATCCCGCCGCTGATCAGCGCCTCCACCCACGTCATCGCCGAGGACCGGCGCACCCGCAAGCTCCTGCTGCACCGCAAGGAGATCGACCAGCTGGTCGGCGCCGTCGAGCGCAAGGGTTACACCTTGGTGCCCACCGCGATGTACTGGAAAGGCAACAAGGTGAAAGTCGAGATCGGCCTCGCCCGCGGCAAGCAGGAACACGACAAGCGAGACACCGAAAAACAGCGTGACTGGCAGATCGAGAAGCAGCGCACCATGCGTTCGCACAATCGCGCCGCCTGAATCCACCACAGTCAAACCATAAAAAAAACCCCGATCGCTCGGGGGTTTTGCGTTGGTGGAGGTGGCGGGAGTCGAACCCGCGTCCGAAGGCGTTAAATGCCCGGATCTACATGCTTAGCTCACCGTTCGATCTCGTTCCGCGACAAGCACGGTGTGCGAAGCGCACCGCGGAACCAGCCTGATTGATTTAGCCTAGAACCGCCAGGCGGCAGCGTTCGGCGATCTCATGATAATGACCCTACACCGACGAGCATGAGCACAAGTGGGTTCGGGGCTTACGCCTTAAGCGGCGAGAGCGTAGTTGTCGTCGTTGGCAACTATGAGTTTGCTGCTGGATTAACGAGGAAAGCTGCCCCCTCGGCATGCACCAAGTCATCTCACTACCCCCGTCGAAGCCAGGACACCCCCGGGGAAAACGATATGACCACGCCAGTATATGGGGGCGATGACCACAACAGCAATGTCAGCCGATGCACTCGGCACAGGTGCCGATGTGTTGCGCAAACATTGACCACTCCTGAGCGGAGTGTTGTTCACGCGTTAAAGCAACGTCTATACTTGGTGGCTTACATGACCCTGTACCCGTCGCACTCGTGGGAACGATCTCGATGACTCGATTGCAATTGCTTGGCCTGGCCGTGGCCACAGCCCTCTTCGCCGCCACCAGCGTGCATGCTGAAGGTGACAAGGCTGCCGGCCGCAAACTCATTTATACGTGCGCTGGTTGCCATGGGGTGCCTGGGTACACCAACGCCTACCCGCAATACCCGGTGCCGAAGATCGCCGGCCAGAACGAGCAGTACATCGTCAATGCGCTGCAGGGTTACCAGAGCGGCGATCGCAAGCACCCGACCATGGATGCGCAGGCGCAGAGCCTGTCCGCGACGGACATCCAGAACATTGCCGCCTATCTTTCCAGTCTCGCCAAGTAAGTTGCCAAGGACTTCCCGCATGAAACGTGCGATTACCCTGCTTTCATTCGGCGCCATCCTGGCGTTCGCTTCCACCCAGTTGCTTGCCACCGGCAACGCCGAGAACGGCAAGCAGAAGGCGGCCACCTGCTTCGCATGCCATGGCGTCGACGGCAATTCGATCGACCCGCAGTATCCGCGCCTCGCCGGCCAGTACAACCTGTATCTGCAGCATGTGCTGCACGAGTACAAGGATGGCCAGCGCAATAATCCGATCATGAAAGGCATGGTGGCCACGCTGTCCGACCAGGACATCGAGGATGTCGCCACCTATTTCTCCAGCCTGCCGAGCAAGCTCGATACGCTGAAGGGCCACATCAGCGGCGACAAGTAAACCTGCTGCCGCGTTGCAGGAAAAAGCAAAGGCCCGCTTCGGCGGGCCTTTGCTTTTTTGCGATCCGCGCCTGGTTCAGGCAATCGCCGACTTGCCTTCGGCCTTGCTGTAGTAAGGCTTTTCGCCGACGGCGTGGTTGGTGGCGTCGCGCACCGCGGTGATTTCCGGCACCCGCTCGCGCAAGGTCTTTTCCACGCCCTGCTTCAGCGTCACGTCGACCATGCCGCAGCCATGGCAGCCGCCGCCGAACTGCAGCAGCACCGCACCATCGGCATCGATCTCCAGCAGGCTGACCCGGCCGCCGTGCGAGGCCAGCTTCGGGTTGATCTCCGCCTCCAGCACGTAGCGCACGCGCTCGATCAGGCCAGCTTCCACGCCAGGCACATCGCCCTTGATCTTCGGCGCACGGATGTTGAGCTGGCCGCCGGTGGCATTCGGCTCGAAGTCGATACTGGCGTGGTCCAGCCAAGGGGCGCTGGCGCCGTCGACATGGAAGTCGAAGCCGGCGCACTCGATCGTCCACTCCCCGCCGGCCAGATCCGCGGGCTCGCAGAATTCCAGCTCGCAGTTGGCCGCCGGCGTGCCGGGCGAGGTCACCCGCAGGCGGATGCCCAGCCCGTCGATGCCCTGCTGTGAGAGAAGCCGCAGAAAATGCTGCTGCGCGCGTTCGGAAATGTCGATCATGCCTGCTCCAGTATCACCAAACGGGTGCCGGCAAGCCTTGCCGGCGAAACAGCACCATTTTAGTCCTGTTTCAGATTTCATGTGCACTTTGACTTTTGCGCGCACAACTTCGACGCTTCGCATCCTCAAGACTTTCAGCCCGACGGAGATCCCATGAACGTGAACGATCTGGCCACCCGGCACTGCCAGCCGCGCAAGGGCAAAGAACATGCGCTGAGCGGCGCGCAGGTGGCCGAGCTGTTGCAGCAGCTGCCGTCGGGCTGGCAGTTGCGCGGTGACGGTGCAGCCATCGTCAAGGACTTCAGGTTTGCCGACTTCCACCACACGCTGGGCTTCATCAACGCGGTGGGCTTCATGGCCAATCAGGAAGACCACCACCCGGATCTCGAAGCCGGCTATGGCCATTGCCAGGTGTTGTGGTCGACCCATGACGTTGGCGGACTGTCGCTGAACGACTTCATCTGCGCCGCGCGGGTCGAGGCCCTGCTGGCGCGCTGATCAGAAGTCGGTGCGCGACTTTTCCTTCATCCACAGCAGCCGCTTGCCTTTCACCGACAGCACGTCGAGGAAATCCTTCAGGTCGTCAGGCAGCGGCGCGGAAAAGCTGTAAGCGCGCCCGTCCAGGTCGAAGCTCATGTGCGAGGCGTGCAGGAACATCCGGTTCAGGCCCATCTCGCGGAAGCGCTTGTTCATCTCGCGATCGCCGTATTTCGGGTCGCCGGCCAGCGGATGGCCGATATGTGCTGCATGTACCCGGATCTGATGGGTGCGGCCGGTGCCCAGCGTGGCCTGCATCAGGCGGGCGCTGGGGTACTGTTCCATTTCACGGAAGAACGTCAGTGAAGGCTTGCCGTTGTCGGCCACCCGCACCATCCGCTCGCCGCCCTGCATGACCGATTTCAGCAACGGCGCGTTGACGTCGAACTTCGCCTTGGACGGGTGACCGAGCATCAAACACAGATACTGTTTGGTGACTTCGCCGGCGCGGATCGCCGCCTGCAGGCCGGTCAGCCCGGCCCGGGTGCGGGCAAACACCAGCACGCCGCTGGTATCGCGGTCGAGCCGGTGCACCAGTTCCAGGTGTTCCTGTGGCCGCGCCGCACGCAACAGCTCGATCGCGCCATGGCTGACCCCGCTGCCGCCGTGGCTGGCCACGCCGGCGGGTTTGTCGATGACCAGGAAGTGCTTGTCCTCGAAAATGATCGAGTCGGCCACTGATGCCACCAGACCGCTGGCCGGCGCACGACCCTCCGGCCGTTCCGCCACCCGCACGGGGGGAATCCGCAGCGTATCACCATCGGCGAGACGGGTATCCGGCTTGGCCCGCTTGCCGTTCACACGTACCTGGCCGGTCCGCAAAAGCCGGTAAATCATGCTCTTGGGCACGCCCTTGAGCAGGGTCACCAACGCATTGTCGATGCGCTGGCCGTCCCGCTCGGGGCCGATCTCGACTTGACGTACACCGTGAGGTGCGTCATGGGAAGTTGCCGTCTGCATTGAAAAAAACCTGCTTAAATAGGATACTCGGCGGGCGCTACATTCTGCCCATCGAAGTCTGGATCGGGTCGAATGCCCGCCCGTAACGTCGGCGAGGATTGCTCCGGTGCCTTCGGGCGGCCGGTCGCGACTCCCTTTCATCGTAACGGTTTGGGCCGCTGTTTGTCCGATGCCATTGCGGTGTCGGGGCGGCAGGCGCAGCTGACCGAATCATCCCGACGCCGGAAACGGTGCCGTTTTTTTGCCGCTTAACCGCAGCGGCGCGATCCCCGGCAGGCCGCCATTGTGGCGCCACGTGGCACGCGACGCGCGGCCAAGCCGAGGATTACCACCATGAAACGTATGTTGATCAACGCGACTCAGCGTGAAGAGTTGCGCGTGGCCATTGTCGATGGCCAGAACCTGTATGACCTGGACATCGAAATCCCTTCGCGGGAACAGAAAAAGTCAAATATTTACAAGGGTCGAATCACTCGAGTTGAGGCTTCACTCGAAGCCTGCTTCGTCGAGTATGGCGCCGAACGCCACGGTTTCCTGCCGCTGAAGGAAATCTCCCGCGACTACTTCACCGCGGGCCTGGACCCGCACAAGGCGAACATCCGCGAACTGATCAAGGAAGGTCAGGAAGTCGTCGTGCAGGTGGAAAAGGAAGAACGCGGCAACAAGGGCGCCGCCCTGACCACGTTCATCAGCCTGGCCGGCCGCTACATGGTACTGATGCCGAACAACCCGAAGGCCGGCGGCGTCTCGCGCCGGATCGAGGGCGAGGATCGGCAGGCACTGAAGGAAGCACTCGACCACGTTACCGTGCCTGACGACGTCGGCCTGATCGTGCGTACCGCCGGCCTCGGCCGCGACGCCGAAGAACTGCAGTGGGACCTGGACTACCTGTTGCAGCTGTGGAAGTCGATCTCCGAAGCGGCCAGCAAGCAGAAAGCGCCGTTCCTGATCTATCAGGAGTCGAAGCTGTTCATCCGCGCCCTGCGCGACTACCTGCGCAGCGACATCGGCGAAATCCTGATCGACGACGAGCCGCTGTACAACGACGCCCGCGACTTCATGCAGCAGGTGATGCCGAACGCGCTGCGCAAGCTCAAGCTGTATCGCGACGATACCCCGTTGTTCACCCGCTACCAGATCGAGACGCAGATCGAGAGCGCGTTCGACCGCCAGGTACGCCTGCCGTCGGGCGGTTCGATCGTGATCGACCAGACCGAAGCGCTGACCGCGATCGACGTCAACTCGTCCAAGGCGACCAAGGGCAGCGACATCGAGGAAACGGCGTTCAACACCAATTGCGAGGCCGCGGTGGAAATCGCCCGTCAGGCGCGCATCCGCGATGCCGGCGGCCTGCTGGTGATCGACTTCATCGACATGGACAGCCCGAAGCACCAGCGTGAGGTGGAAGATCGCCTGAAAGACGCGCTGAAACTGGACCGCGCCCGCGTACAGATCGGCCGCATCTCGCGCTTCGGTCTGCTCGAGATGTCGCGCCAGCGCTTGCGCCCGAGTCTTGGTGAGGCGACCCAGATCACCTGCCCGCGCTGCGAAGGCCACGGTCACATCCGTGGCGTGGAATCGCTGTCGCTGTCGACCCTGCGCCTGATCGAAGAACATGCGATGAAGGACAACACCGGCCAGGTGCTGGTGCAGGCGCCGAGCAGCGTCGCCAACTTCCTGCTCAACGAGAAGCGCGCCAGCGTGGTCGAGATCGAGCTGCGCCACAAGGTGCACGTGATGATCGTCGCCGACGAGAAGCTGGAAACCCCGCATATCGAAATCCAGCGCATCCGCGAAGCGGACATGGGCGAGCACAGCAAGCCCAGCTACGAACGCCTCACCACGGTGGAACCGGCCGAGTTGCCGAAGATGGGCCAGGCCCTGGGCAGCGGCGAGCAGCCTGCGGTGAGCGGTATCGTACCGGCCAGCCCGGCTCCGGTGCGCGAAGAAATCGTCGCGCCGGTCGCCTCGGCACAGCCTGCTGCACGCCGTCAGCCGGTGGCGGCACCGGCCGCACGTACCGCACCGACCGGCGGCGTCATCGCGCGCCTGCTGGGCTGGTTCCGCAACGCGGAAACGGCGGCACCGACACCGGCGCCGAAGCACGCTGACAGCAATAACGACGGCGGCAACCGCAATCGCCGCGACGAACGCGGCAATCGCGCGGTCAATGGTGCAAACGCGTCATCGTCGCGCCAGCCGCGGCGCGAAACGACCCAGCAGAGCTCGCCGAAATCCGCCGCCCAGCAGCAGGCCCGCAGCAACCGTCAGCGCAACAACGAGGCGCAATCGCGTCCGCCGCAGCAGGCACAGGTGCAGACTGCCAAGGCGGAGCGCCAGCCCAAGCCGGCCGCAGGCGAAAGCAACCAGGCACGGGCGGCCGAGCGCAAGCCGGGCCCGCAGCAGCAGGGGAAGACCGAGCGGCAACCACGGGTCGCCACGAATGAGCGCCCCACCGCTGCTCCGCTGGACGATGCGGCCAAAGAAGCCGAACTTCTGCTTACACCGCCGGCCGCGTCGACTGCACCGGAGTCCGCCGAGAGCGCAATGGATGCCGAGGGCAGCCAGTCGCGCCGTCGTCGTGGACGTCGCGGCGGTCGCCGCCGGCGCCGTCATGACGAAGCCGGCGCGAATAGCGCGAGCATCGATAGCGCGCAGGCGCAGGCGCTCGACGATGAGGATCGTGACGAAGCCACCGCGGCGTCTGCCACGACCACGACGGTCGTGCGCAGCGAGCAACCGCCGCGTGAATCGTCGACCGCGACGACCATGGCTTCAGGCGACATGGACATGGCCGGCCATGCCATTCCGGCAGTTCGCCAGCCGATGGTTGCCCAGCCGATTGAAAAGCCCGTTGCTACCACGGTTGCGGCGGCAGTCAGCGCCGCCATGCCCACCGCGACAGCCTTCAACCTGCCTACCCTGCCGCCGATCCCCGACCAGGTGAAGTCCTCGGCGGCAACGAACGCCGCTGACGAGCAGGATATCGTCAGGGTCACTCCCACGGCTGCTCCCGCTGCGCCGAAGCCTCAGGCTGCTTCGACTAACGCGCCCCAGATGGATGCCCCCATTGCAGGGCTGGAATCGGCCCCCGCCATTACCACGACTACGGTGACGCCGACAACGATCAGCGCATCGGCTTTCGACGTAGAACCAGCGGTGGTGAGGCCAACCCCGGTAGCGGCAATTCCGGCAAGCCCGACGATCGTTGCTCCTGCGACTCCCGCCCCGATTGCGACGCCAGCTCCTGCGCCGTCTGCAGCGACGTCCCCGACGGTGGCAACTCCGGCTGCCCTGCAGGAAGACCATCCGGTCAGCGTGACGATACCTGCGGGCGCGGTCGACGTTTCTGAAAAGCCGACGGTTGCCAGCCCGATAGCTTCGCTGCCGTTGCCCAAGCAAGGCGACTTGCTGGCCCAGCCGATCCATCCGGCAAAGCCGACACCGACGGCTGACGACGCAAGCAAGCAGGCGTCGCCGATGCCACACGACGAGCCTGACGCACACAAGAACGACTCGCACGGCTGAGGCACGGCTGAGTCGCCGCAGCACCACGCTACACAATAGAAAACCGGACTCGCGTCCGGTTTTCTATTGCCTGGCGCCACGCAGCAACGCGGTCCGCCGCATCAGTTGCCGACGTGGTGATTTGGCGTATCGATCAAGCCGTGTACAGTCATCAGATGGGCCAGACTGAGCACGTGGTCCACGTGCAGCTTTTCCATCAGTCGCTGCTTGTAGGTGGATACGGTCTTCGGGCTCAGGTTGAGCTGCTCGCCGATGATCGTCAACGGCTTGCCGCGTACCAGCATCATCGCCACTTCAAGTTCGCGGCTGGACAGCACATCGAACGGCGAGGCGCTGCCGTCGAGGGTGGCCAATGCCAGCTGCTGCGCAACGGCCGGGGCGAGATAACGACGGCCGCCGGCCACCTGGCGCACCGCAGATACCAGTTCATCGGCACTGCAGCCCTTGGTCAGGTAACCAAGCGCGCCGGCATCGAGCAGGCGCTTGGGAAAGCGTGCGTCATCCACCACCGTCACGATGACGACATGCGTGGACAGCTTCGAGCGGCAGACGCGCTCGGTGAGCTCGATCCCGCTCATGCCGGGCATGTGCACGTCGACCAGGGCGATGTCCGGCGCCAACGTCCGGATCAGGTGCAGGCCATCCTCGGCACTGCCCGCTTCGCCGCTGACATTGATGTCCGGCTGTTGCTGCAGGATCATTCGAAAGCCGGTGCGAACCAGCTCATGATCGTCCACCAGGACCACATTGATCACTTGACGCCCTCCTTGGTTGGGCTGCATGAAATTAGGCCGCACAGCGCCCTATTGCAAGCAGTTCGGTACTTCCCTCGTACGTCCATGAAATGCCGACTGCGGCGTACCGCGTCGACGGCATGCCGAATGCCTCGGGCGCGGTTTCGACGCCAGGCCGAACAACAGCTCAGGCAGCCAGCATGTCATGGATATTACCTTTGCTTTCGGTGCCGTCGTTGGCATAACGCGCCAGCACGATCGCGGAAATCGGCCCGGGCATTTCCACGCAAACCCGGCGCCCGAGGCGCTGATGTTCGTCGCGAGCCATTTCCCGGGCCAGCTTGATCGCTGCCCCCAACTGCAGGTCACTGAACAACGTGATCCGGCAGCGGCAGACACGCCAGCCGCCCGCTGCCGATTGCTTCAGCGAAATCGTCACCATGAAAACCACTCCCCTTCCCGATGAGGAACCTGGTAGCGACACGACCAGCCGGCCGTTCAATACCTTCGTCGTCCGGACGCAATGTGTCATGGCGGGAAGGCTCAATATGTCAGCCGCCACCCACACTCGTTGTGCGGGAAGCACGGTGCAACATCCCTGCGATTGCCCGATGTTCAGGACATCCTGTTGGTTCGTATTCCCTCTCGGTTCCATCTCGCATGGCGAGCCCGACGAGGCGGATGCATAGGCTTCGCGTCACGTTCCTGCAGTCGGATCTGTCTGATCACGCGCGTGGAGGGCGAGCCGGTGCGCCACAACCCGGTCGTGCTGGACGATCAAGCGGTCCAGGTAGCGTTTCTGCCGTTCGACGAGATCCAGCGCGGTCATTGTGTCGAGACCGGCTTGCGACACGCGTTGCAAATGCAGCTCGTCCAGGACCAAAAGTCGACGAGCTTCCTCGATGCGTTTATCGAGTTCAGCCACCACCTGCATATGAGCTTTCCTGGCGCCCTGTCACCTTCTTTTTTACACGCCGTGGCCATGATCTATCCGTGAAATTGCGGACAGCAGGCGGAAATCCGGTCGATGGAGAGCTTGCCTAGATCGCGCGCCGTGAACCGTGCCGGTCGGCAGGAAATGTTGGGGAGTCGATCATGCTTGAGGTTGGAATCAAGCCACGGCGTCCACATCAAACGATTCCAGCGCGTACCTGGTGGCAAGATACAACCCCACCACGCCGACTTCGGTGCTGCCGGTGGCGCGCACCGCTTCGACCAGCTCTCGGTCGCTGCAACTGAAGCAACCACACCAGTGGGCGCGGCTCAGCCGGTCGCGGAGGTTGATTCGCTCGCCCATGCTCGCCTTCACGCTGTGGCGCCCGTCCAGTTGCCTTGCGGCTTCTGGTAGTTGGCGAGAGGTACGATCGCGTCAGCGCCGTGCATCTCCACCCGCGTGGTGAGGCCGGAGTCCAGGTGTTCCGCTCGAGCAGCCTCCCTCGCCTGCGTGATGGCTGGGCCGAGGTGCAGGCCGTCCGCGAGCGTGATGCCCATATAGGCAACGCTCCACAGCCCATTCTCGTTCTGCTTGACGGTGTAGACGATCATGCGCGGCACTCGTGCGAGGGAAGTCGCCCCGGTCATCGGTCCGCGCTGACAGAGGGCAGTCTGGGCCTGACTCGCGGGGCATGGGCATGATGCGGGCACTGGGCGTGGGTGTGGATCGGCAGAACTCGCCACGGCGTGTAGGCGCAGGATGATCAGCGGCGGCAAATACCCTGTTGCAAGGGAGCTTGCCCTGAACCTTGGCGGGCCAACAGGAAAGCGTGCGCGGTGCCGGAGAGGGCAGTATGCTGCGGCGTGCTGCGCATTTCGTGGTGTTTCATCGGCCGCCGCCGGCAGACTCATGTCGTCGAACCCGACAACGCTGACCGAACTTCGCCGGCTTGCCCGTGCACCAAATCAGACGCCGGGACACAAAAAAACCCGCCAAATTGCGGGTTTCGTTGTGTTTTTTGGACTCCACCGGACGTCCTCAAACAGTGCATTGGTGCCAAGAGGAGACCCGTAATCGACCGCAACTTGCTGATTGCAATGGGTACAGATCATGGCGCCGACAACTTCATACACAAACACATACACAAACGGTGGCGCTTGGCTGTGCTCGCGTGGGCATGCGTGGTGCCGCTCAAGCCGCTGTGCGCTGCAATGTTAGTACCTGTTCGGGCATCGAACCGGGCCGTGCTTGGCTCAGGCTGATAATCCAGTGCTCAACCTCGGCACGCAACCAGCCTACTGCCTTCATGCCTAGCCGTACCTGCTGCGGGAACTGGCCCAGCTTCATCAGCCGGTAAATGCTGGCGCGGGACAGGCCGACGGTCTGCAAGACTTCCGGCAATCGAATGATGGTGGGCCGGATGGTGGTGCTGGTGTGCTGGGTGCTGCTGGTGACTTTGTTCATTGGCTGTCATTCCTTTACGCACGGCAGCGCAGCCGATGGACTGGCTGCGGTGTCTGTGGGTGCTGTGATTATCGAGGTGGCCCGCTGGGTGTCCGCTTGGTCTGCGGTGGCCTGTTGGGTGGACGTGGTGTCGTCGATGGCGTGGTGGCGCTGGGGGCTACGGGGGGTCTGCGCGGATCGTCAGATCGTCATATACCGCTGCGAAAATTTGCGATGAATCTTTCGGTCTCCCTCGGCCACCTGTGGGGCGCGGTGGCGGTCTCTGGGTCGCATTGGGTGGCCTCGGGTTTCAGTGGAACCTCGGCAGTCCTCACAGGGGCGCGACGGAGCTTCTGAGGCTTCCGTGGTGGCCTGCTCCCTTCCCTCCAGTCGCTCGCCTTCGGGGCAATTCCGGCATCAAGCAACGCTGCTGCATTCGGATACCAGTCCGCCGCACCATATCGGGCAGTGCCTGCCATCAGTTTCAGATTCTCGGCGCGCAGATTGAGAGGGTTACCGTCCGCGTATCGCACGACCTGGCCTGCTTTCGCTTGGGCGATCAGGCGGGCCACTGGTACAAGGCAGTCCACGCCTTTGGCGTTGTACGCCCCCAACGTGGCGTAGGCATAGCCGCGTCCGTCTCCGGTGTACTGCCAACAAGGGGAGAATCCCGCGTCCATCAATCGCTGGTAGTCCTCGGCGTACAGGGTGGCTCGCTTACCACTGTCCCCCAGCGCGATATGCACAAGCTGCTGGCCGTCGGCGTCGGTGGTGTGTTCGGTTACTGTTTGCTGCTTCATCTGTCGGTTCCTCTTTCAATGGGGAATAGCTGCCCGTAACCGTCTGCGGGGCAGGCAGTGAAGGGGGCTGTATGGGTGGTGGGTGTTACTGGTGCCGGGTGTCTGCTACAGACAGTCGGCGGATGGCCTGTGGTGTCCTTGCAAGGACGGTTGCGGTTGTGGTGGCCGGTGTCTGCATATGTGGGCTCGTTTCAGACAATCGGTGCCCATCTGGCGCCGTTCCTCGGTGTCCTTGTAAGGACAGTTGAACCTCAGTAATCCGAGTGTGGATCGGGGTCGGCTATGTCGGCAAGGAAGGCCAGCGTGTCGGCATTGCGTACTGCGAGCTTCGCTTCGTTCGCCAGCATCTCCAGTGCTCGTGCTGCTGCCGTGGGCGTGAGCTTGTCCAGCACTGCGCCGATCTTCTTTGCCGCCTTCTCGGCCTCGTGTTCCGTGAGCTGTTCCATGGTCATCTTCTCCTTCATGTCGTGCCAGCCAACTTTCCTCTCGCGGACATACCGCCAGCGGGGGAAGCCGGTGCCAGGGTCGAGTGCTTCCGGATTGAAGTCTGTGAGCTTCACCTTTGGCAGCGTGCGTAGCATCGTGGTCACCGTGTCCTTCCCGATGCCGAAGCGGCCCGCAATGGTTCGCAGTGACTCGCTGGCAGGCATCGCGTCAGCGCCCCGGCGTGTCACGGCGGCGAGGTATTGCCACGCCGCGTCGAACCGCTGTTCTTTGTGCATCTCCAGCGCCCTCTCGGCGCAGTTGACCAGCTTGGAAACCAGCACGGCCTCTCGGCGGCTCATGGGCAGCACGCGGGCCGGGATGGTTTCCCGCTTTGCCATCCGGTACGCCTGCATCCGGTGGTGACCATCGACGACGAATAGGGCGCCGCCGATGTCTGCCACCAGCACGGCTGCAAGCTCGATGGTGTGTGCTGCCTCCAGTGCAAGCCGCATGGTGCCGGCGTGCTCCTCGCTGCGCTTCTCGGCTCTCGCCTGTTCTCTGAAAGGAACCATGCGAGCCTCGCGGGGCTGCAATGCTTCGTCGGTCTTCAACGTCCTCAGCGGCAGGTTTTGCACCCGGGCGACCTGGAGTCGCTGGAGTGACCGTTCAACGTCCATCGCCCAGCGCCTTCACTTCCGGGTGCGTGTGGATCAGGTATTTCAGAACCTCGGCATTGCCGGTGTCCCTGCGGATGAAGCTCTCCAGCTTCCGCTGAAATCCTTTCAGGCGATCGAAGGTGGGCACATCGAAGGCGATGGTGCGGATGATTAGTGGCTCAGTCAGTGCGATGGCTGCGGCGAGGTGTGCGGGATCGAAGTCGATCATGCGTCTGTGTCTCTCTGTGGTCGGTGGTGGTGGGTTGCCCGAATGACGGGCACGGTGAAACGCCGGGGGCAGCTGGGATGCCCTCGGGTGATCAGTGGTGACTGGGGCGGTGGGGTCTCCACCTTTCGGGTGACGATTAAACTCGGCTGTGCCGCAGAGCGTCGGTTTCCCTTTCGTTGATAGTGACGACTAAATTGCCGTCGATCGCAGGGAGCCAGGCCCCCTTCTTCCAAGATGACGACTAAATTGGGCAGCTTGAGCATTGCCCAGCCGCCCCCTCCTTTCGGATGACTGTTTAATTCCATCCGGGCGCAGCGCGGCGTTCCTTCTGGTGATGTTGACTACTAAATTAATCCCGCCCGGTCACCGCGCCCCAAAACCCATGTCTCAGCGATCAGACTAGGCGGCTCGATGGGAGCTTCCGGCAATGTCGTATGCTCGCAACAGCTAAAGAGGGGAAGCCATGCCGCTGAGTTGGAATGAGATCAAGGATCGCGCGATGACGTTCTCGCGCGAATGGATCGACGAAAGCTCCGAAGATGCCGAGGCCCAGACGTTCTGGAACGGGTTCTTCAACGTGTTCGGCGTGCCCCGTCGTCGCCTTGCCACCTTCGAGCGCAAGGTGAAGAAGATCGACGGCAAGGACGGCTATATCGACCTGCTGTGGAAAGGCGTGCTGCTGGTCGAACACAAGTCACGCGGCAAGAGCCTCGACCGTGCTCACCAGCAAGCCCGCGACTACTTCCACGGTCTCACCGATGCCGAGCTGCCGAAGTACCTGCTGGTCTCCGACTTCGCCCGGTTCCGGCTTTACGATCTCGAAACCAATGCGGAGCCAGTCGAGTTCGGGCTGAAAGACCTGCATAAGCAGGTGCGCCGTTTCGGCTTCATCGCCGGCTATCAGGCGCGATCATTCAAGGAAGAAGATCCGGTCAACGTGCAGGCCGCCGAGCGCATGGGCAAGTTACACGACGCGCTCAAGGCAGCTGGCTACGACGGGCACGCACTGGAGGTGCTGCTGGTGCGTCTGCTGTTCTGCCTGTTCGCCGATGACACGGGCATCTTCCCGCCGCATACCTTCCACGAGCTGTTGTCGCAGCGCACCTCGGCGGACGGCGTGGACCTTGGTCAGTGGCTGGCGCAGCTATTCCAGACGCTCAACACGGACACGGACAGGCGCCAGACCACACTGGATGCCCAGCTCGCGGAGTTTCCTTACGTCAACGGTAAGCTGTTCGCCGAATCGCTGCCGTTGGCGGCGTTCGACGCCAAAATGCGCGAGTTGCTGCTGGACGCCTCGCTGCTGGACTGGAGCCGTATCTCGCCGGCCATCTTCGGCTCCATGTTCCAGTCCGTTATGGACGCCAAGGCCCGCCGCAACCTCGGCGCGCACTACACCAGCGAAAAGAACATTCTCAAGCTGGTCGGCCCGTTGTTTCTGGATGGCCTGAAAGCCGAGCTGGAACGCATCGGCAGCCACGAGGCCAAGCTGCGGGCCTATCACAGCAAGCTTGCCGCCCTGCGGTTCCTCGACCCGGCTTGCGGCTGCGGCAACTTCCTCGTCATCGCGTACCGGGAGGTGCGCCTGCTGGAGCTGGAGGTGCTGCGCCGCCTGCATCCCGAAGGGGCCTCCTCACGTGCCCTGTGGGTCACCGAAGAAGTCCAGGTCGATGTAGATCAGTTCTACGGCATCGAGATCGAGGAGTTCCCCGCGCAAATCGCGCAGGTCGCCATGTGGCTCATGGATCACCAGATGAACATGCTGGTCAGCGAGGCGTTCGGCAACTACTTCGCACGCCTGCCGCTAAAGAAGTCACCGATGGTCGTGCATGACAATGCGCTGCGAATCGACTGGAACGATGTGGTGCCGAAGGAACAGCTGAGTTACATCTTAGGCAATCCGCCGTTTGTCGGTAAGAAAGAGCAGAACGCCGAGCAGAAGCGAGACATGTCCTACGTATTTTCTGGGGTGAAGGGTTCGGGAGTCTTGGACTTTGTGGCGGCGTGGTATCTGCTGGCTGCCAAATATGTACAAGGCACCGTAATCCATTGCGCCTTCGTCTCCACTAATTCAATCACGCAGGGTGAGCAGGTCGGCGTACTGTGGGGTGAGCTATACCGACGTGGTATGCATATCCAGTTCGCTCATCGAACTTTCAAGTGGAGCAACGAAGCTAAAGGCAAGGCGGCGGTGCACTGCGTCATCATTGGCTTTGCGGTGCCGGACAGTTCTACAAAACAGCTGTTTGACTATGAACGTGTGGAGGGCGATGCACATTTGGTGCAAACGTCTCGCATCAATCCTTATCTCGTGGATGCGCCCGAGACCTTCCTCTCCAGACGCTCGGCTTCAATCTCGCAAGCACCCGACATTGCCTTTGGCAGTATGCCAAATGACGGCGGACACTTGCTGTTGAGCGATCAAGAGAAAACAGCGCTACTGGCGATCGAGCCAGGAGCAGCGGCGTGGATAAGGCCATTTCTTGGTTCGGAGGAATTCATCAACGGCATTGCCCGCTGGTGTCTCTGGCTCGTCAAGATCACTCCCGATCAGCTACGTGCGTTTCCACATTTGTCGACGCGTGTTGCAGCTGTCAAAGGAGTTCGCACAGAAAGTCCCCGCCCGACTACCAACATGCTGGCGAGAACTCCGACACTGTTCGGTGAGATTCGACAACCAGAAATCGGCTATATCGCAATACCAAAAACCTCCTCAGAGAACCGCGCGTTCATACCGATTGGCTTTCTTGACGAGCAGACTATTGCAAGCACTGAATTGTTTACGGTTACGGGTGGATCAGTATTCGACTTTGGCATTCTGACCTCGACGATGCACATGGCTTGGGTGCGATCTGTCTGCGGTCGTTTGAAAAGTGACTTCCGTTATTCCGCCGGTATCGTCTACAACAACTTCCCGTGGCCCGACTCGACCACCGACAAGCACCACGAAGCCATCGAAGCCGCCGCGCAAGCCGTGCTCAACGCGCGCGCCACGTTTCCGAACAGCACACTGGCTGACCTGTACGACCCGATCACCATGCCGCCCGCACTGGTGAAGGCCCATCAGGCGCTGGATCGCGCCGTGGATGCCGCTTACGTGGCCGCCGAGAAGCTGGCCGGCCGCAAGCCACCAAAGCTGGGGAGCGATGCAGAGCGCGTGGCATTCCTGTTCGAGCGCTACCAGCAACTGACCTCGCTGCTGCCCGCTGAAAGGCCGAAGATATCTCGTCGAAAGCGGACGACAGTTGAATGACCATCACGTACGCTTTGGCCATCGCGATGCTTAGCGCCATCGGCGGCTGGTCCGGGGCTTTTCTCTCCGGATACTTGAAGAGAAAAGGGGAGAATTTAGCGACGAAAGAAGATGTCGGGGAAATTACAAAAAAGGTTGAAGGGATCAGGGCGGACTTCGTCCGAGACGCGCAAAGCCGCGCACATGAGCAGAACGTTTTCATTGAATCTTTCAAAGCCCATCAGAATTTGCGGACACTCGCTGGTCCCGAGCGTCTGAGAGCATCCCAAGAAGCCTTCGCTCTTTGGCGAGCACTGTTCGACGCTGACATTGCTGACTTCGCGGTGATGGATGAATGCAATGACTGGTGGCGAAAGAATTGTCTATACCTCGACGCGCCAGCACGACAGGCATTTATCGAAGGAGTTGCGGCTTGGCATGGTCGAGCGATTCTTATGAGTCCGGCTAACAGAGACCCAGCGAACCACGAGCCGCTGACACGACTCATGGCGACATTCATGGCCACGCCAGATGCGATAATGAAGGGCGCCGGCTTGCCTCCCCTCGCGGAACAGGAAAAGATTGCGTCGGCGGCTTTGAGCGAAAACGACAGATGAGAAGAGACCGACAGCAAATGTGCGTACCGTGGCACCTCAAGCCTTGCGCTTGAACTCCACCACGTTGCCGCCCTTCACCTTGTCCAGATAGTCGGCCCACGCCTGCATGACCACGCGGCGCTGCTCCTTGAACTTCACCCGCGCATAAGCCGCTTCCACCTCGTCCTTCGGTGCGTGGGCAAGCTGTGCCTCCAGCACATCCACGTCGACGCCCAGCCGCTCACGGCCCAGCGTGCGCAGCGATGCCCGGAAGCCGTGGGTGGTGTGTTCGCCCTGAAAGCCCATATCCCTGAGCGCCTTGCTCAGTGCGTCGCGGGACAGGTGCGGTGTGTTCTGCCGGGCCTGCGGCGGGAAGACGTATTCCTCTCCCGCGCTCCGTGCGTGCATCTCCCGCAATACCTCTAGCGCCTGCGCCGGCAGTGATGTGCTGTAATCCTGCCCGGTCTTCATGCGGTTGCTGCCATCCGGCTCCTTGCCGGGAATCTTCCACTCCCCCGCCACCAGGTCGATCTCTGACCATCGGGCGCTGGCAACCACACCAGACCGCATGACGGTCAGAGCCGCCAGGGTCAACGCAGCGCGGACCACACGATTCCCGTGGGCATCAATGGCGCGCATAACTTTGCCCAGCTTGCCCTCATCGTCCGTGACGGCCGGCATGTGACCACTGCGGAACGTGGGCAGACTTCTGGCAAGCCTGAGCGCGCTTTCGTCCGGCCGCAGCCCCTCATTGATCGCGTGATCTACGATGCTACCCACGTACTGTCGGGCCTTCCGGGCAAGCTGTGGCGTCTTGGCTGCCATCTCGACCAGCACCGGCCGGACGTCCTTGGTCTCAAGCGTGCGCATGTCTGCATCGCCCAGCTTCGGGACTAGGTAAGAATCCACCACTAGTCGCGCTTTCCGGTACGTCTCTGCTGCCCAGCCGGGCCGCCTCTCGGCCAACCAGCGGCCTGATACGGCCCTGAAAGTGGCCCGCTCGGCTTCCGCCGATGCCGCTGCCTCGGCCTCTTGCTCGCCCGTCTCCGCTTGGGCTGCGACCTGCTGCGCCTTGCGCGTACCAGCCGTGCCTTTGCCCTGTGCTGCGTCCCGCTTGGCCTGCACAGCGCACACACGGGCTTCCGCAAGGGTCATGGCCGGATAACGGCCAATGGTGGCGGGCGTGGCCGTGGCGCTACCGGGAAGGCGATAGCGAACCACCCACGTCTTCAAGCCGGCCGTGCTCACCATGAGGTATAGCCCATTACCGTCGGCCAGCGCATACGGCTTGGCTTTGGCTCTGGCTTTGCTGATTTGAAGCTCGGTAAGGGGCTTGGCAAGACGGGGCATAAAGCGGGACCAGTTTGTGTATGGATGTCGCCATCATACACAAAAACATACACAAGACCGCAAGCTCCCCTGAAACCCCGCGAGACATTCAGACACAAAAAACCCCGCTGTTATGCGGGGTTCCGTGTGTTTCAGAGACTTCGTGAGACTTCCTGAAACGTCCATTGGTGCCCAAGAGGGGACTCGAACCCCTACGACTTGCGTCGCTACCACCTCAAGGTAGTGCGTCTACCAGTTCCGCCACCTGGGCAGGTGTGTTGCTCAGTGCTTGGCCGGCGGCTCGGTGGCTGCCGGTACCTCGCCCTGACTCCGAGTCGGGGCGGGGGTGGCCGCCGGCTGTGCAGCCGGGACGGCGTTGTTGGTTGCAGCGGGCGCCGCTGCCGGTACTTCCGAGCCCGCCGCCGGCGCGGCCGGGGTCGTCTTGCCGGCAGCCGGTTTGTCGGCGAGCGCGGCCATCACGCCCAGATCCTCCGCATTGGTATGCGGCGCGCCGTTGCCATGCAGGTAGATGCCCATGCCGAGGCTGAGCAGGAAGAACAAACCCGCAAGCACGCCGGTGGCACGTGTCAGGAACGTGGACGAACCACGCGCGCCGAACACCGTGGCCGACGCGCCGCCGCCGAAGCCCGAACCGGCATCGGCGCCAGCGCCGTTCTGCAGCAGGATCAGCACGATCATCGCCGCAGCGATCAGAATGTAAAACACGCTGAAAATGACGAACATAAGGTTTCTATTGAGCCTGTAGCGCCTGATGCGCCGCGGCGCAGATTCCAAGGAAGTCGGATGCGGCCAGAGAGGCACCGCCGATCAGCCCTCCATCCACGTCCGCCTGCGCGAACAATTCCGCGGCATTGGCCGCCTTGACGCTGCCGCCGTAAAGCAGTCGGGTCAGACGGGCAATCATAACATCTTCCTTTTCCAGTTGGCTACGAATGAAGGCATGCACTTGCTGTGCCTGCTCTGGGCTGGCGGTACGGCCGGTACCGATCGCCCAGACCGGCTCGTAGGCAATCACCGCGGTGTCGAAACTGGCCGCGCCATTGAGCGCCAGCACGGCCTGCAACTGCCGCGCGATGACCGCTTCGGTTTCGCCGGCTTCACGCTGCTCCAGGGTTTCGCCCACGCACAGGATCGGCGTCAGGCCGCCGGCACGGGCCGCGGCAAATTTGCGCGCGACCAGTTCGTCGCTCTCGCCGTGATACTGGCGGCGCTCGGAGTGGCCGACCAGCGCCCAGCGCGCGCCGACATCCGCCAGCATGGCGGCGGAGACTTCACCGGTATACGCGCCCTGCCCCTCATGCTCGCTGACGTCCTGCGCACCCATGCCCAGACCGGAATCGGCATGCTGCCAGGCCAGTTCGGCCAGGTACGGAAACGGCGGGAATACGGCCACATCGATGTCGTCCGGCATGCCGGCAGCGATGTCGTTCACCAGGGCCTTGGCCATCGAACGGCTGCCGTGCATTTTCCAGTTGCCGGCGACGAATTTCTTGCGCATGTGCTGCTTCCGTTGCGGTCAAACCGCAAGCTTACCGATGGCCCAAGATATGGGCAAACCTGCGCAGACTACTGGCGCCGGTCGGCCGGGTCGGTCAAGAATGACGTTTCGTTCACGGAACGCCGCATGCCACCGCCCCGCCCGCTCAGCCTGATCACCGGCGCCTCGTCCGGCATCGGTGCCGCCTTTGCCCGGCAACTTGCTACGCTCGGCCACGACCTGGTGCTGACCGCTCGCCGAGTCGACCGGCTGGAAACCCTCGCCACCGAATTACGCGGCCAACATGCCACCCGGATCATCGTGCTGCCGCACGACCTGTCCGATCCGGCCACGCCGCGGACACTGTGCGATGCACTGGAACAGCGTGGCCTGCAGGTCGACTGGCTGATCAACAACGCCGGTTACGGCGTACCCGGCACCTTCGTCGCCAACGGCTGGGCGACCCACGCGGACTTCCTGCAGGTATTGCTGACCGCACCCACCGAACTGGCGTGGCGGTTGCTGCCTGGCATGCGCCAGCGCGGCCACGGCCGCATCATCAACGTCGCCTCGCTCGCCGGGCACGTCCCCGGTCCGGCCGGGCATACCTTGTATGCCGCCAGCAAGGCCTATCTGATCAAGTTCTCGCAGTCGCTGGCGCTGGAAAACCGCGCGGCCGGGGTGAACGTCTGCGCACTCTGCCCCGGCTTCACCTGGTCGGAATTCCACGACGTCACCCGCACCCGCGACAAGATGGACAAGCTGCCCGGCTTCATGTGGCTGAGCGCGGAAGAGGTGGTGCACCAGGGCATCGCGGCGGTCGAACGTGGCGACGCCGTATACATTCCCGGCCGGGTCAATCGCACCATCAAGGCAGCCATCCAGTTGCTGCCGGACCGGCTGGCCATGTGGCTTTCCGCACGGGAGTCGAAACGCTACCGGAATACCCAGATCTAGCTTCGCGGATCTGCGTCGTCGGCTACTGTTCTCCCGCACACACCACCGGCCTTCATCGAATGTCCCTGTTCCCTACCCAGATGCGTCCGTTGCCTTACCGCAAGCCCGTCGAAGGCCGCGACTACTGGGTGGTCGACGACGTGCTGCCGAATGCCGACGAGGTGCACGCGCGCTGCCTGGCCAAGACCGACTGGGAAATGGGCTATCCGTACACCGGCGAGGTATGGCCGGGCATGCGCGCAACGCCCGCCTTGCTCGACGAGGAGCTGGCCGCGCTGGATGCACAGGTGTGCCGGCTGACCGGTGCGAAGAAAGTCTGGGTCGAGCGAACCGAGACCGGCATCCGGCTCAACCACAATTGCGTGCAGGTGGTCGGCTCGGTCGAGGGCGCGGTCAAGCCGCATACCGATTCATCGAACCTGTGCCGCTACGCCGCCGTGCTGTATCTCAACCCCGACGTGCCGGAGCAGTGCGGCACCAGCTTCTTCCGCCAGCGCATGCCCGGCGGCCAGCTCGGCGGCAATATCGTGATGCCACCGCACCGCAACCTGGCCGAAGCGCTGGGCAACCGTTTCGTGCAGCCGAACTCGTTCGTCGAGGACGTGCGCGTGGCGCATCGCTACAACCGGCTGCTGGTCTACAAGGCCAACCTGATCCACAGCGCCAGCGCGTACTGGGGGCTGGAAACGGCGGCCAAGCGCATGACCGCCGTGTTCTTCTGGATGGCGTAGGAGCCGGTCCGTCGCCTCAGATCAGCTTGATCTCGCGCAACCGTTGCAGCAGATACTCGTGCGAGGTGATCGAGGTGTCGTAGCGGCGCGGGTTGTCCGGGGTGATGCACGAGTCGAGCGGGTCCAGCACTACGTCCGGGTTCGGGTGCAGGAAGAACGGCACCGAATAGCGCGGCTTGCGCGCGTTCTCGTTCCGCGGGTTGACCACCCGATGCGTGGTGGACGGGAACACGTGGTTGGAAAGCCGCTGCAGCATGTCGCCGATGTTCACCACGATCGCGTCGCCCTCGGTGGTGATCGGCAGCCACTCGCCCTCGCGGGTGAGCACTTCCAGCCCTTCCGCGCTGGCGCCAACCAGCAGGGTGATGAAGTTGATGTCCTCGTGTGCACCGGCGCGAACGTTCGGAATGTCGTCCTGGGTGATCGGCGGATAGTGGATCGGGCGCAGGATCGAGTTGCCGACGTCGGTCTTGTCTTCGAAGAAGTTCTCCGGCTCGCCGATGTGCAAGGCCAGCGCGCGCAGCACGCGCGTGCCGAGCTGATCCAGCGCTTCGTACAGGCCGTAGCCGTACTGCCTGAATTCCGGCACTTCGCTCGGCCAGATATTCGGCGGCATCACGTCGGCGAATTTCGAATCGCGCGGTATCTCGCGGCCGATATGCCAGAACTCCTTGAGGTCGGCGTACTGGCTGTCCTTGGCGGTTTCCACCTTGAACGGCGTGTAGCCGCGCGCGCCACCGGCACCGGCGATGTGGTATTTCATCTTGATTTCGGTCGGCAGCGCGAAGAAGCGCTGGAACACGTCGTATGAGCCGTCGATCAGGTCGCGCGCGATGCCGTGTCCGCTGATGCAGCAGAAACCGAATTCACGGTAGGCCGCGCCGATCTCGGCGACGAAGGTGTCGCGATCGGTGTCGTAGCGGCGGATGTCGAGGGTGGGAACATTCTTCATGGCTGTAGTCCACTGGTTGGGCGTGCGGTCGATTCATCCGCCACCGCAAGGGCGGGGCACGTCGGGCCAGTCCATGGCGACCCAATACCACTACAGGTTCACGAGCGTTCGGCTGTGGATTTTACAATCCCGGCGAGCCTCTCTGCCAACCGCTGCACTTCCACCGCATCGGCCCCCTCGATGGTGACGCGCACCAGCGGTTCGGTACCGGAGGCGCGCAGCACCACTCGGCCGCGGCCGTGCAGGATCTGTTCCACCTCGGCCAAAGCCTGTTTTACTTCACTGCTCGCCAGTGCCTCGCGTGCGCCGGCGGCACGCACGTTGAGCATCACCTGCGGCATTTTCTGCAAACCCTGCCGCGCTGCGGCCAGGTCCAAGCCTGAGCGCGCCAGCGCCTCCAGCACGGCCAGCGCGACGACGATGCCGTCACCGGTGGTGGCACGGTCCAGGCACAGGACGTGGCCGGAAGTTTCGCCGCCGAGCACGCCGCCATGCTCCTTCAGCTTCTGCAGTACGTAGCGGTCGCCCACGTTGGCGCGGATCAGCGGCACCCCGAGCTCGGCCAGCGCGAGCTGCAGGCCGTAGTTGCTCATCAGGGTGCCGACCACCGGCCCCTTCAACATCCCCTGCGCGTGCCAGCTGCGCGCCAGCACATAGAGGATATCGTCGCCGTCGGCCAGTACGCCATGCCGGTCGACCAGCTGTACGCGATCGCCGTCGCCGTCGAACGCGATGCCGATGTCGGCGCCATGCGCCAGCACCGCCTGCTGCAAAGTCTGCGGATGGGTCGAGCCGACTTCGCGGTTGATGTTGAAGCCATCCGGCCTGTCGCCTATCGCGATCACCTCGGCGCCCAGTTCGGCAAACACTTTCGGCGCCACCTGGTAAGTGGCGCCATGCGCGCAATCCAGCACCAGCTTGAGCCCGTGCAGGCTGAAATCCTCCGCCACGGTGCCCTTGCAGTACTCCGCGTAACGGGCCACCGCATCATCGATCCGGCGAGCCCTGCCAAGCCGTTCGGACGGCACCGTGACGAACTCGGCGTCGATCTCCCGCTCGATCGCCAGCTCGACCTCGTCGGACAGTTTCTCGCCGTTGGCGGAGAAGAACTTGATGCCATTGTCGTGATGCGGGTTGTGCGAGGCGCTGATCACGATGCCGGTCTGCGCGCGCATGGAACGGGTCAGGTACGCCACTGCCGGCGTCGGCATCGGGCCAAGCAAGCCCACGTCGGCACCGGCGGCCACCAGGCCAGACTCCAGCGCGGCCTCGAACATGTAGCCCGAAATGCGGGTGTCCTTGCCGATCAGCACATTCGGCCGCTCCTTGCCGTCGCGCGCCAGCACGCTGCCGGCGGCGCGACCCAGCCGCAGCATGAAGTCCGCGCTGATCGGCCATTGCCCGACCATGCCGCGAATGCCGTCCGTACCGAAATATTTGCGCTGGGTCATCGTGTCCGTCATTCCGAAAGGTTTTTGCCGTCCCTGCCGCTGCTTCGCCCGGCCGATCAGTCGTCGTCGGGCCAGCGCGGTGCGCTGGATTTTTCCTCACGCCGCGGTACGGTGTCGAGCGCACGCACCGCCTGCCATACCGCCAATGCATCCACGGTGGCGGCGACGTCATGCACGCGCACCATGCGGGCGCCACGCTGAACCGCGATCAACGCGGCCGCGGCTGAGCCGGCGGCGCGTTCGATGGGTTCGCTGCGGCCGGTCAGCGTGCCAATCATCGACTTGCGCGACAGCCCGGCATACACGCCGCTGCCGAGGTTGGCGAAACGCTCCAGCGCGCACAGCAGCGCGAGGTTGTGTTGCAGCGTCTTGCCGAAACCGAAACCGACGTCGACCATCACCTTGCGCCGGTCGATCCCGGCCAGTTCGCAGGCGAACAGCCGGTCGGTGAGGAACCGGTGCACCTCGCCGACCACGTCGTCGTAATGCGGCTCGGCCTGCATGCTGCGCGGCTCGCCCTGCATGTGCATCAGGCACACCGGCACGCCCAGTTCGGCCGCAGCCTGCATCGCACCATCGCGGCGCAGCGCATACACGTCGTTGATCATGCCGGCGCCGGCGGCCACCGCTGCGCGCATCACCTCCGGCTTGGACGTGTCGATCGCGATCGGCAACGTGGTGCGCGCGATCAGTTGCTCGATCACCGGCAGCACCCGGCGCAACTCTTCCTCGACCGGCACGTCGGCCGCGCCGGGACGGGTCGACTCGCCGCCGACATCGAGCATGTCGGCGCCCTCTTCCGCCATGCGCAGGCCATGCGCCA
Source organism: Rhodanobacter soli (assembly GCF_040548735.1). Taxonomy (NCBI): domain Bacteria; kingdom Pseudomonadati; phylum Pseudomonadota; class Gammaproteobacteria; order Lysobacterales; family Rhodanobacteraceae; genus Rhodanobacter; species Rhodanobacter soli. Next base: position 18,762 of record NZ_JBEPSD010000001.1, on the reverse strand, counting down.
CGGCGGTTTCCACGCTGTCGTGCATGCCGCCGTCGGAAAACGAATCGGGGGTGACGTTGAGGATGCCGACCACCCGTGCGCGATCGAGCCGCAACGGACGCCCGGCGCAGTCCAGCACCGGCGCAAACAGATCGTTCGACATGCTCATGGCCTCGTCAGTTTCCGGAAACAGCGTCGCACTCAGGCTTTGATCCCGCCGCCCAGTTCGCCCATGTAGCGGCGATAATGGCGCAGCTCGGCGATGGAGTCGCGAATATCCGACAGCGCGGTATGCGCCGATTCCTTGCCGACGCTCTTGGCGATTTCCGGCGCCCAGCGCCGGGCCAGTTCCTTGAGCGTGGAGACGTCCAGGTTGCGGTAGTGGAAGTAGCGTTCCAGCCGCGGCATCTGCCGGTGCAGGAAGCGGCGATCCTGGCAGATCGAGTTGCCGCACATCGGCGACTTGCCCGGCGGCACCCACGCGCGCAGGAAATCCACCGTGGCCTGCTCGGCCATCGCGTGATCGGTTTCCGAGATCAGCACCTGCCGCCACAGGCCCGACTTGTGGTGCTGGTTGGTATTCCAGCTGTCCATCGACTCCAGTCGGTCGATTTCGTGGCGCATGGCGAATACCGGTCCTTCGGCCAGCACGTTCAGATCTTTGTCGGTGACCACCGTGGCGATCTCCAGGATCGAGTCGTTGTCGGTGTCGAGGCCGGTCATCTCCAGATCGATCCAGATCAGGTTGTCTTCGTGTACTTGGCTCATGGGCTCTCCTTGTGGGCGGGAGTTTATCAGTCCCATGCCGGCCCGGCTTTCGGCCATGCGATCATGGCCCGATGCAGACCTTCTTCTGGCACGACTACGAGACCTCCGGCGCCGACCCGCGGCGCGACCGGCCGCTGCAGTTCGCCGGCATCCGCACCACCCTCGAACTGGAAGTCATCGGCGAACCCGTGATGTTCTACGGCAGGCCCTCGCTGGAGATGCCGCCCCACCCCGACGCCTGCCTGATCACCGGCATCGCCCCGCAACAGGCCGAACGCGAAGGGGTCAGCGAGGCCGAATTCGCCGCTCGCGTGCACGAACAGCTGGCGGCGCCTGGCACCTGCGGGGTCGGCTACAACTCGCTGCGCTTCGACGACGAGTTCACCCGGCAGATGCTGTACCGCAACTTCTACGAGCCGTACGGCCGCGAGTGGGAGAACGGCAACTCGCGCTGGGACCTGATCGACCTGGTGCGCATGTGCCAGGCGTTGCGGCCCGAAGGCATCGTCTGGCCGCTCCGCGAGGACGGCTCGCCCAGCTTCAAGCTGGAACACCTGGCCGGCGCGAACCAGCTCAAGCAGGAACGCGCCCACGACGCACTGTCGGACGTCTACGCGCTGATCGACCTGGCCCGGCTGATCCGCGTGCGCCAGCCGCGGCTGTGGGACTGGTACTACGGCCTGCGCCGCAAGCAGAAGGTGTTCGAGCTGCTCGACGCGGTAAACATGACGCCGCTGGTGCACGTCTCCTCGCGCTACCCGGCCAGCCGCCATTGCCTGGCCGTGATCGCGCCGCTGGCGCCGCATCCCAGCCGCCCCGGCGAGGTGATCGTGTACGACCTCGCCACCGACCCGGCCGCATGGCTGGCGCTGGACGAGGACGAGATCGCCGACCGCATCTTCACCGCGCGCGCCGACCTGCCCGAGGATATCGAACGCATCCCGCTGCGCACCGTGCGCGCGAACCACGCGCCGGCGCTGGCGCCGCTGTCGGTGCTGCAGGGCGTGGACCTGGACCGCCTGCAGCTGGACCTGGCCCGCTGCCAGGCCCACCGTGACGTGCTGCATGCCGTCGACGGGCTCGCCGAGAAACTGCGCCGCGTGTTCCAGCGCGCCGCCGAACTGCCGCCACCGGAAGACCCCGAACTGGCCTTGTACGGCGGCGGCTTCCTGCCCGACGCGGACAAGCGCCTGCTGGCCCAGGTGCGCGCCACGCCGCCGAAGGAACTGGGCACGCGCGCGTTCCCGTTCCGCGATCCACGCTATGCGGAGCTGCTGTTCCGCTACCGCGCGCGCAACTGGCCCGAAACGCTGGATGCCGACGAGCGAACGCGCTGGGAAAGCTTCCGCGAAGCGCGCCTCACCCGCCACACGCCGCTTACCGGACTCACCCTCGACGATTATTTCGCCCGCCTCGGCGAACTCCGCCACGATCCGCAGGCGCAGGACAAGCTGGCCCTGCTCGACCAGTTGCAGGCGTGGGGCGAGCAGCTCGCCGCCAGCGTCGCCCCCCTCTGATCCAACCCACCCGATCCGCCCTCAAGACCCGCCATGTCCCAGAGCTATTTCACCCCCGCCACCTTCCGCTTCCTGCGCGCCGTCGGGCGCAACAACAACCGCGATTGGTTCCACGCGCACAAGGATGACTACGAGCGTCACGTGCGCGAGCCGTTCCTGCGGCTGATCACCGACCTGCAGGGGCCGCTGGCAAAGATCAGCCCGCACTACCGCGCCGACCCGCGCAAGAACGGCGGCTCGCTGTACCGCATCTACCGGGACACCCGCTACTCCAACAACAAGCTGCCGTACAAGTCGTGGCAGGGTTCGCGCTTCTTCCACGAGCGCCGGCACGAGATCCAGGCGCCGGGGTTCTACCTGCACATCGAACCTGGCGAATGCTTCGCCGGGGGCGGCATGTGGCACCCGGAACCGGATGCGCTGAAGCACATCCGCGAATTCCTGGTCAACAACCCCGCCGCGTGGAAACGGGCCACCCAGGGCAAGGCGTTTCGCGAGCGCCTGCGGTTGGGTGGGGAATCGCTGGTCCGCCCGCCGCGCGGCTACGACCCTGCGCACGAGTTGATCGAAGACCTCAAGCGCAAGGATTTCGTCGCCACCACCGCGTTCAGCGAGGCACTGGCCTGTTCCGACGAACTGCTGCCGTGGACGGTGGCCACGTTCAAGCAGGTCGCGCCGCTGGTCGACTACCTGTGCGCGGCGCAGGAACTGGAGTTCTAGACCGGAGCCATCGTGACGCTGCTGCGCCGCGCGGCCAGCAGCCAGACCGCGACGGCGATCCCGATCACGGCGGTGAACGCCACGTAGTGCGCCGGTGCGAGCACGCCGAACCGCTTCAGCAGCAGGCCGATCAGCGGCGGCGTCAATCCACCGAACAGCGCATAGGCGATGTTGTACGAGAACGACAGGCCGGAAAAACGCACCGCTGGCGGAAACGCCACCACCATCAGCGCCGGCACCACGCCGACGACGCCCACGGCGAAACCCGCCAGTGCGTACAGCGCGACGAAATGTGCGGCGCCGGCCTGCAGGTCGAAGTACAACGCGTAGCCGCATACCAGCAGCCCGATCGCGCCGCACAGCAACGCCCACGCGTAGCCGATGCGATCGGCCAGCCAGCCGTAGAAGAGACAGCCCAGCGCCAGCGCAAACGAGGCCACGCTGTTGCCGAGGAACGCGCGCGCCGGCACGACATGGAACGCGGACTGCACCAGCGACGGCGTCATCAGGATCAGCACCACGATCGCGGCGGTGAGCATCCAGGTCACCAGCATCGACAGCAGCACGCTGGGCAGGTGTCGTTCGAACACCCGCCGCAGCGGCAGGCCCGAGGCCAGCTCCTTGCGCGCATGCATCGCCTCGAACACCGGCGTCTCGCTGAGCCAGCGGCGCAGCCACACCGCGAAGAAGCCGAACACGCCGCCGGCCAGGAACGGCAGCCGCCAGCCATGATCGAGCACTTCGGCCGGAGTCATCCGGCTGTTGATTGCCGCGGCCACCAGCGAGCCGATCAGGATGCCCACGGTGAGTCCTGAGGTGAGGCTGGCGCAGGCGAAACCGATGCGCCGCGCCGGCACGTGCTCGGCAACGAATACCCATGCGCCGGGCACCTCGCCGCCCACCGCGATGCCCTGCACCACCCGCAGCAACAGCAGCAAGAGCGGCGCCAGCATGCCGATCTGCGCGTACACCGGCAGCAGGCCGATGGCCAGGGTCGGCACCGCCATCAGGAACACGCTGAGGGTGAACATCCGCTTGCGCCCCAGCTTGTCGCCGTAGTGCGCCATCACGATGCCACCCAGCGGCCGCGCCAGGTAACCCGCCGCGAAGATGCCGAACACCTGCAGCTGGGCCAGCCACGGCGCGGTGTCGGGCGGAAAGAACAGGTGGCTCAACGGGATCGCGAAGAACACGAACACCACGAAGTCGTAGAACTCCAGCGCACCGCCCAGCGCGGACAGCAGCAGGGTTTTCACGTCGCGTCGGCGCAGACGATCGGAGGGAAAGTTGTCAACCAGTGGGGTCTGCATCGCGTGAGCATTCCTGCCATGACAAGCGCGCAACCTTAGCAGCCCCGTCCGTCGCTGCCATCGTGCGATCGCGTCAAGACATCCACGTCCGGCGCGGGGGCGTCGGTTTCAGGCCACCGGGTCAGGCTTCGGAAAATGGATACGCCAGCACGTCGGCGATCGCGTCGGTGTCGGCCAGGCACATCAGCAAGCGCTCAATGCCCAGTGCCACGCCGGCGCAGTCGGGCATCGCGTCGAGCACGCCGAGCAGGTGTTCGTCGAGCGGGATCTCGCGCAGGCCGCGCGCGCGGCGCACCGTGTTGTCGCGCTCGAAACGCCTGCGTTGTTCCGCGGCGTCGTTCAATTCGTGATAGCCGTTGGCCAGCTCGTAGCGACCCAGGTACAACTCGAAGCGCTCGGCCAGCGGCGGCTCACCGGGACGGATCTTCGCGAGCGCGCACTGGCTGGCCGGGTAGTCGTGGATCACCGTGATGCGATCGCGCGGAAACGCCGGTTGCAGCTTGTGCGTGATCAGCAGGTCGAGCCAGTCGTCGCGGCCGAGGCCATTCGGACCGATGCCGTACTCGGCCAGCGGTGCACGCAGCTCGTCGATCGAGGCATGCGCCGGGTCGATGCCCAGCCCGTCGAGGAACAGTTGCCGGTAACTCGTCACCAGCACCTCGGCGCGCCGTCCCACCATCGCCAGCGCCGCCTCGACCAGCGCAATGGTTTCCTGCATCAGCCGGCGATGGTCCCAGCCGACCCGGTACCACTCCAGCATGGTGAACTCGGGATTGTGCCGCCCGCCCGCCTCGCCGTTGCGGAACACCCGGCCCAGCTCGTAGCAGTCGCCGACACCCGCCGCGAGCAGCCGCTTCAGCGGATATTCCGGCGAGGTGCGCAGCCAGCGCTCGCGCGCGCCGGCGTCGACATGGCCGCTGAAGCGCGTGCTGAAACTCTCGATGTTCGGCTCGGTATTGCCGGCCGCCGACAGGATCGGCGTCTCCACTTCCAGCACTCGGTGCTCGGCGAAATGTGCGCGTACCAGTGCGTACAGCCGCGCGCGCAGCTGCAGGGCGGCAAGTGGTTCGACGCCCATCAACCTGCCTCGTGCTCGCCGAGCAGGGCAAGCAGTTGCGCCTCGTCCCACACCGGCACGCCCAGCTCCTGTGCCTTGTCCAGCTTGGAGCCGGTGGCTTCGCCGGCGATCACCGCGCTGGTTTTCTTCGATACCGAACCGGAGACCTTGGCGCCCAGCGCTTCGAGTCGATCCTTCGCCTCGTCGCGGCTGAGCGAGGCCAGCGTGCCGGTGAGCACGAAGGTCTGCCCTTCCAGCGGCGCGCTCGTCGCCCTGGCCGTGCGCGGAATCGCTTCGAGCAGACGCTGCATCGCGGCCTCGGCTTCGCGCAGTTCGGCCAATGCGGCTGGATCGGCGATATGGTTTTCCAGGCTGGTCGCCGCCGCCTGCGGCACGCCGGCGGTGATCCAGTGCGCCGATCCTCCGGCCAGCAACTGGTCGAGCGTGGGGAAATGTTGCACCAGCAGCTTGCAGCTCTTCGGGCCGAGCTTGTTGATGTTGGCCATGCCCAGCAAGACGCCCAGGTTCAGGCGCTCGCGCAGCAGCGGCGACGGCGCGCCCTCGTCGCTGAACGCGATGCCGGCTTCGAGCAGCGCGTCGACCACCTGCTCGTTGCCCGCCTGCGCAAAGAAGCCGGCGATCGAGGTGGCCACTTCGCTGCCGATATCCGGCAGCACGCGCAGTACGGCCGCCGGCGTGCCGCGCACGAAGTCGAGCCGGCCCAGCCACGCCGCCAGTGTCTTCGCCGTACTTTCGCCGATGTGCATGATGCCCAGCGCATACAGGAAGCGCGCCAGCGTGGTGTGCTTGCTGGCCTCGATCCCGGCCACCAGGTTTTCCGCCCACTTGGTCGCCACCTTGCCGGCCTTCACCGTCTCCGGCGTCGTCCCGTCGCGCTCGTCGATGGCTTGCTTCATCGCCACGAAGCGCTTCACCGTCAGCGCATACAGGTCGGCCGGCGAGTGCACGATGTCGAGCTCCACCAGCGCCTCGGCGAAGCGCTCGCCCAGTCCCTCGATATCCATGGCGCGGCGCGAGGCAAAGTGGATCAGCGCCTCCTTGCGTTGCGCGGCGCAGACCAGCCCGCCGGAGCAGCGCCACGCGGCGGCGCCCTCCTCGCGCAGCAGCTCGGAGCCGCACACCGGACAGTGCGTGGGCATCGTCCACGGTACCGTGCCGGCCGGGCGCAAGTCCTCGACTACGCGCACCACTTCCGGGATCACGTCGCCGGCGCGGCGCACGATCACGGTGTCGCCCACGCGCGCGTCCAGCCGTGCGACCTGGTCGGCGTTGTGCAGCGTGGCGTAGGTCACCGTCACCCCGGCTACCTGCACCGGCTCCATTCGCGCGCGCGGCGTGGCGGCGCCGGTGCGGCCGATTTGCACCTCGATGCCGAGCAGTTGCGTGGTCTGTTCCTGCGCCGGGAACTTGTGCGCGATCGCCCAGCGCGGCGCGCGCGAGACGAAGCCCATTTCGCGCTGGCCGGCGTAGTCGTCCAGCTTGTAGACCACGCCGTCGATGTCGTACGGCAGGCTGTCGCGTTTCGCTCCGATGCGGTGGAAGTACGCGATCAGGCCGTCGAAGCCGCGCGCGATACCCACTTCGGGCGAAACCGGAAAACCCCACTCGCGCAACTGCTGCAGCGTGGCCGAGTGCGTCGGCGGCAGTTCGCCGCCTTCGACCACGCCGATCGCGTAGGCGAAGAAGCTCAGGCGCCGCTTCGCCGTGATCGCCGGGTCGAGCTGGCGCAGCGAACCGGCGGCGCCGTTGCGCGGGTTCGCCAGCGGCTTTTCGCCATGCTTGCGGGCGTAGTCGTTGAACGCCTCGAAATCCTTGTGCAGCATGATCACTTCACCGCGCACTTCCAGTACGTCAGGCCAGCCCTTGCCGCGCAGTTTCAAAGGTATGGCGCGTACCGTGCGCAGGTTAGCGGTCACATCCTCGCCGGTCTCGCCGTCGCCGCGGGTGGCGCCCTGCACGAACACGCCCTGTTCGTAGCACAGGCTGATCGCCAGGCCATCGAGCTTGGGTTCCACCGAGAAAACTGGTTCAGTCCGTTTTGTCGTCTGCTCGATGCGGCGCTCGAACTCGGCCACTTCGCGGAAGCGTTCGCGATCCGACTCGCCGGGCTGCTCGAACGCATTGCCCAGCGACAGCATCGGGATCGCGTGGCGCACCTCGGCAAAACCGCCCCGCGCTCGTGCGCCGACCTTGCGGGTCGGCGAATCGGGCGAGGCCAGTGCGGGGTGCTCGGCCTCCAGCGCTTCGAGCTCGCGCATCAGCCGGTCGTACTCGGCGTCGGTGATGTCCGGGTCGTCGAGCACGTGATAGCGGTAGTTGGCCTGCTCGATCTGCGCCCGCAGCGCTGCGGCGCGGGCGACAGTCTCGGCCGGGGCCGGGCGTTCGGTCATGCGGGTCTCCTTCGGATCTCCCCGCAGTTTAACGACACCGGAGCGCGATGGACTCAGCGGTGGAAGTGGCCCGCCGCTTCCGGCTGGTAGGCGATCTCCAGCACCTTCAGGCGACGCTTGCGGCCGTCCGGCGTGGGCCAGTCGATCTGCTGGTCGCGCGCCAGCCCGAGCAGCGCGCTGCCCACCGGCGCCAGGATCGACACCGTGCCGGGCGCGCCGGCAGCCGCCGGGTACACCAGGGTCAGGGTCAGCTTTTCGCCGTTGCTTTCGTCCTCGAAGGTGACGGTGGAATTCATCGTCACGATGTGCTCCGGCATCGCCGCCGGCTCGACCACGTCGGCGCGATCCAGCTCCGCGCGCAGCGCATCGAGCTTGTCGGCCTCGGCGGCCGGCAGGCGTTCCAGCAACGCTTCGATGCGTTCCATGTCGATGCGGGAAACAGTGATCGGTGGCTTGCTCATGGCTTTTCCTGATACTCGCGGCTCCTGCCGCACAAAAGCACACGCCGGAACGAAGACGCCCCGGCGCGTGTGGTTGTTAGTGGCCGTGATGCCTATCTGGGCATGACTGGCAGATGAAACAAGGTCCACTGTGCTGATACCACCGGCGAAAATCAAGCTGTCATAGCAGCTACCATGCGGGAAATGCCTCCCCACACTGCCGCGGACACCCACGCCGTCGCCCCCGACGCCCTCGTGCCAACGACGGATGCGGCTGATTTGCGTGAAATTTCCACGCGCGAGCGCTTCCGTGGACTGCTGTGGCTGGTGGCCGCCGCGTTTTTCATGCAGGCACTGGATTCCACCGTGGTCAACACCGCGGTGCCGGCGATGGCCGAAGCGCTTCTGGTCACCCCGCTGGGCATGCGCACCGCGCTGACCAGCTACGTGCTGACCCTGGCGATCCTGATCCCGGCCAGCCCGTGGCTGTGCGACCGCTTCGGCACGCGGCGGGTGTTCGGCGCGGCGATCGTGGTGTTCGGCCTGGGCTCGCTGCTGTGCGGCGTGGCGCAGACGCTGCCGCAACTGGTCGCCGCGCGCGTGGTGCAGGGCATCGGTGGCGCCTCGCTGATGCCGGTGGGCCGCTACGTGCTGGTGCGCAGCATCGACAAGCGCGAGTTCGTGCGGGCGATGAGCACGGTGGCCACGTTCGGCCTGCTCGGTTCAGTGCTGGGCCCCCTGCTGGGCGGCGCGATCGTCGAGTTCACCTCGTGGCGGCTGATCTTCCTGATCAACGTGCCCGTGGCGATCGCCGGCGTGTGGATGAACAAGCGCGACATGCCCGACTACCGGCTCGACCGCGCGAACCGCTTCGACCTGTCCGGCTTCCTGCTGTTCGGTGCCGCCTCGGCGCTGCTGCTCACCGCCTCGGAACTGGCCGGCAGCGCACCGGTACCGTGGCTGCGGATGGGCCTGTGCGCGCTGGTTGCCGTGCTGCTCGGGGCGATCTACGTGTGGCATAGCCGGCGTACCCCGTATCCGGTGGCGGACCTGCAACTGCTGCGCGTGCGCAGCGTGTGGGTGTCGCTGGCCGGCGGGCTGTTCACCCGGCTCGGCATTTCCGGCATGTTCTTGCTGCTGGTGCTGTTCCTGCAGGTCGGCTGCGGCTGGTCGCCGCTGATGGCCGGCCTGATGATGGTGCCGCAGGCGCTGGGTTCGATCATCGCGAAGTGGGCGGTCAACCGCGCCCTGGTGCACTACGGCTACCGCCGCCTGCTGCTGGGCAACACGCTGATCGTGGCCGCGCTGCTGGCCACGTTCGCCCTGCTCGGTCCGGGCTCGCCGGTGTGGGTGATCGCGTTGCTGACGTTCGCCTACGGCGCCTTCGCCGGCCTGCAATACACCACGATGAACACGCTGATCTACACCGACCTCGACATCAAGCACGCCTCGATGGCCTCGTCGATGGCCTCGACCGTGCAGTACCTCGCGATGAGTTTTGGCATCGCACTGTCCACCTTGCTGATGGAAGCGATGCTGCAAGGCCACGCCCACGAAGATTACGTGGTGGCATTCCGCTGGACGATGATCATGTTGGCGGCGATCACCGCGGTGGCCAGCCGCGTGTTCAGCCGCTTGCGGCACGATCGTCCGGTGCCCGGCGCTGCATGACGCAGGAGGCTGCATGTAGCATGCAGTCTTTGTCGAAAGCCCGGGCACGCGCCGCATGCACCACGCCAGCGAGATCCTGTTCACCCTGTTCGTCGTGTTCGTCGCCGCCCAGATCGGCGGCGAGATCGCGCAACGGCTGAAATTGCCCGGCGTGGTCGGCGAGATCGCCGCCGGCTGCGCGATCGGTCCCTCCCTGCTGGGCTGGATCAGCCCGGAGCAGATCGTCACCGGCACCCCGCTCGACGTGCTGGCCGAGATCGGCGTGATCCTGCTGCTGTTCGCGGTGGGCCTGGAAACGCGGCTGGAAGACCTGAAGAAGGTCGGCAAGGTCGCGTTCGTGGTCGGCGTGGTCGGCGTGCTGGTGCCGTTCGGCATGGGCAGCGTGTGGGCCCATGGCAACGGCTTCGACTGGGACCGCTCGCTGTTCGTCGCGGCCGCCTTCGTGGCCACCTCGGCCGGCATCACCGCGCGTGTGCTGCAGGAGCTGAACGCGCTGCAGCGCATCGAGAGCAAGGTGATCCTGGGCGCCGCGGTGATCGACGACATCCTCGCCATGCTGCTGCTCGGCATCGTGGTGTCGCTGCAGGGCGGCGGCAGCATCAACGCCTCGCACCTGCTGGTGGTGCTGGCCGGCGCGGTCGGCTTCATCGCGGTGATCGGTTGGGGCGGCGCGCGAGTGATGCGCTGGAACTCCGCCTGGCTGGACAAGCCGCTGGGCCCGCACTCGCCCTTGATGATCGTGCTGGCGCTGTGCCTGGGCCTGGCCTGGCTGTCCACCCAGTTCGGCCTGGCCGCGATCATCGGCGCGTTTCTGGCCGGCATGATCGCCTCGGAAACCCGCCAGCAGCACACCCTGGAGAAACAGACCCAGCCATTGCTGGCCCTGCTCACGCCGTTCTTCTTCGTGGTCACCGGCAGCAAGGTCGACCTGCACGAGCTGGCGAGTATGGACGCCCTGCTGATGCTGGCCGTGGTCACCACGATCGCGATCGTCTCCAAGTTCATCGGCGGCTGGCTCGGTTCGCTGTCGCTGGGCCGGCGCAGCGCCACCATCATCGGCTTCGGCATGGTGCCGCGCGGCGAGGTGGGCATCGTGGTCGCCACCCTGGGCCTCGCCGCTGGCGTATTCGACAACCGCATCTACGCCATCATCGTGGCGATGTCGTTGCTCACCGCGATGGTGACGCCGCCGGTATTGGCGTGGCTGCTGAAGCGATCCGGCAACGGGGGAGCCGCCGTGGTGGTGCCGGATGTGAAAGGCTGAAGGAGCGCTCGGCCTACCAGCACCTTCCCGAAACTGAAAACATCCGCTACAGCGTGGAACCGCCGCGCCCGGCGCGGCGGTAATCCCCTGGCGTCATGCCGAAGCGGCGATGGAACAGTTCGCCGAAGTGTGACGGGGTGGAGAAGCCCAGGCTGTCGGCGATGGCGGCGACGCTCTGCCCGGATTCCAGCAACCGCCGGCTGGCCAGGTGCAGGCGGTGCGTGCGGACGTAGTCGCTCCAGCTCATGCCGACCTGCTGCTTGAAGCGGCGGCTGAAATAGGCCGGCGACAGCGCGCACAGTGCCGCGGCCTGCTCCGCTCCGGGCGCGTCGGCCGGGTTGTTGCGCAAGCGGTCGATCGCCGGGCGCAGGCGCTGCAGCCCGCCGGCGTCCGCAGCCAGCCTCTGGCCCTGGATGGCGGGTGCGCGGACGGCCGCACGCAGCAGCAGTTCGATCAGCGGCAACGCCAACGGGTCGGCCGCATCCAGCCCGGTAAGCCAGTCGGCCAGCAGCAGCAGGCGGAGATACGTTGCGCGGTCGGGCCGGGCGCAGAACGGGTGCTGCAGGCGCTCCAGGCCGGAGGTGCGCGCCAGCGTCTCGCCGGCGCCCGCCTCGACCTGCACCAGCACCCAGTCGCGCGGCCCCGCGCCCAGCGCAAAGTCGTGATGGATCATCGAGGGCACGAAGGCGATGCAGCGGGGAGCCAGCGTGTAGCGCCGGTCGTCGGCGACGAAATGTCCGGACACTTTGCCGAACAGCACCAGTTCGTGCACGTCGTGGAAATGCACGAACGGTTCGGACGCGGTGGCCTCGCGCCCCTGCCGGATGCGCTCCGCGCGCACCGTGGCGCCCGGACGCAGTTCGACCGGCTCGCAGATCGGTCGATCGAGATGCGGCAGCGCCATGTCGAGTTCCTCCCCCGGCGTTCCACCGGTCGTGCGTCGCCTCAGCGCGTACCGAGCACGCGCACCTGCATCGGGTGCAGGACCGTGTCGACCGCTGCACCCGCGCCGCCATCCAGCAGATCGACCCACGGCGTATCGCCGATCGACGCAGGGTCGAGCGCCGGCCGCGCATCAGTATGGCCGAGGTTGACGAGCAGCAGCGTACGCCGAGCTCCCTGCTCGCGCAGGATGCACAGCACCGCGGAAGCATCGTCGCACAGGATGCGCTGGCTGCCTTCGCGCAACTCCGGCCGTGCATGGCGCAGCGCCAGCAGTTTCCGGTACCAGTGGTACAGCGAATCCGGCCGCGCCTGTTCTTCCTCCAGCGATACGCCGTCGTTCGAGCGGTTGAAGCGCTCGGTCCACCAGCGCTGCGGGCCCTGATACCAGGTGGCCGAACCCGGGGCGGCGAGGTCGGCTTTCCAGCGGAACGCTTCGCGCATCGGGATCTGGATGCCGTCGGATACCGGGGCGTTCTGCAGCGGGCGTCCGCGCATGCCCAGTTCCTGCCCGTAGTAGATCAGCGGCTCGCCCTTCAGCATCAGCGCGATGGCAGCACCGGCACGGGCCCGTGCCGGGTCGCCGTCGACCAGCGACATGAAGCGGTCGATGTCGTGGTTTTCCAGCAGGATCACCTGGTCCTTGCCCGGTGGCGTGGCGGCGGCCGTGGCCCGCAGCGCCTTGACGATGGCCTGCTTGTCGAGCTGCACCAGCGCACCGCGCAACGGAAACGCGAATACCAGGTCGGCGTGGCCGCGCGTCAGAAATTCCTGGCCGTAGCCCCAGCCGGCCTGTTCGGCAAGGATGCGCAGCTCCGGCCGCCGCGCCTTCAGCGCGCGGAACATCGGCGTCCAGAAATCCGCGAACAGGTTCTTGTCCAGGCCCTTGTGGTCGAGGTCGTCCATCATGTGGTCGATGCGGAAACCGTCGACGCCATCGCGGCCGCTGCCGTCGCCGTGGGGATCGGCCCAGTACAGCAGCATATCCAGGAAGTAGCGCTTCACCGCCGGCTGGTTCAGGTCGACCATGGCGATGCCGATCTGGCGGCCGTCATAGCCGGCCCAGGTGGCGTGGTCGAGGAACGGTTCGGCGATGCGATGCTCCGGATCGCGCCACAGCAGGTAATCGGCGTACTTGGCATGAGGCCTGCCTATCGATTCGCGCCACCACGGGTGGCCCTCGGCGACGTACTGGAATTCCTCGTCCAGATAGACCTTCAGCCCGCGCGCATGCGCGGCGCGGACGAACGCGAAGTAATCGTCCATCGAACCGTAGGCCGGTTCGATCGCCCTGAAGTCGGTGGCGAAATAATTGTGGTAGTACGGCGAAGGCTGCAGCGGCGTGAGCAGGATCGAGGTGATGCCCAGTTGCTTGAGATAGTCGAGCTGGGACGTCAGGCCCTTGAGGTCGCCGATGCGGTCGCCATTGCTGTCGCGGAAGCTGCGCTCGAAGATCTGATAGAAAACCTCGTCGGCTGACTGCACTCGCGGCGGTGCGGTCGAGGCCGGGGTAGAGAACGCCGCCATCGCGAGCATGATCGTGGCGACCCAGGTGAGCGTGGACTTCATCAGGTTCATGCGTCGTTCCCTTCTTCAGTGTGGGCATGCAGCATCTGGCCGAAGAAGCGCAGCGTGCCGTCCAGTGCGGCGGCCCAGTAAGGCCAGTCGTGCCCGCCCTCGCCTTCGGCGTACTGATGGGTGATGCCGGCCTGCTGCAGCGCGCGGTGCAGTGTGCGGTTCGCGTCCAGATACGGATCGTCGCGGCCGCAGGCAAGGCGGATCGGCGGCAGTACGTCGGTCGCGCCGACCAGCGCGGCCAGGATGCTGCGGTCGGCCGGGGCATCGCTCCAGCCGGTTCGGCTTTCCTCGATGAGCCCGTCGAGCTGTGCGACGTCGGTCACCGTCGACAGCGCGGCGGCAGCGGTGATGCGCCGCGGATATTTTCCCGCCAGCCGCAAGGCGCCGAAGCCGCCCATGCTCAGGCCCGCCAGCAGCAGTGGCGAGCGCGTCGTGCAGCCTTCGATCACCTCGCACGCCAGCGCCGGCACCTCGTCCATGATCCAGCGTTCGGCATCCTGGCCCGCCTGCGCCACATAGCCCGATCCATCGCCCCACAGGCCATCCGACGGCATCAGCAGCGCGACCGGCGGCAACGCGCCTTCGGCGATCAACCGCGCGGCGGTGAGGTGAGCCGCACCTTTCAGCGCCCACGCCCAGTGCGAACCGAACACGCCATGCAGCAGCATCACCATCGGCAGATCCGTCGCGCCGCGCGTCGCGGGCGGCACGAACAGGGTGACGTCGACGCGTCGGCCGAGCGCGCGGCTCTTGACGGTGACGAACTCCAGCCCGGTCGTCGCGATGGCGGAATCGGACTGCTCGATGGTGCGAAAGGTCGGCTGGCCGGTATTCATGCGATGCGCAACACTCCCTTCATGCTGCGTCCGGCCAGCATGTCGTCGAAGGCGCAGCCCAACGCTTCCATCGGATAGCGATGGCTGATCAGCGAGGCGAGTTCGAGCTGGCCACGAGCGATCCAGTCGAACAGGCGCGGGAAATCGCGGTCGGGCACGCAGTCGCCATACAGCGGCGCCATGTAGCGCTTGTTCCAGAACAGCTGCGGCAGTTCGAACGCGGCCGTTCCATGCGCGCCGCTGACCTGCAATGCGTCGCCACCGTTGCGCGCGAGCTGCAGCGGCAGCAAGGCAAGAGCTGCCGTGCCGGTGGCTTCGAAGGCGTGATCCACGCCGCGGCCTTCGGTCAGCGCGCGTACCGCGGCGACCAGCTGCGCATGCTGCGGATCGTCGTCGGCGGCCAGCAGCAGATGGGTGGCGCCCAGCTCGCGGGCGCGCTCGAGCCGGGCCTGTACGCGATCGATGGCGATGATGGTGCGGGCACCGCTGATCCGCGCGCCCTGGATCACGTTGAGCCCTACCCCGCCGCACCCCAGCACCGCCACCGACGCGCCCGGCGCGACGGCGGCCACGTTCACCGCCGAGCCGACGCCCGTCATCACCGCGCAGCCGAGGATGCAGGCCGCGTCCACCGGCAGCTCCGCCGGCAACGGCGTCACCGCCTCGGCACGCACCAGCGCATGCCGCGCGAACGTCCCGAGGTGGAACGAGCGCTCGACCGGACGCCCGCGCCAGCGCGTCGCGCCGGCGTGGGCACGGCTGTTGCCCAGCCGGGGCACGTCGAGTTCGTGGGTCCGTTCGCACAGGGTCGCGGCGCCACGTGCGCACTGGAAACAAGCGCCGCAGGGGATCGCCCAGTTCAGCAACACCGGTTGCCCGATCTCGAGTCCGCGCACGCCCTCGCCGACCTGTTCGACATGCCCGGCCCCCTCGTGACCCATCACCAGCGGGCCGGGCCAGTGCAGCGAGGCATGGTCGGTATGGCAGACGCCAGCCGCAGCAATGGCGACGCGCACTTCGCCCGGTCCGGGCGGCTCGACCTCGATCGTCTCGATCGCGAATCCGCCCTTGCCGTCGGCGATGATCGCCGGCCCGCTGGCGATGCCGGTGCTCATGGCGCGCGTTCGAACAACAGCGGATTCTTCGGCGTGGCGATGACCTCGCCGGCCTTGGCGCCGGGGCACCAGCGCTCCCAATCCGCCTGCTGCATGGCGTTGCCGGGCGCCTTAAGCTTCATGTCGCGATCCATGTAGATCACGGTCATCACCGAACGCGGCCGCGCCGAGCGGTTCGGGCCGGCGCGGTGGAAGGTCCAGCCGAGGTGGAAGCTCACCTCGCCCAGCGCGAAAGGCTCGTCCACCACGCGGAAACCCTGCGCCTCCATGTTCGCCGTGATCGCCCGTTCGCTCTCGTCGGAGATGCCTAGGTCGCGGCCGAACTCCACCGCCTGGCTGCCGGCGAAGAATGCGAGCGGCCCCATCTCCTGCGGCACCGCCTGCAGCGGTACCCATGCGGTGATCGTGCGGTCGCTGTCGACCGGCCAGTAGTACTGGTCGGCATGCGCCGGCGTGATGCCGCCGCCCGGCTCCTTGTACAGCGACTGGTCGTGATACAGGCGCACGCCGTCGACCTGCAGCAGCGCCGCGGCCAGGCCGGCGAGGCGACGGCCGAACACGAACTCGCGCACCCGTTCGCTTTCCTCCCACAGGTTCATCACCTGCAGGAAGGCGCGGTCGTAGGTGCTGCGCTGTTCCAGCGGCAGCGTCTGGGTATTCAGCGCGATGGTCAGCCGCGTGATTTCTTCGCCGTAGTGGCGCAGCTCGTCGGCGTTGAACACGTCTTTGAGCTTGATGAAACCGTCGCGGCGGAAATCCGCAACCTGCCGTTCCGACAGAAGGTAAGGTCGAGCAAGGTCGATCGTCATGCCGGCATCTCCACGGTTCCCAGCGTATCCGCGGCAGGCGCGACGCCAGGCGGGTTCATGTCGACTGCCATGGTAGGAACCCGCGCATCGCCGCACATCGGCGACATGTGTCGAACGAGGCGACCGGACTG
The DNA here is from genome assembly GCF_040548735.1 of Rhodanobacter soli. NCBI lineage: Bacteria > Pseudomonadati > Pseudomonadota > Gammaproteobacteria > Lysobacterales > Rhodanobacteraceae > Rhodanobacter > Rhodanobacter soli. Next base: position 2,214 of record NZ_JBEPSD010000001.1, on the reverse strand, counting down.
TCGGATTCATGACCTCGGTTCAGAGCGCGATCCGCACGCGCAGCGTGCACAGCCCGGCAACCAGCAGGCTCGCCCCGCCCAGCGCAAGCGCCCACATCGGCTGGCCGTGGAAGAACAGCTTCAGCAGTTGGCCAAGCACGCTCGCGGCCACCAGCTGCGGGATGACGATGAAGAAATTGAAGATGCCCATGTACACGCCCATCTTGGCCGACGGCACGCTGTCGGACAGCATGGCGTAGGGCAGCGACAGGATCGACGCCCAGGCAAAGCCGACGCCGAGCATCGACAGCAGCAGCCAGTGCGGATCGCGGATGAGCAGGAAGGAAAGCAGCCCCGCGCCGCCCAGCCACAGGTTGATCAGATGGCTGGCACGCAGTCCCCAGCGGCGCACCATCAACGGGATGACCAACGCGGCGAGTGCGGCAAAACCGTTGTAGGCGGCAAACAGCACGCCGACCCAGTTGGCCCCGTCGTTGTACGCCGCCGAGCGCGGATCGCTGCTGCCGAAGTGCACCTGGGTGACGGCGGCGGTGGCATAGATCCACATCGCGAACAGCGCGAACCACGAGAACAGCTGCACCCACGCCAGCCGGCGCATCGCATCGGGCATCGCGCGCACGTCGCCGAGCACCTGCGCGAGCATGCCGCGGCTGCGGGTCCGCGCCAGCCACAGCAGCGAAACTCCGTACACCAGGAGGCCGCCGGCCAGCAGGTAGAGTTCCTGCTGCAGGTGGTAATGGCCGATCAGCACCGCGCCGGCCACGCCGGCCAGGGCCCAGGCGATCCCGCTGCGCGTGCCGCCTGCCCCGCGTGGATCCTGCTCGTCGACCGGCACGGGGTCGAATGCCCGCAGCTGTTCGGGCGCGTATTCGCGCGTGCTGAGCACGGTCCACAGCACCGCGCCCAACAGGACCGCGCCACCGGCGTAGAAGGAATACTTCACCGTGTCCGGAATGCCGCCGTCCGGCGCGATGTTGCTGAATCCGAACCTGGCCAACAGCCAGGGCATGGCGGAGGCGACTACCGCACCGATGCCGATGAAGAAGCTCTGCATCGAGTAACCCAGCGGCCGCTGGCGAACCGGCAGCTGGTCGCCGACGAAGGCGCGGAACGGCTCCATCGAAACATTGATCGACGCATCCATCAGCCACAGCAGGGCCGCCGCGATCCACAGCTCCGACGCATTCGGCATCCACAGCAGGGACAGCGAGGCAAGCACCGCGCCGATCAGGAAGTACGGACGCCGGCGTCCCAGCCGTGTCCAGGTGCGGTCGGACAGATGCCCGACGATCGGCTGCACGATCAGCCCGGTGATCGGTGCGGCGATCCATAGCACCGGGATCTGCTCCAGCGACGCGCCGAGCGTCTGGAAGATGCGGCTGACGTCCGCCGTCTGCAGCGCAAAGCCGAACTGGATGCCGAGGAATCCGAAACACATGTTCCATATCTGCCAGAACGACAGTTCGGGTTTTGCCTTCATGCGTGGGACGATTCCGGTTGCCATGGGAAGGGGAAACCCGGGCGATCATGAAGGCAAACGATGCCTGTCGCATGTTGTACGGCAACATGGCAGGCGCCGGTCACTCGGCGATCGGCGCCTGTGTGGCGCCGTGGTGATGGCTCGTTCGAATGGCCGATCACTGCCTGTACACGCATCCGGCGGTATGACGGCCGCCGGAAATGGACGGCCACAAGCCGGCCGGCATCGTCGATGAGGCGGGTATGTTCATGGAGTCGTGACGCATTGCCGCGCCCCGGCGTCCACTGCCGTGATGGCCTGGGCTCCCACGTCGACCCGTTGAACTATCTGCACCGCAAGGCGAACCAAGCGGTTGATCCGGCGGCTGCGTCGCCATGGCTGCGGGTTCGGCCACGAAAGCTGGCCGCAATGCGGCCACCCCAGAATGGCCGGCCGGCTTGAACTTCGTACCCAGCATAAGGAAGCGTTGCCATGTGTGGAATCGTTGCTGCCGTCGCCCAGCGGGATGTCGCGCCGCTGCTGATCGCCGGCCTGAAGGCGCTGGAATACCGGGGCTACGACTCGGCCGGCCTGGCCGTGCTGGACGGCGGCCAGGTCCGCCGCGTGCGCGCCAAGGGCAAGGTGCGCGAGATGGAGGCACTGTACCTGGCCGACCCCTTGGCCGGCGGCACCGGCATCGCGCATACCCGCTGGGCCACGCACGGCGTGCCGAACGAGGCGAACGCGCACCCGCA